>JAFEEJ010000216.1 GCA_018241145.1 Pseudomonadota bacterium | reverse complement strand
GCAGCGAAGCGCACGCGCTGGCTTTCAACGAAGTGTCGCTGCTGCGCCAGACCAACCAGGCCGCGCACATCGAGATCGCCCTGAACGGCACGGTGAAACTGGAGAACCTGATCTGCGACGGCGTGCTGGTCGCCACGCCCGCGGGTTCCACCGCGTACAACCTTTCCGCCTACGGGCCGATCCTGCCGCTGGATGCCAACGTGCTGGCGTTGACGCCGATCAGCCCGTTCCGTCCGCGCCGCTGGCGCGGCGCGCTGCTGCCTTCCTCCACCGAAGTGCGGTTGCGGACGCGGGAACCGGACCATCGGCCGGTCAGCGCCACCGCGGATTTCCTGGAAGTGCGCGACGCGCGCGAGGTGCGGGTGCGCGAAACGCGCGAACACGCCGTGACCCTGCTGTTCGATCCCGAACACAATCTGGCGCAGCGGATCCTGGACGAACAGTTTGCCCCGTGAGGCGTAAACAGGGTGCAGGCGGCAGGCGGCGGGAAAGCGCAGACGATCATTGTCGTCATTCCGGGGCCGTACGCGGTTTCATCGGCTTCGACGACGCCAACGAGCTGACCGGGCTTACCTACCAGAAGGGCAACCGCACCAGCCTGGGCAACCTGGTCTACACTTGCGACGGGGCCGGCCATCGCAACGGCCACGCCGGCAGTCTGGCTTCCGATGTGCTGCCCACCCAAACCACGGCCAATTGTCGACTCCCCCTAAACTTGGTCCAACCATAACTGGAGGTCTCCGGGCAAACTAAGCCAAGGAGGCCACCGATGCGCAAGAGCAAGTTCACCGAATCGCAGATAGTCCACACGTTGAAGGAGGTCGAAGCAGGGCGACACGTCAAAGACGTGTGCCGGGAGCTGGGAATTTCTGAAGCGACGTACTACACGTGGAAATCGAAGTTTGGCGGCATGGAAGCGGCCGATATCCAACGCCTGCGGGATCTGGAAGCCGAGCACGCCAAGCTCAAGCGGATGTACGCGGAGCTGGCGATGGAGAATCATGCGCTGAAGGATGTGATTGCAAAAAAACTGTAGGTCCGGCGGCAAAACGCCCGCTTGTGTCGGTGCTGATGTGCGAGCACGGCCTGAGCGAGCGCCGGGCTTGTATGGCGGTGGGTCTGTCGCGATCGGCAGCGCGCTATCGGCGTCGCCCGGATCGCGACGAGCCGGTGATCGCGGTGTTGCAGGAGTTGGCCGAGCGCTTCGAGGATCGCGGTTTCAGCAAGCTTTACAAGCTGGTGCGCCGGCGGGGTCATCGCTGGAATCACAAGCGGGTGTGGCGGGTGTACTGCGCGTTGGGATTGAACCGGCGGCGGTTGAGCAAGCGGCGGCTGCCGAACCGGCACCCGCAACCGTTGGATGCCGGTCTGGCAGTCAACAGCGGCTGGTCGGCGGATTTCATGTCCGATGCGCTATGGGACGGGCGCCGCTTTCGCACCTTCAATGTGATCGATGATTTCACCCGGGAGTGTTTGACTATCGAGATCGACTTGAACCTGCCGGCGGCCCGCGTGATCCGTGCGCTGGATCGAATCGCCGCTTGGCGCGGCTATCCGGCCAAGGTGCGGCTGGACAACGGTCCCGAGTTCATCGCCGTGGCCTTGGCCGAATGGGCCGAAGCACATACTGTCCAACTCGATTTCATCCAGCCAGGCCGACCGATGCAAAACGGCTTCATCGAACGCTTCAACGGCAGCTATCGACGCGGGGTGCTGGACTTGTACGTCTTCCGCAATCTCACCGAAGTACGCGAACACACCGAACG
Organism: Pseudomonadota bacterium; assembly: GCA_018241145.1. GTDB lineage: Bacteria > Pseudomonadota > Gammaproteobacteria > Xanthomonadales > Rhodanobacteraceae > 66-474. The sequence continues at coordinate 32,564 of JAFEEJ010000216.1, read as the reverse complement.
CTGGATGGCCGACTACAACGAACAGATTCCACACGATGCACTCAACGACCTGACACCGGTCGAGTACCGGCTACACCACCACCCGGAAACCTCTGGTTTAAGTTGGAACTGAAAGCGGGGAGTCGACAATGGCGAGCAGGATGACATCCGGGCGATTGCGCTGATAGGCGCCGCTGCTGACGACGGCGGCAGGACGCTGTTTCTGGCCCGACTGATCGGTAAACGGAAACCGCACCAGCACCACATCGCCGAAATTACAGGCGGTCGTAGTCGGCATCGGCGGGGTTGTCCCAGACCGTTTGCAAGGTGCGCTCGGAAACAGCTTGCGCCGCCTGCACCAGGCCGCGATCTTCGTCGCGGTTGTGCAGGAAGTCGATGAAGTCCTCGACTTCGGCCACGCGCTCGGGTGGCAGCCGTTCGAGTTTCTTTACCATCTGCTCGATGTGTCTTTGTGCGGTCATGCCTCTTTCCTGACCTGCTTTCGAGACGAAGGCGTCGATCGTGCGCAATAGCCCGCGCAGGGCGGAAGTAGAGCAGCGAATCCTGCTGCTCTTCCATACGAAACAACGGCCACTTCGATAACGTAACGTATCTTGCGCACCTTTGACAAGGCGCTTTTTGGAAATGGAGGGATTGCCTCACGCAACGTAGGCCATCACTTTTTCCGGCTCCCTCAGGAAGTTCCCCTGCACGAAATGCACGCCGGCGGAGAACAGGACGCTCATGCTGGCGGCGTCTTCCACCCATTCGGCGATGGTGTGCTTGCCGGCGCCGTCGGCCTGCGTGCACAGCTCGCGTACCTTGAGCTGGTTCTCGTCGTGTTTCGGCAGGTCGCGGGTGAAGCTGCGGTCGAGTTTCAGGTATTCGACGTCGATGTGCTTCAGCAACTGGAACGAGTTCAGCCCGGAACCGAATTGTTCCAGCGCGAACGCGCAGCCGTGCTGCCGCAATTGCCCGACCAGTTCGCGCGCGGGCTTCAGGCTGGTGACGACCTTGCTTTCCGGCATCTCGAACACGAGCGACGCGCCGGGCACTCCCGCGGCCTGCAGCCGTTCGCCGATCCAGGCGCCGAGTTGTTCGTCCTGCAGCGAATCGACGGTGAGCTTGATGAACAGGATGGTGTGCGTGGCGCGGTTCGCGCGCTGCGCCAGCACCTCGATCGCGCGGCCGATCACCCAGCGGTCGATCGCGGGCAACCTGCCATGCCGTTCGGCGACCGGAAAGAAATACGTCGGCAATACTTCGCCGGACGGCCCCTGCATGCGCAACAGCACTTCGTAGAATTCGCCTTCGTCGCCGTGCAGGCTGATCACGGGCTGGTAATACAGCACGAAACCGTCGTCGGCCAACGCGGCGTCGACCATCTCCAGCCACTGTTTTTCCTTGGCCGCTTCCGCCTTGTCGGTGGCGGACGGGTCGTGGATGTCGCAGCGGTTGCCGCCCTGCGACTGCGCGCTGCGCAGCGCGTGGCTGGCCTGCGCCAGCAGCGTCTGCGTGTTGGCGTTCTTCTCGCCCAGCAGGCTGCCGCCGATGCTGGCGGTCAGGCTTACCGAGCGCCCGCCCGCTTCCACGATCTTCGCCTCGATTTTTGCGCGGATCGCCTCGGCCAGTCGCACCACCTCGTCGTGCGGGCGCGACGCAAGCAGCACGCCGAACGCGTGCTCGCCGATGCGCCCCGCGCAATCCCCATCGTGCAGCCTGTTGGAGATCGTGCCTGCCATCGCCTTCAACAGCGTGTCGATGCCGGCGATCCCGACCGAATCGTTGACGCCCTGGAAATTGTCCGGCTCGATCAGCAGCAGCGACTGGTCCTTGGTGCCGTCCACCGTGGCCTTCACCGCCTCGTCCACCTGCACCAGGAAATGCGCGCGGTTGTACAGGCCGGTCAGCGGATCGTGCGATTTCATTTCCTCCAGTTGCCGCGCCAGTTCCCCGTCGACCTCCTGCCGGCGGAACACGATCTGCAGGCACGGCTCGCCTTCGTAGCTGGCGGACGAGAATTCCATGACCGCATCGAAGGTGGAACCGTCCGCGCGTTGCGCGGCGAGTTCCAGTCGCGGCGGCGGTTTCTCGCCGCGCGACAGGCGCTTCAGCAGGTCCTTGAAATCGGCCGTGTGCGCCGGCGCGATCAGGTCCAGCAGCGTCAAGCCCTCCACGTCCTCGAATTCGTCGAAGCCGAACATTTCCAGGTAGGCGCGATTCGCGCGGACGTGCGTTCCTTCGTGCACGTAGGCGATCGGATCGCGCGAGGAATCCAGCAGCGAATCGCAGCGTCGTTCGGATTCGCGCAATGCCGCTTCCAGACGGCGCACGCCGCGGCGGGTGTTCAGTGCGTCCAGCTCGCGCCGGACCACCGCCTGCAACTGGTCGGGGCGCTTGCGCAGCGCGATGCCGCGCGTGCCGGTGGTGAAGATGCGCGCCACCAGGTCTTCGTCCAGCTTGTCGGCCAGCGCCAGCAGCGCCATGTCCTTGCCGCTGGTTTCGATCGCGCGGGCGAGCGACGCGTAGTCGATGTCGGCGGCGGAAGGATTGGCCAGCACCAGATCGGGATTCAGCGATTCCAGCGCGGCGGCGAATTCGTCCTCGCTGGTGACGCGTTGCGGCCTGACCGCGATTCCGCCGTTGCGCAGCACGCTGACGATCTGTTCTGCGTCCTCGGCGATGTCCTCGACGATCACGATCCGGGTAACGGGGTCCTGCATCATGGGCTGTTCAGGTCGGCGCGTCATTGCGCCAGGTCGAGGATCTCTTGTACCGCATCATCGCGGGCATTGCCAGAACCCAATGCCTGTTTACGGGCCCTGGAGCGGCATCTTGGATGCCGCGCCTGCGATTTCGCGCACCAGTCGCGGGATCAGGTAGCCGGGCAGCCGCGCGCGCAGGGCCTCGATCAGCCCGCTCGCGCGCGGATCGTCCACCGCGAAATGCGCCGCGCCGCGGACAGGATCGAGCTGGTGCAGGTAGTAGGGCAGCACGCCGCAATCGAAAAGCCGATCCGACAGCGCGGCCAGGCGATCCGCATTGTCGTTGATGCCCGCGAGCAGCACCGACTGGTTCAGCAGGATGGCTCCGGCCGCGCGCAATCGTGCGCACGCGGAGCGCACGGACCCGTCGATCTCGTTGGCGTGGTTGACGTGCAGCACGACGACGCGCCGCAACGGCAGCCCGGCCAGCCATGCGCAGAATTCGTCGTCCACCCGCTCGGGCAGCACCACCGGAACGCGGCTGTGGATGCGCAGCGTCTCGACGTGCGGGATCGCCGCCAGCGCCGAGCCGAATTCCGCCAGCTTGGCGGTGGACAGCACCAGCGGGTCGCCGCCGGAAAGGATGACTTCCCGCACGCCGGCATCGGCGCGCACCTGCGCCAATGCTTCGCGCCAGCCCGCCGCTGCGGCGATTTCCTCCGCATAAGGAAAATGCCGACGAAAACAATAGCGGCAGTTGACCGCGCAACTGCCCGATGCGATCAGCAAGGCGCGACCCGCGTACTTCTGCAACACGCCATGCGCGGAACGCGCGGCGAGATCGCCCACCGCATCGGCGACGAAACCCGGCACGTCCGCGCGCTCGGCCAGTTGCGGCAGCACTTGCAGCAGCAGCGGATCGCGCGGATCGCCATGCCGCATGCGCGCCACGAATCCTCTCGGCACGCGCAGCGCGAACCCGGCGTCGTCGCCGGGCAGGCGACCGGCCAGCGATTCGAGCCCGAGCAACGCCAGCAATTCGCGTGCGTCCGTGACCGCCTCGCGCAGCGACTGGCGCCAGTCGGGCAGGGCCCGTGGCTGCGCGACGGGTGCGGGAACGGCTATCATGGGCAGTCTTGGTCCGGGTTCGAGCGCCCGGTCAATCCACCATTCTAGCCGGTTTGTTTTTTTGCGATCGCGCACGATCGCGAAGATCGACCGCGGTCATGCGGCCCTCGGCGATGGATGCCGGCCTGGGCCGCGCTTTCAAATGGAGCATCGGAACATGGCGACCTACGGCCTCAACGACGTCAGGAACGGGCTGAAGATCATCGTCGACGGCGATCCCTACACCATCGTCGACGCGGATTTCATCAAGCCCGGCAAGGGCCAGGCCTTCACCCGCATCCGGATCCGCAACCTGAAGAACGGCCGGGTCACGGAGCGCACGCTGAAATCCACCGATTCGGTGGAAGGCGCCGACGTGGTCGACACCGACATGCAGTACCTCTACAACGACGGCGAGTTCTGGCATTTCATGCAGCCGGACACGTTCGAGCAGCACACCGCGGACAAGAATGCGGTGGGGGATGCCGCGCAATGGCTGAAGGGCGAGGAGGAGTGCATCGTCACCCTCTGGAACGGCACGCCGTTGTCGGTGACGCCGCCCAATTTCGTCGAGCTGAAGATCGCCGAAACCGATCCGGGCGTGCGCGGCGATACCTCCGGCGGCGGCGGCAAGCCGGCCAAGCTGGAGACCGGCGCGGTCGTGCGCGTGCCGTTGTTCGTCAACCAGGACGAAATGATCAAGGTGGACACGCGCACCGGCGAATACGTCGGCCGGGTGAAATGACGCGTCCGCGATGAACCCGCAGGCGGCCCAAGCCATCGACCTGCTGATCGGCGCCCGCTGGATCATCCCGGTCGAGCCGCACGGCGTGGTGCTGGAAGATCACGCCGTCGCGGTGGCGAACGGCGTCGTCGTCGATCTCCTGCCGGTCGCGGATGCCGCCGCGAAGTACGCGCCGCGCGAACGCATCGACCTCGGCGCGCATGCGCTGATTCCCGGCCTGATCAACGCGCACACGCACAGCCCGATGACGCTGCTGCGCGGGCTGGCCGACGACCTGCCGCTGATGACCTGGCTGCAGCGGCACATCTGGCCGGTCGAGGCGAAGGTGATCGGCGCGGACTTCGTGCGCGACGGCAGCGAGCTTGCGATCGTGGAGATGCTGCGCGGCGGCACCACGACCTGCAACGAGAATTATTTCTTTCCGGATGTTTTCGCCGCCGCCTGCCGGCGGATGGGCTTCCGCGCGGTGGCGGGATTGCCGGTGATCGAATTCGCCAGCGCGTGGGCCGCCACGCCGGACGAATATTTCGAACGCGCGCTGGCGGTGCACGACGAGCTCAAGGGCGACGCGCTGGTGGCCTGCGCGTTCGCACCGCACGCGCCGTACACCGTCTCGGATTCCAGCTTCGAGCGCATCCGCACCCTGTCCGACCAGCTCGACATCCCCGTGCACCTGCACCTGCACGAAACCGCGCAGGAAGTCGAGGATGCGCGCAGCGGACACGGCGCGCGTCCGTTCGCGCGCATGCAGGGCCTGGGCCTGGTCAACGACCGGCTGATCGCCGTGCACATGACGCAACTGACCGACGCCGAAATCACGGCGTGCGCGGAGGCGGGCGTTTCGGTCGTGCATTGCCCGGAATCCAACCTCAAGCTCGCCTCGGGATTCTGTCCCGCCGAAAAGCTGCGCCGCGCGGGGGTGAATGTCGCGATCGGCACCGACGGCTGCGCGTCGAACAACGACCTCGACATGCTGGGCGAATTGCGCACCGCGGCCTTGCTCGCCAAGGGCGTGGCCAACGACGCCAGCGCTTTCGATGCGGCGTACGCGCTGCGCGCGGCCACGCTCGATGGGGCGCGCGCGCTCGGGCTGGCCGACCGCACCGGTTCGATCGAGCCGGGCAAATCCGCCGACCTGGCGGCGGTCCGGCTGGATGTCCCGGAAACGCAGCCGCTCTATCATCCCGTTTCGCAACTGGTGTACGCGGCCTCGCGGCGGCAGGTCAGCGATGTCTGGATCGCCGGCCGGCGCAGGCTCGCGGACGGAGTGTTGTGCGACGTCGACGTCGAGGCCGTGCTGGCCAAGGCCGGACGCTGGCGCGAACGCATCGCGGCGATCCACTGAGCCGCAACGTGGAATGAGGCAATGAACGAACCCGCGCACAATGCGAGCCCGGAAGAGCTGGCCAGATTCGGCAAGCTCGCTTCGAGGTGGTGGGACCCGGACGGCGAATCGCGTCCGTTGCACGACCTCAATCCGGCGCGGCTGGCATGGATCGCGGAACGCACGATGTTGCGCGACGCGCGCGTGGCCGACATCGGTTGCGGAGGCGGAATCCTTTCCGAATCGCTGGCGCGCGCGGGCGCACGCGTCACCGCGATCGACCTTGCGCCGGAATTGATCGATGTGGCGCGGCTGCACCGCTTCGAATCGAAGGTGGAAGTCGATTATCGCCAGTGTTCCTCGCGTGAACTCGCGGAGGCCGAGCCGTCCGCCTTCGATGCCGTCTGCTGCATGGAACTGATCGAACACGTGCCCGATCCGGCGGCGCTGGTTTCCGATCTGGCAGCCTTGCTGAAGCCCGGCGGCAGGTTGTTCCTGTCCACGCTCAATCGCACGCCGGCGGCGTTCGCGCTGGCGATCGTCGGCGCCGAATACGTCGCGCGGCTGCTGCCGCGTGGCACGCATCATTACGAGCAGTTCCTGCGTCCTTCGGAACTCGCGGTGCTGCTGCGCGCGGTAGGGCTAGAACTCGAAGAACTCTCCGGTCTTGCCTACAACCCATTGACCAGGAAGGCACATGTCATCGCGCGTGTGGATGTGAATTACCTGGTTTGCGCGCGCAAGCCGGCATGAGGCCCGCATTGCCCGAACCGCTGGCCGCGATGTTTTTCGATCTCGACGGCACCCTGGTCGACAGCGCCCCCGACCTGCACGATGCGTTGGTCGCGCTGTGCGATGAAACCGGCATGGCGGCTCCCGCCTACGAAGCCGTGCGCGCGGTCACTTCCCGCGGCGCTCGTGCCGTGCTGTCCACGGCATTCGGTGCGCAGGATCACGAAGCCATCGATGCGATCCTGCCGCGCTACCTGGATCTCTACCAGGCGACGCGTTACGCGCGCACGCTTCCGTTCCCGGGCATCGATGCGCTGCTGGAAAAACTCGAATCGCTCGGCATTCCGTGGGGCGTGGTCACCAACAAGGCGGGATTCCTGACCGCGCCGCTGCTCGTACGCCTCGGTTACGCGGATCGCGTGGCCGCGGTGGTCGCAGGCGACACGCTGCCGGTGCGCAAGCCCGACCCGCAGACCATCCTGCATGCATGCGCGCAAGCCGGTGTCGATCCCGCGCATTGCGCCTACGTGGGCGACGATCCGCGCGACGTGCAGGCCGGGCGGGGCGCGGGCGCGTACACCATCGTCGCCGACTGGGGGTATCTCGATCCGCGCGAGGCGCGTGGCTGGGGCGGTGACGCCCATGCCGCGAACGCCGCGCAGATCGCGGGCTGGCTCGATTAGGGTCAGCCGACGCGGCGGCAAACGGTCGCACCGTTGGCCCTTTGTCTGCAGGGCAAGGAAGAACGAGGAAGACGTATGTCGATACTTCGACGAGCGATGACGCAGCCCCGCGGGCAAAGGGCCACGGCCCTTCGGGTTGCTTCGCAGCGACCGCCATACTGCGTTGCGCGGCTTGACCATGGAAGTGCCATGGCGCTGCGCCGCGCGCCTTGCCTGGCAACCGCTGCGGAAGCAACGCGGCACGCTTGGCGCCGCGCCGGCTGACCCCATGGCAGATGACGCACTGGAAAGCTGGTTGCGCGATCATCGCGCCGCGCATCCGCGGCTCGATGCGGCCTGGGTTTTCCTGCGTCGCGCTCCGCGGCGGGATGCGCTCGGCGCATTCGAGGCATTGAAGCAGGAATGGCTGGATGCGGTGTACGCGATCCACGCGCCGAGCGTCGCCGCCACCAAACTGCAATGGTGGATCGAGGAATGCGGGCTCGCCCGCGATGGCCGCGCCCGGCATCCGCTGACGCAGGCGGTGTTCGCGGATGCGGTCGCGCGCGCGATCCCGCCGTCGTCATGGAACGCGATGTTTCACGCGGCAGGGTTGCAACTGGAGGCGGCGCCTGCGGCGGATCTGTCCGCGCAAGTTGCGCAAACCGGGGCGCTGCATGGCGCGCTGGCGCGCATCGAGACCGCGTTGTGGTTCGGCACGGGCGCGGGTGCCGAACGCGCGTGCGGCGTGGCCGCCGTGCAGGGCGCGATCGCCGCGCTGCGCAACCTGCCGATGGAAATCGAACATGGCCGCACGCCGTTGCCGATGGCGCTGCTGGCGCGGCATGGCCTGTCGCAGGGCGCGCTGCTCGAAGACACCGCGTCGCGCCGCGCGGCGTTGCACGGCCAGATCGGCGACTTGCTGCATGTGCTGGACGAGGCCGATACACTGTCCGGCCCGCTGGGCCTGTTCCGTGGCCTGCAGGCGCGGCTCGATCGCCGCGCCCTGCGGCACGCAGCGCGCGCGGAGGAACCGCTGGGCGCGATGCAGCGGCCCGCGGGCGGATTGCCTGCGACACTGGATGCCTGGCGCGCGGCCCGCGCCTGGCATGCGGCAGCACAGCCCTGAGGCCACGATTTCTTTCGACACGGAAAAACCGATGTCTTCCCGCGACCATCTCCGACACGACCTGCCCGACGTCGCTTCCTCCGCGCATCCCGATCACGCGGGTGCGCTGGACTGGGTCGGCATGGAAGGCATCGACCTGCCGTTGCGCCACGCGGACGGACAAGGCGGCACGCTGGTTGCGCCGGCAAATGTATCGGTGCAAGTCAACCTGGTGGATACCCGCACGCGAGGCATCCACATGTCGCGGCTGTACCTGTTGCTGGAAGACACGCTGGCGACTCAGGCACTGACGCCTTCGATGCTGTGCGGCCTGCTGCACGCGTTGCTGGAATCGCACGAAGGCTTGTCCACGCGCGTGCGCCTGGCGATCGAATACGCGCACCTGCTGAAGCGTCCTTCGCTGGTCAGCGCCCATGCGGGCTGGAAGTCGTATCCGGTGACCGTGGAAGCGACGCTGCAGGACAACCATTTCGCGCTGCAACTCGGTTGCGGGGTGCAGTATTCCTCCACGTGCCCGGCTTCGCTGGCGTTGTCGCGGCAGGCCAACCAGCAGCGTTTCGATGCGGATTTCGGCACGACGGCGCCGACGCACCGCGCGGTGCGGGAATGGCTGGGCTCGGAACGCGGTATGGCCGCCACGCCGCACGCGCAACGCAGCACCGCGAAGGTGCGCGTGAAACTCGCGAACGGCTTCGAGTTGCCTGTCGTCGAGTTGATCGACGCGGTCGAACGCGCGCTGGCGACGCCGGTGCAGACCGCGGTCAAGCGCGAGGACGAGCAGGCCTTCGCGAAATTGAACGCCGAGAACCCGATGTTCTGCGAGGACGCCGCGCGCCGCATCCGCGCCGCGCTGGATGCCGAGCCCCGCATCGCCGGCTATCGCATCGTCGCCTCGCACCACGAAAGCCTGCATCCGCACGATGCGGTGGCGACCATCGGCAAGAACTTTCCCGGTTAGCGATCGAACTCCAGCCGCATCCCGGGGTTCGGATCGAGCAGCCGTCCGCGCCGCGCGGCGAGATGGCCGTTGACGAAGGTCGCGGCGATGCTGGTACGGAAGGTGTCGTCCTCGAACGGCGACCAGCCGCACTTCGACAACACCTCTTCCTTGCGCACGGTGTGCGGCGTGTCGGGATCGACCAGCACCAGGTCGGCGTGGAAGCCTTCGCGCACGAAGCCGCGCCCGCGGATGCCGAACAGGATCGCCGGTGCGTGGCACGCGGCCTCCACCACGCGTTCCAGCGTCAAGGCGCCGTCCAGCACGTGTTCCAGCGTGGATTGCAGCGCGTACTGGATCAACGGGATGCCGGAAGGGCATCGCGTGTACGGCCGCTGCTTTTCTTCCTGGAGATGCGGCGCGTGGTCGGTCGCCAGCACGTCGATGCGGGTGTCGGCCAGCGCACGCAGCAGTGCGTCGCGGTCGGACGCGGCCTTGATCGCCGGATTGCACTTGATCCTGCCGCCGTATCCGTCGTAGTCCGCATCGGTGAAGCGCAGGAAGTGCACGCAGGTCTCGGCGGTGATCTTTTTCCCGCCGATCGGGCCGGGCTCGAACAGCGCGAGTTCGTCGGCGGTGGAGACGTGCAGCACGTGCAGGCGGGTGCCGTGCCGACGCGCGGTTTCCACCGCCCACCGCGTGGATGCGAAGCAGGCTTCGCGCGAGCGGATCCGCGGATGCATCCGCATCGGGATGTCGTCGCCGTATTGCGCTTTCGCGCGGTCGAGGTTGGCGTGGATGATCGCATCGTCTTCGCAATGCACCACCACGTTGACCGGCGAGTCGCGGAACACGCCTTCCAGCGCCTGCGGATCGCTGACGCACAGGTTGCCGGTGGATTCGCACAGGAACACCTTGACGCCCGGCACGCGGCGGGGATCGAGCGCGCGGATCGCGTCGAGATTGTCGTTGCTGGCGCCGAAATAAAAGGCATAGTTCGCCACCGAGCTGCGCGCCGCGATCGCATATTTGTCTTCCAGCAACGCGTGCGTCAGCGTCGGCGGATCGGTGTTGGGCATGTCGATGAAACTGGTGACGCCGCCGGCGATCGCCGCACGCGATTCCGAGGCGATGTCGGCCTTGGCCGTGTAGCCCGGTTCGCGGAAATGCACGTGGTCGTCGATCAGGCCCGGCAGCAGCCACAGCCCGGATGCATCCAGCAGCTGTTCGCCGGTGAACGGACGCAGGCCGTTGCCGATCTCGTCGATGCGCCCGTCGCGGATGCGCAGGTCGGCGTGCCGGCGTCGTCCCTCGTTGACGAGTTCGGCGTTCGTGATCAGCCAGGCATCAGTCATCGGAATTCCCGTGGTGGCGGCAGCCGCGCAACGCGAACGCCTGCGGCACCGGGTCGATGCCGCCGCTGCACAGCGGCTGGCAGCGCAGGATACGCCAGATCGCCAGCACGCTTCCGCGCGCCGGGCCGAAGCGCGAGATCGCCACGCGCGCGTAGGCCGAGCAGGTGGGGTGGAAGCGGCAACGGCTGCCGAGCCAGGGGCTCAGCAGTTTCTTGTACGCGGCGATCAGGCACAGCAGCAGGCGTGTCAAGACGGGATTCGCAAAACGGGGATTGGATTCTCGGCTAAACTTGCCGATCGGTTGCCGGTCGGCGCGCTCTAGGCTATAACACGCGGCTGCCCGATCCCATAGACGAGTGCGGGGACATGGCGAAGCCCAAGACAAAATCCGGCACGTCGAAGCGTGGCGCCAAGCCGGCGAAGAAGCCGGTCGCCGCGACGAAATCCAAATCCGCGAAGAGGGTTACTCCCATCAAGAAGTCGAGCAAGCCGGCCAAGAAGGCCGCACCGAAGAAGCCGGTCGGGAAGGTTGCAGCGAAACCGAAGGCGAAATCGCAGGCGAAGGCACCCGCAGGACGCGCGCCGGCGCACAAGCCCGCGCCGGCGAAGAAGGCCGCTCCCGCCAAAAAACCGAAGGCGAAATCCGCGCCCGTGGCCAAGCCCGTCGCGCACAAGCCCGAACCGGTGAAGACGGTTCATCCCAAGCCTGCGCCGAAGCACGAGGAGCGCGGCGGGGTGGCGGTCGCCAAGGCGGGCAGCGAACCCACGGTCACCAAGGAGGACGGACGCTACGCGTTGCCGGCCACCGTCAACATCGACCTGCCCAGGGGCTACCGGCCGTCCGCGAAAGAGGAGTACATGGGGCCGAAGCAGCTCGCGTATTTCCGCAACAAGCTGCGCGAGTGGCGCGACCAGCTGGTCGAGGAATCGCGGCAGACGATGGAGAACCTGCGCGAGGAAGTCCGCGATGTCGGCGACGACGCCGAACGCGCCACGCGCGAGACCGAGAACTCGCTGGAACTGCGCACGCGCGACCGCTACCGCAAGCTGATTTCCAAGATCGACAAGGCGCTGCGCCGGATCGAGGAAGGCCGCTACGGCTGGTGCGAGGAAACCGACGAGGAAATCGGCATCGAGCGCCTCGAAGCGCGTCCCATCGCCACGCTCTCGCTCGATGCGCAGGAACGCCGCGAGCACTTGCAGAAGCAGATGGGCGATTGAGCCCCGAGCGGTTTGCAAGCTGCCGTGCCCGGCAGCTCGCACGCCGTCGGCACGCAATCCGCCATCGCCCGCTGCGCTTTCAACGCGCCCGGTCGAGGCACGGGGCGGCGCTCAATTTCCGATGCCAAGCGCGTTTGCCGCGTGCGCCTTGATCGCCGCAAGCATCGCGGCCAATCCATTGGAGCGGGTGGGCGAGAGGTGACGTGCGAGCCCGAGCGCCTCGATGAAGCCCGGATCGGTGTCGAGGATCTCCTGCGCGGAACGGCCGGAATACACGCGCAACAGCAGGGCGATCAGCCCCGACACGATGGTCGAATCGCTGGTCGCGCGTATGTCGAGTTTCGCGGCATCGCCGGAAACGTCCATCCAGACCTGCGACTGGCAGCCGTGCACGCGGTTGGCCTCGGTCATCCGTTCCGGAGGAAACGGCGGAAGCTTGCGGCCGAGGTCGATCAGGTACTGGTAGCGTTCGGTCCAGTCGCCGAACAGCGCGAACTCCTCGACGATTTCACGCTGCGCATTGTTCATGCGATCGTCCAAGATCGCGGCTCCATGCAACGGTGCAAAGGTTTCATCGGATTCAGGGCAACGAAATTCCGGAAGCGGCCCCGGCCGCCATCCATGGTCAAGTGCTCCGTGGCCGCATTTTTCATCATGGGCAGTTCCTATTCGACGTTATTGCCCGCCATTTTCCAGCGGGTGCCTTGCGGACCATCCTCGATCGCGATGCCCATCGATGCGAGCTGGTCACGGATCGCGTCGGCGCGCTGGAAATCCCGCGCGGCTCGCGCGGCGCGGCGCTGATCGAGCAAGTCTTCAACGGTTGCCGGATTGATCGTTGTGTTCGCGCCACGGAACCATGTCTCCGGATCCTGCTGCAACAGGCCCAGCAATCCGCCACCGGCCAGCAGCGCGGCCTTGGCCCGGCGCTTGTCTTCGATCGAATTTGCGCGCCGCGCCGCGCCGGCAAGTTCGGCCAATGCAGCGAAGGCTTCCGGGGTATTCAGGTCGTCGCACAGCGCCGCGGCAATCCTCTCGGGTACATCCGCGTCGTCGGCTTCGACATCGGCGTCCGAAAGGTCGCGCAGTACGCCGTACCAGCCGTCCAGCGTGGCTTTCGCCTGCTTCAGCGTTTCGTCCGACCAGTCCAGCGGCTGCCGGTAATGGGCGCGCAGCAGCAGGTAACGCAGGACTTCCTCGTGGCCGCGGTGTTGTTCCAGCAACTCGTGCAACTGCAACACGTTGCCCAGCGACTTCGACATCTTCGCGCCGTCGAAGGTCAGCATGCCGTTGTGCAGCCAGTAGCGCGCGAAGAGGGCGCCGTCGTGCGCGCAGGTGCTCTGCGCGATCTCGTTCTCGTGGTGCGGGAACATCAGGTCGTTGCCGCCGGCGTGGATGTCGATGGTCGCACCCAGGTGCGCGGCCGCCATCGCGGAGCATTCGATGTGCCAGCCGGGCCGGCCGCGCCCCCACGGGCTGTCCCATCCGGGCAGTTCCGGCGTGGACGGTTTCCACAACACGAAGTCGGCCGGGTTCTTCTTGTACGGTGCAACCTCCACGCGCGCGCCGGCGATCATGTCCTCGACCGACCGCCGCGAAAGCCGTCCGTACCCGGGATACGACGCGACGTCGAACAACACGTGGCCTTCCGCGGCGTAGGCGTGGCCGTCCGCGACCAGCTTCGCGCACATCGCGATGATTTCGCCGATGTGCGCGGTCGCCCGCGGTTCGACGTCCGGTTCGTCGGCACCGAGTTTCCGCATGTCCTGGCGGAAGGCTGCGGCATAGCGGTCCGTGATCGTGCCGATCGGCACGCCGGCGCCGAGCGCGGCGGCATTGATCTTGTCGTCCACGTCGGTGACGTTGCGCGCGTACACGACGTGCGCGGCGCCGTAGATCCGCCGCAGCAAGCGCGCCAGCAGGCCGAACACCACGTAGGGCCTGGCGTTGCCGATGTGCACGTAGTGATACACGGTCGGCCCGCACACGTACATCGTGATGCGCGCGGGATCGAGCGGGACGAACGTTTCCACCCGGCGGCTGAGCGAGTTGTGCAGACGTATTTCCATCGCCGGTTTCTGGATTCGCCGCAGCAGTTGCCCGGCCGATGATTTTAACAGTACGCCACAGCCTCGCCGTCCGCTTCGGCGCGGATTCAGGCGGTATTTGCTGGAATGGCGCCCAGCGCACGGCCGCCCGCACGGGGCCGCGTCTTTACGGAGTCCGTGATGCCGCAAGTCAAATCCCTCGTCGCCGCGTTGTTGATCGTTGCCGCAGGCACGGTGCGGGCACAGCCGTATCCGCCGCCCCCACCGCCGTCGTCGTCGTCGGGCGACAACGCGCACTTCGGCTGGGCCGACGTGCTGCGGGTGGATCCGGTGTATGAAATGGCGCAGGCCGGACCGCCGCATCAGGAATGCTACGACCAGCCGGTGACCGTCCAGGACAACAACCACACGGGCGGCACGGTGCTGGGCGCCATCGTCGGCGGTGCGCTGGGCAACCAGGTCGGCAAGGGGGACGGCCGCAAGGCGGCGACGGTCGCAGGCGCGGTGGTGGGTGGCGTGGTCGGCAACCGCGTGTCCGCCGCCAACGACCGAACCTACACCGACACGACCACCAATTGCCGCATGGTCAGCGATTATCCGTCGCAGCGGCGCATCGCCGGCTACGACGTGGAATACCGCTATCGCGGCGAAGTGTACGTGTCGCGGCTGGGCTACGATCCCGGCGAACGGCTGCGGGTGCGCGTAAGCGTCACGCCGGCGGAGTGATGCCCGCACGGCGTGCCCACTGTGCGGGGCTCAGAACGACATGAATCAGAACGACATGAAGTAGCCGCCGTTCACCGGCACGTTGGCGCCGGTGATGAAGCCGGCGTCGTCGGCGGTGAGGAAGGCGACCGTGCGTGCGATGTCGGAAGGCTCGCCGAGGCGGCCGACCGGAATCTGCGCGACGATCTGGTTGCGGATGTCTTCGGGCACCTTCATCACCATTTCGGTGCGGCAGTAGCCGGGCGAGACGCTGTTGACCGTCACGCCTTTCTTCGCCACTTCGCGCGCCAGCGCCATGGTGAAGCCGTGCATGCCGGCCTTCGCCGCGGAGTAGTTGGTCTGGCCGAACTGGCCGGTCTGGCCGTTCACCGAACTGATGTTGACGATGCGGCCGAAGCCGCGGTCGCTCATGCCGTCCACCACGTTGCGGCACATGTTGAACACGCCATCGAGGTTGACGTGCATCAGGTCGCTCCACTGCGCCTGGCTCATCTTCTTGAGGCTGGTGTCGCGGGTGATGCCGGCGGCGTTGACCACGATGTCGATGCTGCCGTACTTCTCCGCGACGTGTTTCACCATCGCCGCGCAGTCGTCGAAGTTGGCAACGTCGGCCGGTGCGAACACGATATGGCCGTTGAACTCCTTGGTTTCCTCGCGGAACGCGCCGAGGCGCTCCTGCCGGTTGCCGAGATCGGCGGCGATGACCTGACGGCCGGAAGCAGCCAGTTGCTTGCAGATTTCGGTTCCCAGGCCGCCGATGCCGCCGGTCACGATCGCCACGCGCTTGTTCATGATCTTGTCCCCAGATTTCGCGGCCGTCCATGCCCGCACGTATTGAAAATGCGGCGCAGCATCACGTGGTGCGCCGCAACAAGGTTCGGATAGTAGGCAGCGTGGGGCAGGGTGTCAACGTGATACCCGAAGCGGCTTCAACGCGGCTTCTTGCCCTCGCCGGCGGGAGGCTTGGGCGCGGGCTTGGCGGTGGCCTGGGCGGATTCCATGAAGCCGCGTTGCAGCGACTTCCACAGGTCGATGTTGCGTTCGGTCATCTCGTTGAGCATCGACCACGGGGTCTGGCCCAGCATTTCCTTCAGCTGCGCGCGGAACTTGTGCTGCTGGTCGAGGAAGATCTGCAGGCTGTTCTCGAGGTAGCCGCCCACGAAGCCCTGCATGGAATCGCCGTAGAAGCGGATGATCTGCGAGAGCAGGTTGGCGGAGAACATCGGCTGCCCCTGTTGCTCGTGCTCTGCGATGATCTGCAGCAGCACGGCGCGGGTCAGGTCCTCGTCGGTCTTGGCATCGCGCACCTCGAAAGACGCGCCGCTCAGTACCAGCTGCCGCACCTCTTCCAGCGTGATGTAGCTGGAGATCTCGGTGTCGTACAGGCGGCGGTTGGGATACTTCTTGATGACGCGGGTTTGTGCCATGCCGCAAAGCTAGCACGGCTTGCGGCGGCGCACTAGCGCCCATTCGTGGCGGAACCTGATCCTCATGCCGGCGCAGGCCGCAATCCCAGGGGTCTTTTTTCGCTATCGATGCGACTTCCTGGCGCGTTCCACTCGCCTCGGCGGCGAGCGGGCTACTTGCTGTTTCGGCAGAAAGTAGCCAAAGACCATTGCGCCGGACATGCCGGTTTCGCCGACGTCGTGTCGGCTCGACTGCCCTCGTTGCTCGCCGAACGGCGGCCGCGCCGAACTCGCGCATCCATGCGCTCGGACATGCGGCGCTTGCTCCGCCGTTCGGCTGCGCGCCTCGGCGTCATGCACGGCGCTGGAAAGCTCGCTCGACACGGCCATCCGTGGCCTACCTATTCGATTTGACAGTACTCCCAACGAGACTGAATATCGCGCGCAACGCCCCGGATTAGGGGTCTATTTCTAGTTAGCGGCCATGGGGATGGATCAAGGCGAGCAATTCAAAGAGCTGTGCGCGCATCACGGCGCGGCCATGTATTTCGCGCAAGTGCTTGAGCACGGGATTGCCAACGCACTGATGTATCTTGATCTCATCCCCAAAAGCGGAGCTCGGTACACCCCTGCGGAGCACGATTCGTTTTTTGAGGGGCAGTTTGCGAAAACGCTGGGCAACCTAATCAAATCACTCAAGGCGGTTACCGAGCTTCCCGCAGATCTTGAGGCGGCGTTGCTCCAAAGCAAAGAGCGGAGGGCCTACTTGGCTCACCACTTCTTTCGCGAGACGACAGACGACCTACACCGTGGCAAGTACAAGATGTTGCTGGCTCAACTTGAGGAGCATCGGGCGTTCTTCCAAGACACAGACACCAAGCTTCAAGAGTTCGTCAAGCCGGTTATGCTGAGGTATGGGTTCACAGACGCATGGCTGGAGAGGGCGGTGCAAGAATACTCGCGGCATATTCGGCATGGCCTCTAACTGTTCGGTCAACCGGACGCTCACCCCGCTACGCGGGGCTCTCGATGTCCACGGTAGGGGAAACTCAAGACATAAAGCGTTAGCGCGAATCCGGAAATGTTTGTTCGTGGTGCAGGCCATGGATGGCCGATATCGAGGCGATGAATGCGCCGTTGCATGACGCCGAGCATCGCAGCTCCAAGCGGGAGCAAGGCGCGCATGTTCGAGCACAGGGATGTGCGAGTTCGCGCCGGCCCGCTTGGCGTGAGAAGCGCAGGGAAGTTGAGGCAACAGGACGTTGCCGAAACCGTCATGCCGGGCGCAGTGGTTTTGGCCACTTTTGCCGAAACAAAAGTGGCTCGCTCGCTGCAGCGAGCGAAACCACTCCGAGTTACCAACCCATGTAATGCCCGCCGTTGATCGCGAGGTTGGCGCCGGTGATCCACGCGGCCTTGTCGTCGAGGAAGAAGGAAACCGCGTAGGCGATCTCGTCGGGTTCGCCGAGGCGTCCCACGGGGATCTGCGCGACGATCTTGGCGCGCACGTCTTCGGGCACGGCCATCACCATGTCGGTGCCGATGTAGCCGGGCGAGACGGTGTTGACGGTGATGCCGAACTTGGCGTTTTCCTGCGCCAGCGAAATGGTGAAGCCGTGCATGCCGGCCTTGGCGGCGGCGTAGTTGGCCTGGCCGTACTGGCCCTTCTGGCCGTTGATCGAACTGATCTGGACGATGCGGCCCCATTTGCGGTTGCGCATGCCGTCGATCACCTGGCGGGTGACGTTGAAGCAGGCGTTCAAGTTGGTGTTGATGACCTCCGTCCACTGCTGGTAGTTCATCTTGTGGAAGGTGGTGTCGCGGGTGATGCCGGCGTTGTTGACCAGGACGTCGATCGGGCCGAGCTGCTTTTCGATTTCCGCCACCATGGCCTTGCATGATTCAGGATCGGAGACGTCGCCTTTGACGGTGACGACGTCGATGCCTTCTGCCGCGAGCTTGTCCCGCCACGCCTTGGTCTTGGCTTCATCGCGGTAATTGGTCGCGACCTTGAAGCCCATGCCGGCCAGCCGCCGCACGATCGCCGTGCCGATGCCGCCGGTGCCGCCGGTTACCAATGCCACGCGTTGCTGGGACATGCCGTTCTCCTCGTTGATTGGCCGATGACTGCCGATCATGCGCCAGCAGTCGGCGGGAAGTCTCGCCGCATTGCGTCATTTTTTGCGATCGTTCCTGATTGCACAAGCCAGAGCAGCCATCCGTGGCTGACTCCTCATGAAAAACCGGGTGCCGCCAGGATCCTGGCGTGGGGCAACGCGGCAGGCTCGAAGGCCGCGAGCGCATCACGCAGCAAGGTGCGGGGAGAGGGTTGCCGCAAGGCGGCTGCGGGAATGCCGAGCAGGGCCAGCGCTGCGCGCAGTGCCGGCGCGGGGCCGTGCGCATCGATGGCGCGCGCGCCGCTGGATTTCGACAGCTTTTCGCCCGCGGCCGTGACCGCGACCGGCAGGTGCAGGTAGGCCGGTTCGCGCAGGCCGAGCAGCCGCATCAGGAAGATCTGCCGCGGCGTGGAATCCAGCAGGTCCGCACCGCGCACGACTTCGGTGATGCCCTGCGCGGCATCGTCCACCGCGCAGGCGAGCTGGTAGGCGAACGGTCCGTCGGCGCGCTTCACCACGAAGTCGCCGTCCGCCGCCAGCGGCCAGCGTTGCAGGCCCTGCAATCCATCCTCGAACACGATCACCGCATCGTCCACGCGCACGCGCCACGCCGGATCGCGCGCGAACGCCGTGCCGGAATCGTGCGGAACCACGCACGCGCCGCGATGCGCGCCTCCGTTCGCCGCCAGGTCGCTGCGCGAGCATCGACAGGGAAATGCGTATCCATCGGCGCGCAGCCGTTGCAGCGCATCCTCGTACGCCGGTGCGCGGGTGCCCTGATGCCATGGCGGCTCGTCGGGTTCGAGCCCGCAGACGCGCAGCGTGCGCAGGATCGATCCGGCCGAGCCGGGCACTTCGCGCGGCGGATCGATGTCGTCGATGCGCACCAGCCACGCGCCATTCGCGCGACGCGCACACAGCCAGCTTCCGAGCGCGGCAAGCAGCGATCCGAAATGCAGGTCGCCGGTGGGCGAGGGCGCGAAGCGCCCGCGGTAGCTGCTTCGTTGCCGGTCACGCATGCATCATCGAGTTCCCACGTCCGCTTTGCTACCCAATTCAATCAGCATGCGCGAGGTGAGGTACAGGCGCGGCACGATCGAATCCACTTCGATGTATTCGTTCTTCGCGTGATAGCCCCAGCCCGCAAGGCCAAGGCCTTCGAGCACCGCCGGCTTGCCGGAGCTTGCGGCAAAACCGGCATCCGTGCCGCCGGTGGTACCGGGAACCAGCATCAGGTTGCGACCACTGAACGCCATCGCGCCACCCGGCATGTCGCGTGTGTCGTCGACGGACAGGTTGCCTGCGTGCAGTTCGCCGTAAATGGATTGAGCGAGCTTGGCCAGCGTCATGCCGCGGTCACCCGCCACGAACATCGGGCGCAGCACGTCCAGCGTGATCGTGGTCGTGGTGTCAGGGACAAGGGGCGGCTCTGCGGTTTTGGCCTTGAGCGCGGCCAGCAATTTGTCCGGGCCGGCCGGGTCGGAAATGCGCACGTCGCCAGTCGCCTCGGCGTGGCCCGGGATCTGGTTGCGGGCGCCACCCGCGTTGGCCATGGTCCAGTTCATCTGCATGCCCGGTACGGTCTTGTAGACATCGCGCGTCTTGAGGATCTGGTCGGCCAGTTCGACCAGCGCGTTGCGGCCTTCCTCGGGTGCCGCGCCCGCGTGCGACGCGCGGCCTTGCACTTCCAGCTTGACGGCGCCGGTGCCGGCGGCGCCCAGCAGCACGGCCTCGCTGCCTGCGACCACCTTGGCCGGCGACGGCTCGTAGGACAGCACCACGTCGTTCTCGCTGCCGAGCGCGCCGATGATTGCGCCCGAGCCGGGCGAACCGATTTCCTCGTCGGCATCGAACAGCACCGTGAGCTGCGCGTAGTCCTTCCAGCCTTGCTGTTTCAGCAGTTCCAGTGAGCCGAAGATCGTCGCGATGCCGCCCTTGTCGTCGGCGATGCCCGGTCCAAAGAGCTTGTTGCCATCGCGGTGGTACGGCTCGGTCTTGAGTATGCCCTCGCGGTACACCGTGTCCATGTGCGCGATCAGCATGATCCGCAACTTGCCGGTCCCCGTGAATATTCCCTTCACCAGACCCGGCGGCTTGCCGTTGGCGGCTGGCACGACTTCGACCTTGGCGCCGAGCGCGCGCAGGCGGTCTTCGCAATACTTCGCCATCTTCGCAAGCCCGGCGTGATCGTCCGAGCCGGATTCGATCGTCACCATGTCGTGCAGCGACTGGATCACCGCGGATTCCTGTGCGCGAGCGGCGTCCAGCAACGGGTGGTCGGTGGCGGCGAACGCGGACAAGGACACCATCGCAACCAACAGCGTGGTGCATGCAAGGGATTTCACTCTCATGATTTTCTCCCCGATGATCGAGGCGGGCACACCGAGGTCAGGCGTTTCGCGTGATCAGAAGCGCCAGGTCAACCCTACCGCGGGCCCGCTGTAGGAAGTCCGCGCAATCAGGCTTCCGGACTTGAAGTTGTAGTCGATGTAACGCCAGGTCGCGGTGACGTCGCCCCAATCGAAGGCGTAGCCGAGGCCGAACAGGACCTGTCCCGTGAAACGCGAGTCGCCGGTGCCGACGTCGACGTAGTAGGGCATGTACCAACGCAGGTCCTGACCGAAACGCTGGCGTCCGGACACGCCGACGATCGCGTCCCAGTTGGTCTTGTCAGCCTTCGAGGTGCCGGATACCGACGGATAACCCACCAGCGGCGCGGACAGGTGCCAGTCGAGCCGCTGCCGGTTGTCGTACATGCGTGCGCCGAACACCAATCTCAGATCATGGTCGGGTTCCGCGACGAGCTGGTAGGTGCCGTTCAACGTCAGCAGCGTGGATTTCGTGCCCAGCTTGAGATCGGCCGCGACACCCACGGGTATCGGTATTTGCGGCACGCTGAAGTCGCGCGTGCCGCTTCGGCTTTCGCTGACATCCGCGTAGAAAAAATCCACGGAGCCGCCCCATGGTCCCTTCTGGACGTGAACCTTGCCCATGAAGGCAAAGTTGAGGTTGCGGACGATCTCGTGTGCGTCGATCTTGAAGGTGGGTCCGGACGCACCATTCGGGAACGTCGTCTCACCGTAGAGGGACGGGAAGTAGCCATACACGGTGACCGCACCGTGCCATTGATCTGCACCTGCGGTCTGCGCGTTGGCGACACCGGCGATCCCACCCAGAGTCACCAGGACGCACAGCCTGCCACGCCACCCAACAAGCCGTCTCCGTGATTCGTTGTGCACGACCGTACTCCCCGACAGAAGTGGAAACGCTGGCAACTCAGCTTGCGAGCAGTCTCGGTTAATTGACCACCCCCGTCAACGCAGCATGGGTATTTCTCCAATCGGCAGGATGCGCGAAGTGCGGCGCTCAGCCGCTTCCTTCGTCTTCTTCGATCGATTTCGCGCGCCGTGCATCGAGCGACTCGCCCAGTCGCTGGAGTTCCTGCCGGGTCCAATCATTGATTCCGGTGATTGCCAGCCACGCGGCGAGGTAATCGGCCGGCGCATAGACGTGGCCGTGACCCATCGGCGCCCGGTTCGCAAGCAGCATGTCCACCGTCAATTGCATCCCGGTGACGAGGGGATACCAGTGCATTCTGCGCGACACGTCCGCGCCGCGCGGGGGATGCATCCATGCCGGCTCGTGGAAGAACGCGTCATAGCTGAAGAAGGTCACCGCGTCGCTGGCGTATTGCAGGTACACCACGCGCATCGGGCCCCACGGCGCATTCGCGGAGGTGATGTCACCGTGATTCATGAAGCGGACAAATGCGCCATCGCGAAACGCGGGGCGCCATGCCGGCGTCCCGGCGTTGCGGTGACGGGTGATCGAGCGCCAGTGCTGGCTTGCGAACGGCGGCCCGCTCCAGAGCGCCCCGTCGATCGGATCGCCCAAAAGTTCGAATAGCTGGACCGACTGTTCGGAATGGAACGCACCCAGGCTCAACCCGAACAGGTACAACTTCGGTCGATTTGCCTTGGGCAGCGTCCGCCAGTAGGCGTACACCGCGTCGAACAGGGCCTGCGCGGTTTGCCTGCCGTAATCACGTTCGAGCAGCAGCGACAGCGGGCTGGAGACATACGAGTACTGCACCGCGACGCTGGCGACATCGCCGCGGTAGAGGTACTCGAGGGGCGTGATGGCCGCGGGGTCCACCCAGCCGGTGCCGGTGGGCGTGATGACGACGAGCGTCTTGCGTGAAAAGCCGCCGACCCGCTTCAGCTCGTCGAGTGCAAGTTGTGCGCGTGCGCGCGCGGAATCCGCGGCCGACAATCCCACGTACACCCGCAGCGGACGCTGCGTCGGCGCCTGGGTGAATTCGGCGATCTGCGCGGCCGTGGGCGCTGCCGACACGAACTCGCGCCCCATCCGGCCAAGCCGGTCCCAGGCGACCAGCGATTCCGGACTGCCCGTGCCATCGGGTTCGCGTGGCGGCGCGGTCTCGGGGGGAATCAGCGCATCGGCCTCGCGGTACGAGGAATCGAGCGCCCGCAGCCCGACGCGGAACAGCAATCCGTTCGCCAGCAGCACCAGCAGCAATCCCGCGGTCAGCAAGCCCATCGTGTTGGCCAGGCGGCGTGGCAGGCGGCGCCGGAACCGTCGCGTGATCCTGCGGACGAACTGGCGGAGCAGGCGCGCGCAGGCGAGGATCACTGCGAACACCACGATCGCCAGCAAGCCGATGCGCAGCGCGTCGAGGCCTCCGACATCGGGGAGGCCCATCGCGTCGCGCACCATGTTGCGCCAGCCGGGCGTCCGCCAGAGTGCCCAGCCGATGACCGCGGCGATCGGAATGACGGCCCAGCGCGTCCACCGGCTGACCCGGGTCTGCTTTGGCGCCGGTAGCCCGAGCCACGCCCACAGCCCGCCCGCGAACGCGCCGAGTCCGTAGCCCACGGCGGCCGCGCAGCCCGTGAGCAGGGCCTGCGTCAGCGATGATCGTGGGATCAGGCTGGGTGTCAACGACGCTGCGAAGAACGCCGTGGCCAGCAGCAGACAGGGAAGCGAAGGCGGCACGAGGATCCCGCCTTGCCATGGGGTGCCGGATGGCTGCGGTTCGGAAGCGCGCGCCGACACCCTCATGACGCTGTCGGCGCGCCGCCGCCGCGATCACCCGGCACCGTTCGGGCCGTTGATGAACCGCGATCCGGGCCCACGCCCGTCAAGCGCCGTGCACACCCAGAAACACGAAGGGTTTCGCGGGCTTGAAGTCGGCGTTGGCTTCACCGCTGAAAGTGTTGCGTTGATCCGGCCCCAGCTTCAGTTCCATGACCTTTCCGGTTGCCGCGGAAAAATCGAGCTTCTTGAGGTCCACCCAGAACGTATTGGGCGTCAACGCGGATTCGAAGAAGTACAACATGCGCTTCTGGTCGGCGACCGTGCGCCAGCGCGTGGAGGAAATGTTCGGCTGGTCGGGTGTGGTGATGCCGTAGGGGACCGAAACGTTGCGGATGACGCCGAAGACGCTGGCCAGCGCTTCCACTGGATCCTCGCTCTTGGGAATCGCCTTGATGTAGAACGACGCGCGCGCGAAACGGTCCGACGAACGGTTGGTGCCGGGCAGGAACACCGTGCCGCCGATCTCCTTCCAGTAGGTGTTGAGCGCAAGCTGCTCATCGAAGGTGGGGGAGTTGGTCATCACCTGATACTGGCGGCCGTGGTGGACCACCAGCTTGCCGTGGATGTATTCGAAGATCGCGCTGTCGCCGCTGGCATCCGACATCGACAGGTGCAAGGTCGCGAGGCGATTTTCGCCCGGCACATTGTCGGTGATGACGACGAAGGGCTCCTTCGCGAGCGCCGCCACGGCTTCGTCGACCGTCGCGAAATTGTCCAGCACGTACTGCGCCCACAGCGACAGCGACAGCCCGGGCTTGCCGTCGCGCGCATGGGGATAATCGGATTCGACCAGCCACAGCAGCTGCGCGGTCAGGCCCTTTTCGTTCATGCCATCGGTGGTCGAGATATCGTAGCCCGATGCGATGACGCTGCCGTACTTCGAAGTCCAGTGCACGGAATCGGGCCCGACTTCGCCGTTGCGCTGCATGCCGCGCGGGAACACCCACAGGTTGGTGCCGATGTCCAGCTTCCAGTCCATCGAGCGCGCGGTGATGACATCACCGTTCGCACCGAGATAAACCAGTCGCGTACAGGCCTGCGACGGTGCAGCCAGGACGGATGCCGCGGCCAGCGCGGCTACGAGCAGCGTCTTTCCGAATCGCAATTGCATGATCTTCTCCCCATTTGGACAAGGTGCCTCGACACCGGTCTAGCTTCTGCCGAACAGCGGATGCCCCGGTTGCGTCGGGCGACGTGGTCTGATTGGCTGCGATATCAGGTGCTCAGCGCAGCCGGATGATGCGACCGCTGGGATCGACCTCCACCAGGTCGCCCACGCGCAGGTCACTGGCGTCGGCCACGGTGACATTCATGAAGCTGCCGTTCCCGAGCTTCACGCGCACGGTCGAGCTGCTGCGCTGGCTGTTGTTGCTGTTGGCCATTGCGTTGCCCGCCATGCCGCCGCCTACCACGCCGCCCGCGGTCGCCAGCCGGCGCCCCTTGCCGCGCCCGACCTGGTTGCCCAGCACACCCCCGACCACCGACCCCGTGATCGTCGCCGCCGTGTTGCTGCCCCCGCCTTGTGCGTTGCCGATGTTCTGGGTGATGCTCTCGACGGTGCCGCAGGTGGCACACCGGATGTAGATACCGTCGCTGCGATCCAGGACACCGCTGTCGCTGGTCTGGGCGCTTGCAAAGCCGGTGCCTGCAAGGACCAGCGAGGTCGCGATGGCCAGTGCATACCGCGTTTTCGATTGCTCTTTCATTTGCGCGAACCTCCGGGTGGTTGGGTGTCACGGGAGCCTGCGTCGGCATATACCTTGGGCAAGAAGGTCGTCATCGATGTCCCGACGCTGCGCGGGCGCAGCTTCCGATTCCGCCGTTCAATGGGCGTTGGCCGTCAGGATTCCGGCTACCTTGCGGCGATGTCTCGGCCGCGTAGCTGACCCGCATCAACATTCTGCTGCCCGTCGCCGTCATACTGTACGACCTTTCCGTACGCGGGATGTGTTTCCAGATGGACTCTATCACCGAAGCGCAGGTCCGCGAGATCCTTGCGACGATCCGCGACCCCCACACGGACGCGTCACTCGCGCAATCCGGTGAGATTCGTGGCATCGGCGTGGACGGCGACCGCGTGGCGGTTGAAATCGCGCTGGGTTATCCGGCGCATTCGTACCGGGACGAGCTGGCCGCGCAGGTCAAGCGCACGCTGGAAGCGGATTCGAATGTCTCGCAAGCCGCGGTGTCGGTCACCACGCGCATCGTCGCGCACAAGGTGCAGGACAAGCTCACGCCGTTGCCGGGGGTGAAGAACATCATCGCGGTGGCATCGGGCAAGGGTGGGGTGGGCAAATCCACGGTCGCGGCCAACCTCGCGCTTGCGCTGGCGGCGGAAGGGGCGAAGGTCGGTGTGCTGGACGCGGACATCTACGGACCCAGCCAGCCGCGCATGTTCGGGATCGAAGGTCGGCCCGATTCCCCTGACGGCCGCAGTATCGAGCCGATGGTCAACCATGGCGTGCAACTGATGTCGATCGGGTTCCTGGTCGGCGAGGACACGCCGATGATCTGGCGCGGGCCGATGGTGACGCAGGCATTGACGCAGTTGCTCAACGATACGCGCTGGCGCGACCTGGATTACCTGGTGATCGACCTGCCGCCCGGCACCGGCGACATCCAGCTGACGCTGTGCCAGCGGGTGCCGGTCGCGGGCGCGCTGATCGTGACCACGCCGCAGGACATCGCGCTGCTGGACGCGAAAAAAGGCTTGAAGATGTTCGAGAAGGTGGAGGTGCCGGTGCTCGGAGTCATCGAGAACATGGCCACGCACATCTGTTCGAATTGCGGCCACGAGGAACACGTGTTCGGCGAAGGCGGCGGCGCGCGCATGGCCGAACAGTACGGCGTGCCGCTGCTGGGTTCGCTGCCGCTGGATATCCACATCCGCGAGCAGGCCGACGGCGGCGATCCCACCGTGCATGCGATGCCGGGGTCGGATCTCGCCGCGCGTTACCGCGGGATCGCGCGCAAGGCCGCCGCGCAGTTGTCGCTGCAGGCGAAGAACAAGGCGATCGCAATGCCGAAGATCGTGATCGAAAATACGTGAGGCGTGATGCGGGAGGAGTGAGGAGTCGAAACTGGCGCTCGCAGTTTCTTCGCCTCTCCCCTCCCGCCTCCCTCCTCCCGGAACGTACATGAGCATCAAATCCGACCGCTGGATCCGCCGCATGGCCGCGAAGGGCATGATCGAACCGTTCGAACCGGGGCAGATCAAGCAGAACGGGGACGGCCGGATCGTGTCCTACGGCACGTCCAGCTACGGCTACGACGTGCGCTGCGCGGACGAGTTCAAGATCTTCACCAACATCAATTCCACCATCGTCGATCCGAAGGATTTCGACTCGCGCAATTTCGTCGATTTCAAGGGCGCGTGCTGCATCGTGCCGCCCAATTCGTTCGCGCTGGCGCGCACGGTGGAGTACTTCCGCATCCCGCGCAACGTGCTTACGATCTGCCTCGGCAAGAGCACCTACGCGCGCTGCGGCATCATCGTCAACGTGACGCCGCTGGAACCCGAATGGGAAGGCCACGTGACGCTGGAATTTTCCAATACCACGCCATTGCCCGCCAAGATCTACGCCAACGAGGGCGTGGCGCAGATGCTGTTCCTGGAATCCGACGAGGTCTGCGAAACCAGCTACCGCGACCGCGGCGGCAAGTATCAGGGCCAGACCGGCGTTACACTTCCCAGAACCTGATTCGCCGATTGCAACGGAGAAACACGATGACCGCTCGCCTTTCCACCACGCGCCTGCTGGGCGCCGCCATGGTCGCTCTGGTCCTGACGCTTTCCGGGTGCTACGGCCGCGTGCGCAGCGGCGGCGAAACGGTCGCCAACGTGCCGCAGCAATACGACATGACCCTGGAAGCGGCCAAGGACGGGCAGTTCCTGCTCGACGGCGCGACCCTCAGCCTCGACGATCTGGGCGGCCATTTCCGGTACCTGTCCGACCAGAAGCAGCTGCCGAAGACGGTGTTGCTGAAGGACGGTCCCGATGCCGATGTCAAGGATGCGCAGCTGGAATATTTCGCCGGGCTGCAGCTGAGTTTCCACTTCACCGGCTACGTCGAGCACAAGGGCAAGCTGCAATTGCTGAGCGCCGTGCAGGACAAGACCGAACCTGCCAGCGCGAGCAGCCAGTAACCCGCTTACTGTTGCCGCGACACCAGGGTGGCTCCGATCAGGAACGTGCGCCCGGGAGCCGGCTCGAAGCTGCCGCCATTGGCCTGGTTGACGATGACCGAACCGATGTAGCGGCGGTTGAAAAGGTTGTCGATGCGAAAGTAGGGCGTGAACCGGTAACGCCCGTTGTCCAGCACGTAGCCCACATTCGCGCCGAACACGGCGTATCCCGGTGCGGATTGGCTGCCGTTGTCGTTGACCGTCACGGCGCCCGCGGCGTCCGCCTGCAAGGCCGCATGCCAGCCGAGCGGCCCGCCCCAGCGCAGCGAGGCATCCAGCAGGTTGCGCGGCACGCCCGGGATGCGCGTGCCCGCAGCGACGTTGCAGCCGGTGGCTCCGCTGCAATCGGTGAAGGCATCCAGAAAGCGCGCGTCGAGGAAGGTGTAGGCGGCTTCGAAGCTCCAGTCGTCCGCAAGGGGAAGCTGCAATCCGATTTCCGCGCCGCGGCGGCGCGCGCGCCCGATGTTCTGGTACGTGGTGCGGCCGCCGGAACTGCCCAGCACCGCGAGTTCGTCGCGGGTGTCGGCCTGGAACAGTGCCAGATCCAGTTTGCCGCCGTTGCCGAACCGCCATTTCGAACCGGCTTCGCCATTGCGCGAATGCGCCGGGCGCAACGCGAAGTTCAGGCCGCTTTCGTCGTCGGGACGATAAGCGAGTTCGTTGAAGGTCGGTGTTTCGAAACCGTTCCCGTACGAGGCGTACAAGTGCCAGTCCTGGTTGGCGCGAAACAGCAGGCCCGCCACGGGATCGGTCGAACCATAGGCGACGCGACCGCTGTCGTTCGGGTTGTCGTCGGTGATGTAGTGGTCGTCCGAACTGAAGCGCACCTCGCTGTGGCGCGCGCCCAGCGTCAATGACCAGCGCTGCGCGAATTGCCAGGTGCCTTGCGCATACTGGTCGAAGTCGTACACGTCGTCCTGTTCGTTGCGACGCAACGCGCCCACCACGCCGAGCATGTCGCCGACGAAGTTTTCGTAGCCGCGGCGCAGTTGGTCTTCGCGGTCGAAGGCGACGCCTGCGGCCAGTTCGAGCGGGCGTCCTGCCAGATCGCGCTGGATCGTCCAGCGCAGGTCGGTGCCGCCGTAGTCGGTATCGAG
The DNA here is from genome assembly GCA_018241145.1 of Pseudomonadota bacterium. Taxonomy (GTDB): domain Bacteria; phylum Pseudomonadota; class Gammaproteobacteria; order Xanthomonadales; family Rhodanobacteraceae; genus 66-474. The sequence goes on along the minus strand of JAFEEJ010000216.1, from coordinate 3,970 downwards.
ATCCACCACGCCGCCGGAACTGAGCGGATTCTGCTGCGCGCCGACGGGCACGGAAAGGAACTGCTGCACGGTCCGATGCCCGTAGTAAACCATCGCGCGAAACGTTTGTCCGTCGTCGAACGGTTGCGTGAAGACCATGCCGCCCTGCGCCTGGTGCACGCTCTTGCGCGTGTCGAAGGTGAGCGCGGACGGGGATGCCTGGCGCGGATCGGCTTCGAACTGTTGCCAGGTCAGCCCCTGCGGATCCAGCGATTCCGGCAGCGATACGGTATTGACCAGCACCGTCAGCTTGCCGCCGCTGGCGGTGCGGAAATCGAATTTGGCGTTGCCGTTGATGCGCTCGGCGCGGCTGTGTTCGCGGTAGCCGTCGGTATGGAAGTCGGACAGGTCGAGGTTGTAGCCGAATCCGCCGCGTGTGCCGCGCGCGCCGGTATCGACGCGCCACGTGCCATAGCTTCCCGCACTCAGCGCACCCAGCCATTCCGGCGGATCGCTGCCGTCGGCGGTGAAGAGCTGGATCACGCCGCCCGAGGAGTTCCCGTACAGCGCCGAGAACGGGCCGCGCAGGACTTCGATGCGGTCCGCGCCGCCGAAGTCGAAGTTCGATACCTGCCCCTGGCCATCCGGCATGGTGGCGGGAATGCCGTCGGTATAGAGGCGCACGCCGCGCACGCCGAAGGTCGAACGCGCACCGAACCCGCGGATCGAGATCTGTTCGTCCTGCGCGTAGTTCTGGCGATCGCGCGCCAGCACGCCGGGTACGCCGCGCAGGTATTCGGATGCATTGATGCCAGGCGAGTCCTGGCCGGTCGCGTCGATCTGCACCACGTCGATGGAAGCGGGCACGTCGAACGCGGGCTCGGGAATGCGCGTGGCCGTGACCACGATGGCCGGCAACGTCCGTGGTTTCGATACGGCAGGCGGCGTGGCCGGTTGCGTTGATGCCATGCACGGCAGCCATGCCACGAAGAGCGGGGCCGCCGCAACGATGATGCGTGCCGGCATGCGGGAAGACCCTGCGCAGCCCGTGCGGCCGCCCGCGCCCGCGGCATCACGGTCCGATGCGCGGAATCCCCTTGCACGGGGCATGACCAAACCCCTTCGTTGGAGCGGGTACTTCCTGCTGTCGAAGACGCTGCGCACGGTCAGTGCCCTTCTTCCCCGAAGTGATACGACAGGCCGACGAACCAGCCGCGCGGGGCGCCGGGCGCGACGAACAGCGTCGACGTACCCGGGCCCGAAGTGTCGATCAGCCGATCGGGCGTGTCGAACACATTGTCACTCAACTGGCCGCTGACGAAATAGCGGCGATCGAACGCGTTCTGCACCTGTGCGAAGAACGACAATTGCCTTGTTGCCTGCCAATGCAGGTCCAGGTCGAGCACGGCGTAACCCGGCACCTTGCCGTGGTCGTCCCCGTTGTTTTCGTCGCCGACGGCATACTGCCCGGAATATGCCCGCAGGTTGCCGCCGAACGACCATTGCGGCGTGAAATGGTATTCGCCGGCCAGCGTGAACACCTGGCGCGGAATGCCGGGGATGCGATCGCCGGAATGCACGAAGATCACGCCGTCGTCGTCGGCGCTCGAGTTGTCGCCGCTCTGTTCCTCGAATGGCGCACCGTACGTGGCATCGACGAAGCTGTAGTTGGCCTGCCATTCGAGCTTGCCGAGTTGTCCGCCCAGTCCGGCATCGACGCCTTTGCGCACGGTCTTCGGCACGTTCGCGAAATAACCCTGCGAACTGCCGCCGGTGAAAATGGTGAGGATGTCGTTGTCGGCACGGCTGGTGTACGGCGAGAGGTTCCAGTGCAGCTTGCCGCCGGCAAAGCTGCCGCGCAGTCCGCCGCTGAGCGTGCGTGCGATCACCGGTTGCAGGGGAGGATCGCCGGTGAAGTCATTCGGCAACGAACAAGGCGCGTCGGGGTCGGCGCATTCCAGCTCGATCGGGGTCGGCGTGCGCATGCCTTCGTCGTAATTGACATACGCACCGAGATCGCGTGAAAGCGACCAGGTCAAGCCGATGCTCGGATTGAAGCGATGGAAGTGGTTGCGGCCGTCGATGTCGGGCTGTGCGCCGGTCAGGTCGCCCACGCTGACGCTGCTGTGGTCGTAGCGGCCGCCGGCGGTCAGGTGCACGGCATCGGTGAGTGCCACCGCGTCGAGGAAATACAGGCCGACGCTGCGCACCCCGGTTGCCGCCGCGGTCATCAGGTCCTGGTCGAATGGCAGCAGGCCGAGCGTGTCGCCGCGCAGCGCCTCGACGTACGGGAAGAATGCCGGCTGGCCGAACTGGTCGAAGCGGGTGTTGCCCGCGTCCAGGCTCACGCCCAGCGTGAAATGGTTGTCGTGGCCCAGCAGATTGCCGTCGTAGACGGCCTGCAGCGAGCCGCCGTATCCGCGCGTGCGTACGTTGCCGAGAACGTTCGACGCCACGACATTGTTGATCGTCGCGGCCGGATTATCGGGGTCGTAGGGCGGTGTCAGGCCCGCGTAGTAATACTGTCCGAGCGAGTCCGGATCGAAAGGACCGTTCGCGGCGTAGTCCGGGCAGTCGCCGGCCGAGCCGGGATCGCAAGAGTCGTAATCGTTGGTGTTGCTGTCGAAGCTGCGGGCCTGCGACAGGCGCAGGTAGGCGCTCGCCTGCAGCGACCAGCCATCGTCGAATTGGTGGTTGCCGCGCAGGGTGTACTGGCCGAGATTGTCGACGGCGAAGTCGGGCCACGTGAACGCGGTTTCGGGGGTGGCCGCCCACTCGATCGGAATCGTCTGGGTGCCGAACAATTTGGCGTGCGCGCCCGTGTAGCCCAGCGTGACCGCCGTGCCATCGCTCGGCCGCCAGTCGAAGCGGACGAAGGCCTGTTGTACGCGGCTGGGCGAATAGTCGCGCCAGCCGGTTTCGTAATCGCTGGCAACGCCGGCATAGAAACCGAAGTGGTCATTGTGCGCACCGAAGTCCGCATCGGCCTGGATGCGTCCCCACGAGCCGCCCGACACATCGAACGAACCGCCCGGATCGGTAAATCCGCTCTTGCTGTCCAGCACCAGCGCTCCGCCGAGCGTGTTGAGCCCGTACAACGGACTGGAGCTGGGGATCAGCGTGACGTTGCGGATCGCGAAATCCGGGATCGCATCCCAGTTCATGGTTTCGGCGAACGGCTCGTTCTGGCGCACGCCGTCCATGTAGACCGACATGCCCGAAGGCGAACCCTGCAGCGGCGACAACGTGTAGCCGTGGAAATACAGGTTGCCTTGCCAGGGATTGCCCTGCGACTGCGTGATGCTGATGCCCTGGAAGTTCTGCTGCAGCAGGTCGGTGATGGATTGTCCATGCATTTGGGCAACGTCGTCGGCTTGCGCACTCTGCGCGTTGAGTGGCACCTGCGATGCCGGCAAGTCCAGGCCCGGCAACGGCGTTACGCCTACGACCACGATCTCGCCCAACTGCTGGATGGGCGGGGCGGAGAAGGCGGGGGATGACACCATGGCCGCCATCACGATTGCCGATCCGCGGCGTGCCATGGAGGAAGAACATCCGGTCTTTCGAGTCACGCCATGGCCCCGGTTTGCATTCTCGCGCTCCCCCATGCTTTCGACCCGTCCGATTCCGGCAGGGAAAATCCCGCCCGTCGCGCTTCCCGGAATTCCACCTGCAATCAATGCCGCACGCGCTCGTCGTACAGGCGCTTCACCACCGAAGGATCGGCGAGCGTGGACGTGTCGCCCAGCGCGGCGAGATCGACCTCGTGGTTGCCGGCTTCGGCGATCTTGCGCAGGATCCGGCGCATGGTCTTGGCCGAACGCGTCTTGGGCAACGCCGCCGCCCATTGCAGGTATTCGGGCGCCGCAAAGGCACCGATCCGTTCGCGGATGCCGGTGACGAGTTCCTTCTTCAGCGCGTCGTTCGGGGTCACGCCTTCCTTCGGCGTCACGAACGCGTAAATGGCCGTGCCCTTGATGTCGTGCGTACA
>JAFEEJ010000215.1 GCA_018241145.1 Pseudomonadota bacterium | reverse complement strand
GTGTACTACTTCAGCGATGGCTTTCAGGCCACCAATACGCCTCTGGTCAAGGGCTATGGCGCGCAGCTGGTCGGCATCGCCGGCCAGGGCACGCTGGACACCGCAACGGTCTACAGCCTGCAGTTCGAGGGTGGGCAGTAATCGGTTGGCCCGCGTCGCGGCGACGGAGCGCGGGAACAATCCGGGGCTCGAAATGCAGCCGCATACGCGGCCCCGGGTTTGGCGGTATTTATTGCTGCGATGGGTTGAAAGCTCGCGCGTCCGCTGAAAGTCCGGCCCATGCGCCCGGAGGGATTGAGCATCGGCGCCGGCTTGCCGATGGTAAACAGGCCGAAGATGCCCGGCGCGGGAACATCGAATTCCCGTGCCGGCATGCGACCAAGTACGCCGCATCAAGCAGCGACCGCTCTCGGCGAATTTCTCCTGCGCCGTCGTCACCGATACGGATTCGCAGCTAAGGGTTGGCGGCCTGGATCAACTTCTCGATGAAGGCAAAGCCCTGCGGACTACCGAAGCCCGTCACCAGATCGTAGCTGGGCACCGCCGAATATTTGCCGCTCGTGCCGCTGACGATATCGTGATAGATGTACTTCGCATAGTTCTTGCCACCCATGCTGTAGAGCAACGGGTTCAGGAAACCGATGCGCCCATAACCGTAGTGGGCCGCCCGCTGGTTGGCCAGCGCGATGAATCCCGCCCAGATGGGCGAGGCGAAACTGGTGCCGCCATTGCCGCCGCTGCACCCGCGGCTGGAGCAGATGTAGTTCACCGTGTTCGCGTCGCCCGCGATATCCGGCACGTTGCGCACCTGCGTCGAACCCTGGTTCTGGTCGTTGATGAAAGGAAGCTGGTACGCAGGGATCGTGATCGTCTTGTCCAGCGACGGGCCGCCGGCGCTGCCCGACCACGCGGTTTCGCTGAGCCATGGACCGCCCGGCGATGAGGTTTGCAGATCCGTGCCGCCGACGGCGGTGATGTAGGCGCTCTCTTCCGGCCACGGGCCGCTGGCGCGCAGCGAGGAATTATCGCCGCTGGCGGTCAACAGCGTCTGCCCTTGCGCAGCCATTTCCAGGAAGATGGGTTCGTCGACGGAACGCTCGCTGTGGCTCCAGCCCCAGGACGTGCTGAGCTGCGCGCTGGTGTTGTCGCTGGCCATGCGATTGAGCACGCTTTCCGCCGAGCGGGCCACGTACACCTGCACCTGATCGAGGCCGGGCGCCATCGCGATGGCGTATTCGATGTCGAGCGCCTGCTCGCCGTCGTTGCATTTGCTCGCGCACGTCGCGGGACTGCCGTCAGTGGAAATCGGCACGACATCGGTCGTGAGCGGCGGCCCGAACTGCGTGAAGTAATTCTGCACGCCTTGCGGATCGTAAGGTCCGAGTTCCATCAAGCCGAGCGATTGGCCCTTGCCGCTCGACAGGAAAATGCCGTAGTACGCCAGCCGGATGTCGCTGCCGAGATACCAGCCGTTCGGGCCGGAACCCTTCACCGGCGATTGCGCGTCGACGTCGAGTTTTCGTTGCACCAGCCGGTTGCTCGGCGGATTGGCGTCATCGAGCCCGACAATGCGCAGCACGGGCACGTCCAGCGCCAGCGTCGGTTCGCTGTCCGGCGCGATGAAGCGACGGGTCTCTCCGGCACGCTGATAAAGGCCGAACTTCACGTGCAACATCTGCTGCAGCGAGGCGACACTCGCCGAGCCTTCGATCAGATAACGGTTGGCCGAAACGCCGCTGATCGAAAGACCGTGCGTCGAGAAGAATTGCAGGGCCTTGTTGTAATCCGCCTGCGTGGGTCCGAAGCGCTGCGTGAATTGCGCCACGGAAAGATAGTGGCGATAGTTCGGACTGGACGGGTCGTAGATGTCGCGGACAAGTTGCACGAGTTGCGCCTGATCGCGCATCGGCAGCGCGATGGCCAGTTGCAGACGGCGCGACGCGTCCGCATCCGCAACGCGCGTTGCCGAATGATTCGAGACATCCTCGGGCACGTGCGATGTCAAAAGCGTCCCCGCACTCGCAACGCCCATTCCGATGGCGGCCCATGCCAATGCCGCGAACGGCGTCAAAAGATTGCCCGCACTGATCCGCAACGAACGTTTCCGGAACATGTCATGACTCCCATCAGGATCGTGTGGGGTGCGCGTCGCCTGGAAGCGGCGCGGCCGGGAAGCAGCGGCGCAACCCGGCAATACTAGCATCGCCCTGCACGATGAGATGGACGTTTGCGTATGGCGCTCGGCCGCCGCTTTGCCGCTTCGCGCAAATGATCATTCGCACGCGCTTCGCGGTGCAGTTCCTTCAATAGAAGAATTGCTGCAGCTGGCTGAAGCCTTCGGGCCCGCTGAAGGCCCATCCCATGCGCTTGGAAGGATTGAGCACCGGTGCCGGCTCGCCGATGGCGAAGTTGAATCCGGTGATCGTTTCGACGAAGTTTCCGGCCTCGTCATAGACCACGATGGCGCTGCCCTGGCTGCCGTCGCAATACAAATAGTCGGTGACGAGGAAGAGCTTGTTGACCGGATCGACCGCGATGTTGGAGCCGCTGTTGATCTGGTCGGTATCGTTGGTGCACGGAAGCTGCACGGCGGCGATGCCGGTTTGCGTGCTCAAATCGTAGAACTCGACCTGCGAGTTCAATTCCGTGGTGGTCGCGGCGACACCGGTATTCGGATCGACGGTGAGCCCGTTGACGAAACCCGAGTGGAAGAACCCGTTGTTGAAACCCTTGAACTGGCTCATGGCGCCGGTGGAGAGATCGACCTGCACGATGAGCGGCGCCGCGCCGCGCACCGTCCCGGCGTCCGGCGACAGCGCGAGTACGGCCTGGTTGGCGGCCGTGTATTGCGCGAGGTGCACGCCGTTGGCGGGGCCGAACAGACCGGGGTCGAGAGGGATGTCGTTGCTGAAAGTATTCGCTGCGATGTTGGAGACCAGCAGATGCGGCCGGTCCCGCTTCTTCAAATCGATGGCGAACAACACGGCGTCGGCGGCGGACTGGTCCGTGCCGGCCATCAGCACATCGATGTCCTTCAGCGGCGGCGTCCAACGGCCGGTGAACCGCTGCGCGGTCACGGGATTCATTACATCATAAAACCGCTGCGCGAAGATCGTCCCGTTCGGGGTCACGTAATGGGTGATCAGGGCCACGTCGCCGGCAAAGATGCCGTCCACGGCGTATTCGTTGCGGTTTCCCAGCTCGCGCTTGAAGGACCGCGTGATCTGCCCGCTGTTCTGGTCGAAGGTTTCCACCGACACCAGTACGCCGTTGACCCTGGTCTGGGCACTGGCCAGCACACCGTCGTCGCCGAATTGATTGATGTCGAAGCCGAATATCTGGCCGCCATCCTGTGTGGCGAGCACCTTGCCGAGGCCGACCGTGCCACCCGGAGCGGCCGCGCGGGCCACTGCGGCGATCGAAAGCAGGAGCAGCAGCACCGATGCGCCGACGGCAGTACCCGGCGACGAGACGACATCGTCCCGATGAGCCCGATGCGCGAAAGCGTGCACGAACCAGTGCGTATCGATGCGCATGGATGTCTCCCGAAATTTCGCGACCGAGGATGCCCATGAATGCCGGGAGGGTCGCCGCCGGTTCATGCCAGGCATGAAACGGCGACGACCCTCGCGGACGGGCGAGGCAGTTCGGCACTCATCCGAACGCGGGGATCGAAATCATGTGGGCGAATTGAAACCGAACACCCACTTCCAGGCGCCGCCGGTTTTCACATAGACGGAATTGGCGTAGACCTTTTGTCCACTGATGTCCTGCCCGCCGCAGGTGCCCACGACCGTGCCCGTCAACGTGAGAATTCCCACGCCCGGCGCAATGGAAGTTCCGACCCCGTTCGTCAATGTGACGCCCTTGATTTGACAGAGTGCACTCGTCCAGTCCTTGACCGTGGCGGATTTGTCCGGGGTAAAGGTGCCGAAAATGTCGACGAAGGCAATGTCGCTTGCGGTCAGGGCATCGACCTTCCCGGCATCGTGCGTCCTCCATGCTCCCCAGATGGCATTTTCGGCCGCCATCAGTGCGTCGGTGAGCGGGGTGGCAGCTACCGGAGATGCGCCTGCATCGGCACCCGCTGCGGCCTTGTCGTTCTTGTCGGACTCATTCTTTTTGTCGGCTGCCGGCGCAGCCGCAGGATCCACGATCGGGTTTTCGCCATGAAAGGCGACCTGCCATTTTTCCCCGTTCCTGACCCACACGGTCGCCGCGCGGGCCGGGCCGGAAATCTTTTCGGTCTTGCCGTCCGCCGTGCAGCTGCCTTGCCTATCCGAGACGTAGCTGAGGACATAGACGTCCTTGTCGATCTTCAACATCTGCGGCCGGGTCAATGTCCAACCTTTCTTGACCTCGCACTTGACGCCACGGATCGCCTTGATGACGTCACTTTTGCCGAGACGGGATCCATCCTTTTGCTTGACGAACTTGTCGCTGAGCAGCCCTTCGAAAAAATTGCCGTCACCTTCGATGTAGGCCTGGGTCGCCTGCCTGTCCAAGGCAAGCAATGCGTCCGCGGTCGGCGCGGCAGCGGTTGGCTTGGCAATGCCGGCGCTCGAGGCACTGGCTGTTTCGCATGCCGCAAGCACGACGGCACCGGCCAGAATCGACAGAGGATGTCTTGGATTGAGGATCATCGTGTATCCCTTGTGGTCCCATGAATTTGCCGAGAACGCGGTGACGCAAACAATTGCGGGAGCTGACTGCACTGTGGAGGATACGAAACGAAGACGCTATTCCCATTCAATGGTTGCTGGTGGGCGAGATCGCGCGTTTACGCGATGCGTTGAGCGCATCGCGTGCGCGATCGAGCGACCGGCATGGATGCCGGGCCGGAACAGCACGCCATGGATGGCTCGAAGCAAGGACGCTACTCCCACTCAATGGTTGCTGGTGGCTTTCCCGAAATGTCGTACACCACGCGCGAGATGCCGCGCACTTCGTTGATGATGCGCAATGACACGCGTTCGAGGAATTCGTACGGCAGGTGCGCCCAGCGCGCGGTCATGAAGTCGATGGTCTGCACCGCGCGCAACGCGACCACCCAGTCGTAGGCGCGGCCGTCGCCGACCACGCCGACCGATTTCACCGGCAGGAACACCGCAAAGGCCTGGCTGACTTCGTCGTAGAGGTCCGCCGCGCGCAATTCCTCGATGAAGATGCGGTCCGCCCGTTGCAGGATCCCCACGTACTCCGGCTTCACTTCGCCGAGGATGCGCACGCCCAGG
>JAFEEJ010000214.1 GCA_018241145.1 Pseudomonadota bacterium | reverse complement strand
TCGTGCAGGTAATGGCCATGGTTTCGCAACGCGCCATCTGCGAATTCCGCACACACGATGTTTTGATCCGTCCGTGGCAAAGCGGCGACGCGGATGCGCTGTACGACGCGGCGTCGCAATCGGTGGCGACGGTCGGCAAGTGGCTGCCGTGGTGCCACGGGGGGTATTCGCGCGCCGACAGCGAAGCGTGGATCGCGCATTGCCGGACGACATGGGATGCCGGGGAGCAGTACGCGTTCGCGATCTTCGACGAAAACGCCACGCGGGTGCTCGGCGGTGTCGGCCTGAACCAGATCGATCGCGCCGGTGGAACAGCCAACCTCGGCTACTGGGTGCGCTCGGATGCACAGGGCCGCGGCATCGCCACCCAGGCCGCGCGGCTGATCGGCGCGTTCGGGTTCGAACACGGGTTCGCGAAACTCGAAATCGTCGCCGCGCTGGACAATCGGGCCAGCCGCCGCGTCGCGGAGAAATCCGGCGCGCGCCTCGTGCGCATCGAACGTGGCCGCATCGAATTCCGCGGTGACAAACTGGATGCGGCGATCTACGTGCTGTCGCCGCCCGAGCAGAACGCGGCGTAATCGATGTAACCGGGAAACGCCCGGCCCGGCGCGCACACCGGACATTCGGGATCGGGCGCGAGGCGGGTCTCGCGGAAACGCATGCCGAGCGCATCGAACATCAGCAGGCGGCCGGTCAGCGGTTCGCCGATCCGCAGGAGCAGTTTCAACGCTTCGGTAGCCTGCAGCATGCCGATCACGCCCGGCAGCACGCCCAGCACGCCGGCTTCCGAGCAATTCGGCGCGGCGTCCGCCGGCGGCGGCAACGGAAACAGGCAGCGATAGCACGGTGCGAGGCCGCGCTGCCGTCCCGCGTCGAATACGCTGACCTGCCCTTCGTAGCGATGCACCGCGCCGTACACCAGCGGTTTGCGCAACTTCACGCAGGCGTCGTTGAGCAGGTAGCGCACCGGGAAATTGTCGGCGCCGTCGATCACCGCGTCGGCGCCGTCCAGCAACGCTTCCACGTTGGCCGACGTCACGCGTTCGGGCAATCCTTCGATGCGCGTGCGCGGATTCAACGCGGTCAGGGTGCGCGCGGCGGATTCGAGCTTGGCAACGCCGATGCGGTCGTCGGTATGCAGGATCTGTCGTTGCAGGTTGCTGCGTTCGACCACGTCGTCGTCGGCCAGCACCAGCGTGCCGACGCCCGCGGCGGCGAGATAGAACGCGGCCGGCGAACCCAGACCGCCCGCACCGAGGATCACGATGCGCGATTCTTCCAGCCGGCGCTGGCCGGCCTCGCCGACTTCCGGCAGGCGCAGGTGCCGCGAATAGCGTTCGAAAAAATCCGCATCGTCGTTCTGCGGCTGCGCCATCGGCAGGCGTTCGGCGACCCAGCGCGCGGTGCCGCCGGCCACGGACGCCACGTTCGCGTAACCGAGCTGCAGCAGGACCTGCGCGGCCATCAGCGAGCGCTGGCCGTGCGCGCAGATCGCGAGGATTTCGGTTTGCCGATCCGGAACGACCTGCGCGACCCGCTGCGCGACCTGCGCGCGCGGCAGCGCGATCGCGCCTTCGGCCATGCCGGCCGCGTGCTCGTGCGGTTCGCGCACGTCCAGCAGCACGGCGCCGGCGCGCTGGCGTTGCAATGCTTCGTGCGGCGGGATTTCGCGGAGGCTCATTCGCCCATTATGCGGCAGAAGAACGGAAGTCACGGCCAGAGCGTCACGCCCTCGCCTCTTTCCAGTTCCATGCACTCTTCCGGCAGGAGCGCCAGCGCATCGGATTCGGCCAGCCCCCGCAACATGCCCGACCCCTGCCGCGCGTGCGGCGTGGCCCAGAGCACGCCTTCCGAATCGGTCGCAAGCGCGCAGCGCAACAGTTCGGCGCGCGCATGCCCCTTGCGCACGGTTTCGGACAGGCGCGCGCGCCGCACGGCATGTGCACGGGTTTCGCCCAGCATCGACGCCAGCGCGAACCGCACGAACACCCGGAACGTGACGGCCGAGGAAACCGGATTGCCGGGCAACCCGAAATACAGGCTGGCGCCAAGCTGACCGAACAGCACGGGCATGCCCGGCTTGACGCGCGCCTTGTGGAAATGGATCTCGCCCAGTTCCGCCAGCAGCGCCGGCAGGTGGTCGGCTTCGCCCACCGACACGCCGCCGCTGCTCACGATCATGTCGGCCTGCGATGCGGCATCCAGCAGGGCCGCGCGCAATGCCGCCGGCTCGTCGCGCACACGTTGCACCGCAACCACTTCGGCGCCTGCGTCGCGCAACAGCGCGACCAGCATCACGCCGTTGGATTCGTGGATCTGGCCGAACCCGAGCGGTTGCCCGGCGGGCACCAGTTCGTCGCCCGTGGCGATCACCGCGACCCGCGGCTTGCGTCGCACCAGTGCGTCTGCGCAGCCCAGGGCCGCGAGCACCGCAAGCTGGGGCGGACGCAGGCGCGTTCCCGCCGCGAGCGCGAGATCGCCCCGGGCGAAATCTTCACCGGCCATGCGGACATTGGCGCCGGGTTTCTCGCCGGCGCGCACGACCACGCGCTGGCCATCGACGCGCACGTTTTCCCGGATCACCACCGTATCCGCGCCGTCCGGCATCGGTGCGCCGGTCGTGATGCGCGCGCATTCGTTTTCGCCCACGGCCGGCGTCGACGCGGCCCCCGCGAAAACGTCGCCGGCCAGCGCGAACGCGCGCTCCCCTTCCTGCGGCAGGTCCGTGCCACGCAACGCGAAACCGTCCATCGCCGAATTGGCGAACGGCGGCAGGTCGTGCGCGGCGCGCAGGTCTTCGGCCAGCACGCGGTCCTGCGCATCCGGCAGCGACACCGCTTCGGCCGGCAATCGATGCGGCGCGCAGCGCGCGGCCACGATTCCCAGCGCCTGTTCCAGGCCGATGCGCGTCGGGTAGTCAGGCTTGGACATGCGTGCGCTCGTAGTCGCGGAAATCCTGCGGCGTGTTGAGATTATGGAATGCATCGGCCCGATCGGAAAAATCCACCGCGCACGCGCCGATTTCGCGGTGCCATCGCAGCACCGAGGCGTGCGAGACCAGCGACGTGCGCGCACTTGCCAGCAAGGATCGGAAGTGCGACCCCCGATACAGCGCGAACAACGGCTGCGCATCGCGGCCATCGTGCGCGAACGCGCAAGCCGCTTCGCCGAACGCCATCAGCGCCGATTGCAGGCGATCGCGCAAATCCGGCGGCGGCCGGGGACCATCGACGGGAACGGTGAGCAGCCATCCGCAGGCGTGCGTCGACTCGTCCGCGTTCGCGGCGTGCGCCAATGCGGCGACGATTCCGGCCAGCGGGCCGGCAGGGCCGTCGCCTTCGTCATGGATCGTTTGCGCGAAACGCGCATAGGCCTTGCGATTGCGATTGGCGACAATCAGCGGCGCGGCGCACTGCGGACGCAACGCATCCAGCACATGCGCGATCAGCGGGCGTCCGTGCAGCGGCAGCAAGCCCTTGTCCGCGCCGCCGACCCGCGAACCCGCGCCTCCGGCGAGGACCACGCCGAGAACGCGGGCCATCGCCGCGTGTGCGTTCATCGTTTGCCGCGTACGTGCCGGACCATCCGCCGGCGCTTGCGCTGCTGGCTTTCCGTCAACGCGTTGCGGCGGCCGGCATAAGGATTCTCGCCTTCGCGGAACTCGATGCGGATCGGCGTGCCTTCCAGCTTGTAGCGCTTGCGGAAGAAATTCTCGAGATAACGGCGATAACTGTCGGCGAGGTGTCTGGTGCGCGTGCCGTGGATCACGATGGTCGGCGGGTTGTGCCCGCCGGGATGCGCGAATCGCAGCTTGGGCGCGTGCCCGCGCACCAGCGGCGGCTGGTGCGATGCGACCGCCTTTTCCAGCGCGCGCGTGAGATCGGAAGTCCCCAGTTCGCGCGCCGCCGAGGCGTGCGCGCGATCCACGCTGCGCATCAGTTCGCGCAGGCCCGAGCCATGCCGGGCGGAAATGAACACCGGTTTCGCCCACGCCACGAATTCCAGCCGGCGCGCCAATCCGTCGCGGCAGCGTTCGCGCTCGTAGGTCGACAGGCCGTCCCACTTGTTCGCCGCGATCACCAGCGCTCGCCCGGCTTCCAGCACCTGGCCGATCAGGTTGAGATCCTGTTCGGAGACGCCCTCGCCGGCATCCAGCAGCACGATCGCGACCTGCGCCGCGGCGATCGATTGCAGCGTCTTGATCACGGAAAATTTTTCCAGCGCATCCTCGACGCGGCCGCGCCGCCGCACGCCGGCGGTGTCGATCAACGTATAGCGGCGACCATCGCGTTCCAGCGGCACGCGGATGGAATCGCGCGTGGTGCCGGCGATCTCCGAAACGACCACGCGTTCCTCGCCGAGCAGTCGGTTCACCAGCGTGGATTTGCCGACATTGGGCCGGCCCACGATCGCCACGCGCGTCCCTGCGTGTTCGTCCTCGACATCGGCATCGGGTTCGTCATCGTGCGGCAGCAACGGCAACACGGCCGCGACCAGGTCGTCCGTGCCGCGCGCGTGGGATGCCGCGATCGGCAGCATCACGGCGACGCCGAGCGAGGCAAACTCCGCCAGCGCGACGTTCGCGTCCAGCCCGTCGGTCTTGTTGATCGCCAGCACCACCGGCCTGGAGGCGCGACGCAGTTCGTCCAGGATCGCGCGGTCCTGCGGCAACAGGCCTTCGCGCGCATCGACCAGCAGCACGCAGGCCTGGCATTCGTCGATCGCAAGCCGCACCTGGCGCGCGGTCAGCACATCGATGTCGATGTCCTCGCCGGACAGTCCGCCGGTATCCACCAGCACGAAGGGATGCGCGCCGAGGCGGCAGACGCCGTAATGGCGATCGCGGGTGACGCCGGGAAGATCCGCGACCAGCGCGTCGCGGCTGCGCGTCAGCGCATTGAACAGCGTGGACTTGCCGACGTTGGGACGGCCGACGAGAGCGACGACGGGCAACATGGTTTCAACACTCCCGCGATCGCCAGGCGTTCCCTAGGGCGAGCCGGCCACGCGATACGCGCCGACCTTGCCGTCCACATCCTCGACGTACAGCATGTCGTCGACCACCAGCGGACGCGCACGGATGGCGTCCTTGGACAGGCGCTCGCGCGCGGCGAGCTTGCCGTCGGACAGGCTCAGCCAGTGCACGTAGCCTTCCAGGTCGCCGACCACGGCGTAGTTGCCCTGGATCGCGGGTGCGGTCAGCCAGCGGTATTGCAGGGCGTCCTGTTTCCACATGTCGCTGCCGGTGCCGGCATCGAACGCCCAGACCAGGGAATTTTCGTCCACGCCGATCAGTTGCTGCCCGGCGACGCCGACGCCGACGTAGCTGGAGAACGGCCGGCTCCAGTTGATCTTGCCGTCCGGCGCGTCGATCGAAGCCAGTTCGCCGTGGTAGGCGGTGGCGTAGAGCGACGCGCCGTCCAGTTGCAGCGTATCGTCGGCATCGTTGAGCTTGTCGATGTCGCTGCGGCCTTCGCCCTTGGTGATCGCCTGCTGCCATTGCGCGCTGCCGGTATCGCTGCGCAACGACACGATCTTGCCGTCGTCGCTGCCGTAGAACACCACGCCGTGCGCGACCAGCAACGGACCGTTGCCGCGCAGGCTGAGCAAGGGCACGTCGCCCTGGTCGTTGACCCACTTGCGCGCGCCGGTGGCGGCATCCAGCGCATAGATGCGCGCGTCGTTGGTGCGTGCGTACACCACGCCCTCGTCGATCACCGGCGGACTCACCACTTCATCGGAAAGCTGCGCGGCCCATCGTTGCGCGCCGGTGGACGCATCCACGCCATAGACGTGGCCGTCGAGGGTGCCGACCACCAGCAGGTCGCCGGCCACGGTCGGACCGCCCGCATACAGCGCATCCGGGTAACGCTTGTGGCCCAGCCCCATCCAGCCGTGCGTGCGGGTGTCCACTTGCCACAGTGTCTTGCCGGTCGTGGCGTCGAGCGATGCGAGCTTGCCATCCACGCTTGCGACGTACAGCTTGCCGTCGGCGTACGCCGGACTCAGGCGGATGCCTGAACGCCCCGAGCCGTCGCCGATGCCGGTTTTCCAGACCTCCTGCACCTGCACGGTCGGCGTGAATTCGGTCAATTCACGCGGAGGCTGGAGGTTGTCCTTGCCGGCGAACATCCGCTTGATCGGGCCGCAACCGGCGAGCGCCACGACGAGCGCGAGCAACGACACAGCGAACAGATGACGTGACTTCATGTGCCCTGCTTCCCGGGTTGTGCGGTGGGGGTTGCGACCTTGCTGTTCCGAGGCACCGCATCGGGCGCGGGCGCGAGATCATCCAGTTTCATCTGCAGCGATTCGCGTTCGCCCGGCGGGGTGCCTGCGGAAAGCGACGACAAAGCCTGCGTGTAGGCCGTGCGCGCGTCCGCCGCACGCCCCAGTTTGAGCAACGCATCGCCGCGAAGTTCCTGCCGCAGCGCTCCGTATTCGTCCGCGGGCATCGAATCGAGGGTGGCCAGCGCCTGCGCCGCCTGGTTCTGCGCCAGTTGCACGCGCGCCAGCCGCAGCTGGTACATCGAGTGCAGCGCCGGCGTGGGGCTGTGGTCGACCGCCCATTGCAGGGCTTTCTGCGCGTCGTCCAGCTTGTTCTCGCCTACCGCGAGGTTGGCGCGCGCGGCGGCGGCCAGCGCGGCGTAAGGCGTGTCGGCGTAATCCTTTTCCAGCGCGTCGGCGAGGCGGTTCACCTGCGCGCCCTGCCCCGCGAGCATCGCGCTCTGCAGCGCGTAGAACTGTTCGGCGGCCTGCGCATGATGCCCTGCGCGATGCGCCTGCCACTGGCGCCAGCCGAAGATCAGCGCCAGCGCGAGCGCCACGCCGATCACGATCGACAGGCCGTTTTCCTTCAGCCAGCGTCGGACCTGCTCGCTCTGTTCGTATTCGTCGTAGTCTTCGAAAGCCATTGGATGGAATTCTGGATCATCGTGACGAGGTCGTTTCGAAACGCGCGTTGCGCGATCCGGTGACCTCATGGACTCGGGCGCCAGGGGGCCGCTGCGTTGCGGGTTTCCGTGCGGGAGGACATCGCCCGCGGGGCACGCGGACGGACAAGGATAACCGAAGTGGGGACCGGTTCGCCCCTCAGCCGTTGCCGGCGTTGTTCCCGAACACCTGGAATCGGGCCACGTTGGCGCGACGGTACGGCGCCAGCGACAACGGTTTGCCGTCGCTCTGCACCTGCACGCCATCCGCATTGCCGATGGTGACGTTCAACGGCCCCGCGCTGTGGTAGTCGCGCTGGTCGCCCGTGCGCAGGATGCCCGACGCCACCGTCTTGCCGTCGGCATCGTTCACCTCCACCCAGCTGTCGGCGTTGACCCGCAGGGTCAAGACATGGCCGCCGGCCGCGACGGTCGGCGCCGGCGCGGTGGAAGCTGCCGCCGGTGGAGCGCCGGCGGTGGCATCGGCATCCATTTGCATCGCGGAGAACGGCGTCATCGAAGCCTGCAACGGCGGTTCCTGGCGGGCGACGGCGTTGTCCCTGGCGCGTCCCGATTTGGCGACTTGCGCGGGTGCGCCGGTGGCCGGCGCGCTGTCGAGCGGGGCGATGCGCGTCAGTTGGTTGTCCAGGCCGCCGCGCAACCCGAGCCACACCAGCGGTACGGCGACCATGGCGGTCAGGATGATGTAGGTGGCGGCGGCGCCGTAACGCCGCACCCACGGCGCGCGCAAGGCGTTGCCGGTCGGCACCAGTTGCGGCTGCGCGGCGGGAGCGATCGCCTGCAATGCGGATTCCACTTCGTGGGCGGGGACGCCCAGAAGGCGCGCATAACTGTTCAACGCCCCGCGCACGAACACGTAGTCGTTGCCGTCGCCGTAGTCCCCCGATTCCAGTTGCTGCAGCACGCGCGTCGACAGATGGGAGAGCTGCCCGCAGGTGGCGAGGTCCATGCCGCGGGCTTCGCGCGCTGCGCGCAGGCATGCGCCGAGCCCCGTGCCGTGCGGCGAACCCGCGGAAACCGGCGGCTCCTCCAGGCGGATTTCGGCCGGCGCCCTGGGCGGCGGGACGGAAGCAAAAAGATCGTCGTGGAATTCGTTGGTCATTGCGAACGGCCGGCAATAGTCTGCGCCTGTTCCGACTCCGGGAACTGGGCGCTCAAGCGATTGGCATAGTCCTGGGCGGCCTGCACATTGCCCAGTCGTGTTTCGATGTCGTAACCCAGCAGCAGCGAATCCGGCGTGGCCCGTCCCTGCGTCTCGAAGCGCTGCAGGAAACCGCGCGCGCGGAACGCATCGCCGTTGGTGTATTGCAGGTGTGCCATCTGATAGAGCGCATCGGAATAGAGGGGATCGATTTCCAGCGCCTTGCGCAGATAGGTATCCGCGCCCGCGCGGTCGCCCATGCCGGCAAGGCACGCGCCCGCGTTGGTGTCGGCCTGTGCGGGCGTCTTGTAGTACGGATCCGCCAGCGCGCGCTGCAGGTAGTCCATGCCTTCCTTGCCGCGGCCATGGCGGCAGAGGAAATAGCCGAGATTGTTGTTGTTGTCGCCGTTCTTCGGGTCGATCGACACCGCCGCGCGGTATTCGCTTTCGGCATTCTGCAGCTGCCGCGTCTGCTCGTAGAGGACCGCCAGCACGGTATGCGCGGGCACATAGCTGCGGTCGAACTGGATCGCCTTCTGCAGATGGTCGTAGGCGTCCTTGTAACTGCCCTGCTGCATCAACGCGGAGCCGAGCTGGGTCTGGATGCGCGCGGCGTCCTCGTTCTGCTCCTGCTTGCTTTCCTCCGGGGCGTTCTTGAGATCGCTCGCGCCGTTGTTCACCTGGATGATCTGGTTGCGGTTGCAGGCCGCCACGGACCACAGCGCCCCGATCAGGAAGGCGATCTTGAAAAGTGCGGACATGGACGTCCCCACCTCGATGCCGGCGTTGGTGGACGGACGCACGGATGCGCGGCGCTTACGCGGCATTTGCCTGCTCCCCGGTTTCGAGCCGGCGGCGGAATTGCGCGTTGCGGCGCGTGCGGTCGAGAACCTGCCCCTTCAACTGCCCGCAGGCGGCATCGATGTCGTCGCCGCGCGTGCGCCGCACCATCGCCTGCACGTCCGCATCCAGCAGGATCTTCTGGAACGCGCGGATGGCATCTTCGTCCGAGCGCTCGTACTGCGTGCCCGGAAATGGATTGAACGGGATCAGGTTCACCTTGGCCGGCAACCGGCGCATCAACCTGACGAGCTGGCGTGCCAGCGCGGGCGTGTCGTTGATGCCCTTCATCAGGGTGTATTCGAACGTGATCGTGGTGCGCGGGCGCCTGGCCGCGTAGCGCGCGCAGGCCGCGAGCAGCTCGTCGATCGGATACTTCTTGTTGAGTGGCACGAGTTGCGTGCGCAGTTCGTCGTTGGGCGCATGCAACGACACCGCCAGCGATACGTCCGCGCATTCGGACAGGCGATCGATCATTGGCACCAGACCGGCCGTCGACAGCGTCACGCGCTTGCTGGCCAGGCCGAAACCGAGATCGTCGCGCATCAGGTTCATCGCGCGCACGACCGGTTCGAAATTCAACAGCGGTTCGCCCATCCCCATCATCACCACGTTGGTGATGCGGCGCTGCCGGTGGGTGACATTGCCGAGGTGCTTCGCGGCGGCCCAAACCTGGCCGATGACTTCGGCGGTGGACAGGTTGCGGTTGAACCCCTGCGTCGCCGTGGAGCAGAACGTGCAGTTCAACCCGCACCCGACCTGCGACGACACGCACAACGTGCCGCGCGTGGGTTCCGGGATGTATACCGCCTCGACGGCATTGCCGCCGTCCATGCCCAACAGCCACTTCCTGGTGCCGTCACGGGAAACCTTGTCCAGCAGGGTTTTCGGCGGACCCACGCAGGCGGTTTCGGCGAGGCCCGCGCGCAGCGCCTTGCCCAGGTCGGTCATCGCCTCGAAGTCGTCGACGAGGTGGTGGTAGATCCACTTCATCACCTGGTCGGCGCGATACGGCTTCTCGCCGATCTGCGCGAAGAACGCACGCATGCCTTCCCGATCGAGATCGAGCAGATTGGTTTTGCCGCTGGCGTTGTTTGTGTCGTGCTTCATTGGAAAAGTGCGCAGGGGGATGTTCGCTTGCGATTCTTCCCCGTCACCTCAGGCCGCAAGAAACGGATCGTGTTCGCGTGCATTCTAGGGACGAACGCATTCAATATCGGCGAAGAAATAACCGATCTCGAACTCCGCCGTTGCGGCTGCGTCCGAACCATGTACCGCATTGGCATCGATGCTCTGCGCGAAATCCGCACGGATGGTGCCGGGCGCCGCGTCCTTCGGATTCGTCGCTCCCATCAATTCGCGATTCCTTGCGATCGCGCCTTCCCCCTCCAGCACCTGGATCATCACCGGGCCGGACACCATGAACTCGACCAGCGGCCCGAAGAACGGACGCTCGCGATGCACCGCGTAGAACCCTTCGGCCTCCTTGCGCGAAAGCTGTTTCATCTTCGCCGCAACGATTTTCAACCCGGCTTTTTCGAAACGGGAATAGATTTCACCGATGACGTTTTTCGCCACGGCATCGGGTTTGACGATGGAGAGAGTGCGCTCGAGCGCCATGCGTTCCTCACGTATGCGTATGGTGGTGATGTTGCGATTGCGGACCGGGCCGCCCCTGTGCATTTGCCGCGACCGAAGGTTATGCCCAAACATTCGGACAAATGCGGAGTTAGCTCACAAAATACCCGTTGATTCTAGAGCAACTGCGGCGTCGATGACAGCATCGTCCGCAGGGTTTGACGGTGCCGCCGCCGACGCCTAGAATTCAAACGATTGTTTGAAGCGGGAAGTCATGATGCGTCGTCCCCGGGGACCGCACGAAGCGAAAGGCGCGTACAGCGGCAATGCGGGCGGCCGGGAGTCACCGGATGCCCGGCCTCGCGCGCTCCGGTCTGCAGGAACGCCCGGGCCATGAACGATCCCCGGTTCTCGACCAAGCAACGCATCCTCGGCGCCGCCGAGGATCTCTTCGCGCGACGCGGCTTTGCCGGTGCCTCGCTGCGACAGGTTACCACTGCCGCCAAGGTCAACCTTGCCGCCGTCAATTACCATTTCGGCTCCAAGGACCGCCTGATCGAAGAGGTGTTCCGCCGCCGCCTGGACGAATTGAATGCCCGCCGCCTCGCCGCCCTCAAGGGGGCAATGGCGGGCGGAAACCCGCAGCTGGCGGAGGTGCTGGCGGCTTTCATCAAGCCTGCGCTGGACCTGTCGCTGGACCGCGAAGGCGGCTCGGCGTTCGTGCGAGTGCTGGCGCGGGCCTACGCCGAACACAACGAGCGCCTGCGCAGGTTCCTGTCCGACAACTACGGCCACGTACTCAGGGAATTCGCCGCCGCATTCGCCCGGCTACTGCCCAGACTCGACAAGGAAGAACTGTACTGGCGGCTGGACATCGTGGCCGGCGCGCTGACCTACGCCATGGCGGACTTTGGCGTGATCAAGCGCCGCAGCGGCCAGTCGGAGCGCGACTTCCGCGAGCGCGCGGCCGAACACCTGATCCGCTTCGCCGCGGCGGGGTTGAAAGAAGAGTGAGGCGGGAGACGGGAGGAGTGAGGTGGAAGACTATGAACCTTGGCGTAAAGTTGCTTTTCGCCTCCCGCCTGACGCCTCCCTCCTCCCGCTTATTTTTAAAGTGATGAGGATTTCCGATCGATGACTGAGAAAATGCTGATCCGCAAAGCTGCCGTCCTCGGTGCCGGCGTGATGGGCGCGCAGATCGCCGCGCACCTGACCAATGCCGGTGTGCAAACCGTGCTGTTCGACCTCGCGGCAAAAGACGGGCCGAAGAACGGCATCGCGCTCAAGGCGATCGCCAATCTCGGCAAGCTGTCGCCCGCACCGCTGGCGCTGAGGTCGCTCGCAGGTTCGCTGGTCCCGGCGGACTACGACGAGAACCTCGCCGAATTGAAGGACTGCGACCTGGTGATCGAGGCGATCGCCGAACGGATGGACTGGAAACTCGATCTGTACCGGAAGATCGCGACGCACATTCCCTCGCACACGATCCTTGCATCGAATACTTCGGGCCTGTCGATCAACCAGCTCGTCGAAGCGCTGCCGGAAGGCCTGCGCCACCGCTTCCTCGGCGTGCACTTCTTCAACCCGCCGCGTTACATGCACCTGGTCGAGGTGATTCCCGGCAAGAGCACCGATCGCAAGCTGCTGGAAGGGCTGGAAGCGTTCCTGGTCTCCACGCTCGGCAAGGGCGTAGTGTTCGCGAAGGACACGCCGAACTTCATCGGCAATCGCATCGGCGTGTTCTCGATCCTGTCGACGATGCACCACACCCCGCAGTTCAAGCTCGGATTCGACACCGTCGATGCATTGACCGGTCCCGCGATCGGACGGCCGAAGTCGGCCACCTACCGCACCGCCGACGTGGTCGGCCTCGACACCATGGCGCACGTCATCAAGACCATGGCCGATACCCTGCCCGACGATCCGTGGCACGCGCATTTCCAGTCGCCTGCATGGCTGAGGGCGCTGATCGAAAAGGGCGCGCTGGGCGCCAAGGCCGGCGCAGGGTTTTTCCGCAAGGCCGGCAAGGAAATCCAGGTGCTGGATATTGCCAAGCAGGATTACCGCACCGCAGCGGCAAAGCCGTCCGATGAAGTCGCGGCGATCCTTGGCGTAAAGAATCCCGCCGAACAGTTCGCGAAACTGCGTGCATCGAACGACCCGCAGGCGCAGTTCCTGTGGGCGTGCTTCCGCGACCTGTTCCACTATGCCGCGTATCACCTCGAATCCATCGCCGAAACCGCGCGCGACGTGGATTTCGCGATCCGCTGGGGCTACGGCTGGAAGCTCGGCCCGTTCGAGACGTGGCAAGCGGCCGACTGGCAAGCCATCGCCAAGGCGATCGCCGAAGACGTCGCCGCAGGCAAGGCGATGAGCAAGGCGCCCCTGCCGGCGTGGGTCACGGACGGCCGCAAAGGCGTTTATGCGGCTGAAGGCGCGTATTCCCCACGGGCGGACAAGTCGTTGCCGCGCCCGGACGCGCCGGTGTACAAGCGGCAACTCTTTCCCGATCCGCTGATCGGCGAGAAATTCGATCAGGGCAAGACCGTCTGGGAGAACGACGGCGTGCGGCTGTGGACGCTGGGCGGCGACGACATCGGCATCGTCTCGTTCAAGACCAAGATGAACACGGTCAACGACGCGGTGCTGGACGGCCTGCAGCGCGCCGTCGAGGAGAGCGAGAAGCAGCTCGAGGCGATGGTGATCTGGCAGGCCAGCGACAAGGCCTTCTCCGCCGGCGCCGACCTCAAGGGCGCGCTGGGCTTGCTCAAGGAAGGCAAGATCACGCAACTGGAAGCGATGATCGCCAACTTCCAGCGCACCAGCATGCGCATCAAGCATTCGCTGGTGCCGGTGGTGGCCGCGGTGCGTGGCCTGTGCCTCGGCGGCGGCTGCGAATTCCAGATGCACGCGGCGCGCACGGTTGCCGCGCTGGAAAGCTACATCGGCCTGGTCGAGGCAGGCGTGGGCCTGCTGCCCGCCGGCGGCGGGTGCAAGGAAATCGCGGAGCGCTGCGCGCGCGCGTCGCTGCATGACGACCCGTTCGACCAGATCAAGAAGCATTTCGAGGTCATCGCGATGGCCAGGACTTCCACTTCGGCACTGGAGGCGAAGGAGCTCGGCCTGCTGCGCGATTCCGACGTGGTGGTGTTCAACGCGTTCGAGTTGCTGTACGTGGCGAAGGACGTGGCTGCCTCGTTGGCCGAATCCGGCTGGCGGCCGCCGCTGCCTTCGAACCGGATCACGATTGCGGGCGATGTCGGCACCGCTACCATCAAGGCGCAACTGGTCAACATGCGTGCGGGCAATTTCATCTCCGGACACGACATGGAAATCGCCACACGCATCGCCGACACGCTGTGCGGCGGCAACATCGAACGCGGTTCGATGGTGGACGCGCGCTGGTTGCTCGACCTGGAGCGTCGCCACTTCATCGAACTTGCGCAAATGCCGAAGACGCAGGAACGCATCGCGCACACGATGACCACCGGCAAGCCGTTGAGGAATTGAAACAAGAGAGCCGGTAACCGGGAACCGGTAGCCGGAGAGCAACGGCGCGCGTATTCCGGCTACCGATTACCGGCTTCCGGCTACCTTCCTTCAGGAATTTCGAGATGACCAGACAAACCAAGGATGCCTACATCGTCGCCGCCGTGCGCACGCCGGTCGGCAAGGCCGGACGCGGCGTGTTCCGCAACACGAGGCCCGACGACCTGCTCGCCTTCGCGTTGCGCGAAGCGCTGGAACAATGCGCGGGCATCGACCCCGCGCGCATCGGCGACGTCGTGGTCGGTTGTGCCATGCCGGAAGCCGAGCAAGGCATGAACGTGGCGCGCATCGGCGCGCTGCTGGCGGGCATTCCCGACAGCGTGCCGGCGATGACGCTCAACCGTTTCTGTTCTTCCGGCTTGCAGGCCGTGGCGACGGCGGCCGACCGCATCCGCCTGGGCGAAGCCGATCTGATGCTGGCCGGCGGCACCGAGTCGATGAGCATGGTGCCGATGATGGGCTTCAAGCCGGTGATGAACCCGGCGATCTTCAGCGACGAGAACATCGGCATCGCCTATGGCATGGGTCTTACCGCGGAAAACGTGGCCTCGCAATGGAAGGTCACGCGCGAGGAACAGGACGCCTTCGCCCTGCAGAGCCATCAGCGTGCGATCGCCGCGCAGGACAATGGCGAGTTCAACGACGAGATCGCGCCCTGCCCGCTGGACGACCGTTATCCCGACCTGTCGCGGCGCGCGGTGGTCGAGGACAAGCGCGTCATCGGCAAGGACGAAGGCCCGCGCCGCGACACCAGCATGGAAGCGCTGGCGAAACTGAAACCCGTCTTCAAGCTTGGCGGCAGCGTCACCGCCGGCAATTCCTCGCAGACCTCGGACGGCGCGGGCGCGGTGCTGCTGGCCAGCGAGCAGGCGATCAAGGATTACGGCCTGACGCCGCTGGCGCGCTTCGTCGGCTATTCGGTCGCCGGCGTGCCGCCGCGGATCATGGGCATCGGCCCGAAGGAAGCCATTCCGAAGGCGTTGAAGCAGACCGGCATCCGGCAGGACGACCTGGGCTGGATCGAATTGAACGAGGCTTTCGCCGCGCAATCGCTGGCGGTGATCAAGGATCTGCAACTCGACCCGGCGAAGGTCAATCCGCTGGGCGGCGCGATCGCGCTGGGACATCCGCTCGGCGCCACCGGTGCGATCCGCGTCGCCACGCTGGTGCACGGCCTGCGCCGCCGCAAGCAGAAGTACGGCATGATCACGATGTGCATCGGCACGGGAATGGGCGCGGCGGGAATCTTCGAAGCCATGTAAAGGTGGTTTGAAAGCTGCTCCGCTCGCGACGCTTGCAAATCACCCCTGTCCCGCGCGGAGATCAAACGATCAAGGCGAGCACGAACACGCCGAGCATGGTGAACGACAGCGCCAGCTTGGCGATCGTGCCGAACAAAAGGCCGATCCACGTCGCGATGCCGACGCGCGTGGAATGTTCGACGCCGCTGCCGCTGGTCCATTGACCGACCAGCGCGCCGAGGAACGGCCCAAGGATCAATCCCGGGATGCCGAAGAAGATCCCGACGACCGCGCCGAGCAACGCGCCCCACTGCGCGCGCCGACTCGCGCCGACATGCCGGGCGCCGAGCGCCCCGGCGAGGAAATCGAGTGCGATCGAAACCGCGGCAAGGACCGCGAGCAGGATCAGCGTCGCCGCACCCACCCGCGCGAAATGCCCCGCCCACGCGGCCAGGAACATGCCGGCGTACATGATCGGCACGCCCGGAAGGACCGGCAAGACCGTGCCGGCCAGTCCGATCACGATCAGGACACCGGCGATGACGTACCACAGGATGGCGAGGTCCACGCCGCAGGATAACGGATCGATGCCGGCGGGCGGGTACGAGTTTCGCAGGCGCAGCGAAACCCGGACCGCCGCTTACTCGGTCAGCGCAACGCCGGAACCACCCATCTCCTTCGGCAGATCCTTCATCTTGGTCACGCCGTCCCTGATCGGCAGGACGGTTTCCTGATAGTGCACGTGCACGCCGGGCGTGAAATCGAAATCCTCGATCACCGCCGCGTACACATCCACCAACCCCCAGTGCGGATGCTCGGTCAACACGTGCCCGCCACACTGCGTGCACCATCGGCGCACGCTGGTCGGTGTCTTCGCGTAGCTGCCGAGTTGGTCCACACCCTTGGAGATGCGCACCGCATCCTTGGGCCACAGGCTGAAAGCGTTCACGGGTCCCGCCGACCAGTGCCGGCAGGACTCGCAATGGCAATAGCCCATGGCCGCCGGGGAACCGCCCAACTCGACTTCGACGGCGCCACAAAAGCAGCGTGCGACATGTGTTTCCTGCATGTTCGTTTCCTCCGCGTGAAAGATGTGGATACCCGATACGGCCTCGATGGTTCAAACCGTTTGCTCGCGATTTGCGACGGCTTGCGCTCCCTGGATCGGGATTCTGCTCCTCGTCGCTTGCGAAATCGAACGGCCTACCCTTCCACGATTTCCTTCAACCTGTCCTTGCCCTGCAGCCACCAGTAATTCGCCTGCGCGGCGAGATACCCGAACGGCCGCCAGGTCCGGTTTAGACCCCAGCGTTCGAACTCGCGCCAACCCTCGTCGTCACGCGCGATCGCATCGGCCAGCACTTCTCCCATCGCGGCGGTCGGCGCCGAACCATGCCCGCCGAAGGCCTGCAGCCACCACAGGCCGTCGCCGCGCGTGCCCAGCTGCGGCATCTGGTGGCGCGCGTAGCTCATCAGGCCCGACCACGCGTAGTCGATGTGCACGCCGCGCAATTGCGGGAATACGCGCAACAAGTCGCGCATCAGCAACTTCTGCACCGCACGCGGCGCGCGGTCGCGCACGGAAATGCGCCCGCCCCACAGCAGGCGCGTATCCGGCAAGGCGCGGTAGTAATCGAATGCGAAACGCGTGTCGTAGATCGCCGCCTGCGTGCGCAGGCATTCCTGCAAGCGTTCGCCCAGCGGCTCGGTGACCATCACGTACGTCGCGATCGGGAGGATCGCGCGGTCGATTTCGCGTTTCAGGTGCGCGAGGTATCCGCCGCAAGCCAGCACCACGATGGGCGCGCGCACTTCGCCGGCATCGGCGTGGATGCACCAGCCGCTGCCGTCGCGGCGCAGGCGACGCACGCGGCTGTGTTCGTGAATCGCAACGCCCTGTTCGCGCGCCGCTCGCGCCAGCCCGTTGATGTATCGAAGCGGATGCAGGTGCAGCGCGTTGCGTTCGAACAATGCGTCCGAATAGCGCTCGCTGACGATGGCCTCGCGCACGCGTTCGCGCGGCCACCACTCCCACCGCACGCCATAACGTTCCGCCAGCAGCCGCTGGCGTTCGCGCAGGATCTCCGGATCGCGGAACCAGTTGGCCCAGATCACGCCGGCGTCCACCGCCTCGCATTCGATCGCGTACCGCACCACGCGCGAACGGATCAGGTTGACCGCATCGACCGTGCGTGCATACAGCGCACGCGCGCGCTCCGCGCCGAGCTGGTCGAGCAACGCCTGCTCGCCCAGCGAATAGCCCGCGAACACGAAACCGCCGTTGCGGCCGGAAGCGCCATGGCCGACCGTTTCGCCTTCGACCAGCACGATGTCCTTGCGGCCGCGCTCGGCCAGCCCCAGCGCGAGGTTGACGCCCGCGTAACCGCCGCCGACGATCGCGATTTCCGCCTCGTGCACGCCGTGCAACGGCGCGAACGGTTCGCGTTCGGGCAGGGTCGCGCGGTAGTAGGTTCCGGCTGCGGTGGTCATCTGCGCGCGAGCATAGCCCAGCGCCCCGGTGCGCACCCCTGCGGGAAGTCAGACCCGCGACAAGGCCTGGTCCAGGTCCGCGATCAGCACGTCCGGATCTTCCAGCCCGATGGAAAGACGGATCAGGTGGGGCGACGCC
>JAFEEJ010000213.1 GCA_018241145.1 Pseudomonadota bacterium | reverse complement strand
CAAGGCGGCGAGGAGCGCGAACCTCGCCGCATGCAGCCATTGGTCGATGCCCGTGGCGGTACGGGCGAGTAGCAGCATCGCCAATACGGCGAACACCAGTTGCAGCAGTTTGTAACGCCTGCCTTCGCGCAGGTGGTACTCGCGCAGGTCCACGATTTCGTCGCGAGCCGTCTCGTCGGGCAGGGTCAGGTCGCAGAACGCGTACAGGACACCGGTGAACACGATCGGGACCAGTACGTCGAGCGCGCTCCATGCCTGCACGTTGCGCAAGCGCCAGAAGACCGCCCAGTTGCCGAGCAGCACCATGAGCGCGGTGGCGGTCCAGAGTGCATGGCGCCATGAGAAACGCACGCGATCCGCGCGGCGATACAGCGCGATGCAGCCGCTCAGCATCCGGGTGAGCGCCAGCGACGTGATCACCGAGATCAGGCCGAACACGAATTCGAAACTGGTCATGGCACGTTATCCGGGCAGCGACGGCATTCGAGGCAACCTCTTGCATCCAATCTCCAGAATCATTTCACGGTTTGTTCTCGATCGCGCTCACTGCGGGGGCGCAGCCGCCGCGGGCTTGCCATCGTGCGCAGCGTCGACGCTCGCAATCAGCGCATGGGTCTCGCCCTGGACGTTGGATACGATGATGCTGCTGACCTGCACCTGCGACATCCACGCGCGCAGGTTCTGCAGCAAGGTCGGATCGCGTCTGCAGGTATCCAGGATCGCGGCCGCTTCGTCCTCGCCAAGTGGCGCCTTGCACTCGACCAGGATCTGTTGCGCACCTGAGCCCTGGCGAAAACAATGTTCCCAGATGTATTGCTGCACGCTCCAGGGGGTCAGCCCGCGAATCTGCATTCGGTAAACCGGGTTATGGCGCAGAATGTCGCTGCGCATGCCGTTGCCGGTGAGGCGGTAGTAATCGGCAAGGCGTTTGCGCAGGTTTTCGTCGACGATCAGGGCGAGGTCGCCGCTGGCGCGCATCTCGACGAAGGTCGTATCGGCCAGCTCGAAGGGATAAATCTGGCTGGCCTGGTAATACGCCAGCAGGGTTTTCCAGTTGGACCCGTCAACGCGCGCGCCCTGTTCACTGTACGCCATGGCCTGTTCGCCGAACTTCGTCACCTGCGCCCAGAACGCGATCGCCTCACCGGTGGTGGAAACATCCGTGGCCAGATCGGCGTGCAGGCGCGCGTAGTAGCGGTCCGCGCGTGCGCGATCCACGCGATCCTGGTTCCAGTTGCTGACCTGCAGGGCGATCAGGATGCCCACCACGACGATCACCAATTCGATGAACGCCGCCAGCCAGTCGTGCTCGCGCAGGCGCGCGACCAATCGTTTCGCAGCCATCGGCATTCCCCTGTCGAACCGGCGGACGCGACTGTCGCACGGCGAGGCTGCGCGCGGGAAGTGCCGGCGGCACCGAAGCGCAGGCTTGCGGACTGGGCGATGCTACAGTGCAGGATCCGTACGCGAGATCGCCGCATGAATCCGATGCCAGCCTATCCGATCGGCACGCCCGGCCAACCCTGGGGCGATGCAGAAAAAGCGCAGTGGCTGTCGCGGCAACGCAAGCAGCGCAGCTATGCCGATGACGTGTTGAGCGTGATCGAACCTCTGCGTGCGCGTTTCGATGTGGGGCAATACGGCACGCTGGACTATCCGCCGGACAGCTATCCGCTGTTCGCGTTGAAAAGCCGCGGCTGGCGCGACGATCGGCCGATCCTGCTGGTCACCGGCGGCGTGCACGGCTACGAAACCAGCGGCGTGCATGGCGCGTTGCGCTTCGCCGAACGGCACGCAGTGGACTACGCGGATCGCGCGAACCTGCTGATCGTGCCGTGCGTCAGCCCATGGGGTTACGAGCGCATCCATCGCTGGGATCCGCTCGCACTCGATCCCAACCGCAATTTCCGTCCGGACAGTCCCGCGCCGGAATCTGCGGCGCTGATGGAACTGGTGGCGCCATTCCGCGAGCGCGTGCTGCTGCACATCGACCTGCACGAAACCACCGACACGGATGAATCCGAATTCCGCCCCGCATTGGCTGCGCGCGATGGCGTGCCATTCGAACCGGGCGAGGTTCCGGACGGTTTCTACCTGTGCGCCGACAGCGAGCATCCGCAACCCGGATTCCAGCAGGCGGTGATCGCGGCGGTAGCCGGGGTGACGCACATCGCACCGGCCGATGCGAACGGGCAGATCATCGGTACGCCGGTGGTGGCGCCCGGCGTGATCGAATACCCGGTGCGCGAGCTCGGGCTGTGCCCGAGCATTACCGATGCTCGTTACAAGACCACCACCGAGGTGTACCCCGACAGTCCGCGCGCCACGCCCGAACAGTGCAACGCCGCGCAGGCGGCCGCGGTGTGCGCGGCGATCGAGTACGCCTTGGCGCATCCGTGACGCGTCCGCGCGGCACGATTCGCGTGGAGCTGGAATGAACCCGCGCCTTTCCGGGTCTTGTCGAAATCCGGAACGCGCATTCGTCGTCCGGTAGATTCCGCAATCCGGAGCGTCACGTGACCGCCACACATCCGCAGCACCGCTGGTTCGCCCTGATCGTCCTGTGCCTGGGCGTGCTGATGATCGTGCTGGACACGACCATCGTGAACGTCGCGCTGCCTTCGATCCGCACCGACCTGCGCTTCAGCGAAACCGGCCTGGTGTGGGTGGTGAATGCGTACCTGCTGACCTTCGGCGGCTGCCTGCTGCTGGGTGGCCGCCTCGGTGACCTGTACGGCCACCGGCGTTTGTTCCTGATCGGTCTGGCGTCATTCACGCTGGCCTCGCTGGCCTGCGGCATCGCCACCACGCAAACGTTGCTGGTCGCGGCGCGGGCGGTGCAGGGCATCGGCGGCGCGGTGGTCAGCGCGGTGGCGTTGTCGCTGATCACCACGTTGTTTCCGGAACCCGCCGAGCGCGCGAAAGCGATGGGCGTGTACGGTTTCGTGTGCGCGGGCGGCGGCTGCCTCGGCGTACTGTTGGGCGGCGTGTTGACCAGCAAGCTGGGTTGGCGTTCGGTGTTCCTGGTGAATCTGCCGATCGGCGTACTGGTGTTCGCGCTGTGCCTGCGGCTGGTGCCGGCGATGCGGATCGACATGCAGCATCGCTCGCTGGACATGGCTGGCGCGGTCACGGTGACGGCCGCGCTGATGCTGGCGGTGTACGCGATCGTCGGCGGCAACGAGGCGGGCTGGAGTTCGCCGCGCACGCTGGGCCTGCTGGCGGCGGCGGCGATCCTGTCGTGCCTGTTTCTTGCGATCGAAGCGCGCGTGCGTGCGCCGCTCATGCCGCTCGGGATGTTTCGCCTGCGCAATATCGCGATCAGCAACATCGTTGGCGTGCTGTGGGCGGCGGCGATGTTCGCATGGTTCTTCATCACCGCCTTGTACATGCAACTCGTGCTCGGCTACGACCCGATGCAGGTGGGGCTCGCGTTTTTTCCGAGCGACCTGATCATGGCGATTTTCTCGCTCGGCCTTTCGGCGAAAGTCGTCATGCGCTTCGGTTTGCGCTTGCCGGCGATGGCCGGCTTGCTGCTGGCTGCCGCGGGCCTGCTGCTGTTCGCCGTCGCACCGCGCGATGGCGATTTTACGCTGCACATCCTGCCGGGCATGGTGTTGCTGGGCATCGGCGCGGGGCTGGCGTTCAATCCGGTGCTGCTGGCAGCGATGGGCGATGCGCGTCCCGAGGACGCGGGCCTAGCATCGGGCTTGGTCAACACCGCTTTCATGATGGGCGGCGCGCTCGGGCTTGCAGTGCTCGCGAGCATGGCCGCCGCGCGCACCGCTGCGCTGGGTGGCGCGACGTCGGCGGATGCGTTGACCGGCGGCTATCACGCCGCATTTGCCGTCGGCGCGGTGTTCGCGGTGATCGCGGGATTGCTGTGCCTGTTGCTGCGCGAGGGCGGACGCGTGCCCGCGGGCGGCGAGGTCACGGCGGAATCCGCGGCGTGATCGGCCGATCGACGAATACCCGCGAGAGGACGAAGCCTGGTCAGCAAGCCTGCGAGTTCGCGACAGCGCCCGGGATCGCCACTGCACGATTCGATACAGCACGATTCAATGCCGCGTGCGCCTGCCCTCGGTGGGCGCCAGTTCGACGCTGAGCGAGAAGGTGCGTTGCTCGTCGGCCTGCATCGCACCCACTCCGACCAGCTTGCGCGCGATTTCCTCGCCGCGTTCGTTGCGGATGATCAGCACCATCGAGTATTCCCAGTTGCCGCCGTTGGGATTGCGGATGCTGCCCTCGACCTTCAACGGCGTGATCGTGCCGGGCGCGGCCGTGATGGCCTGCGCGGGGCCGCCGAAGCGCAGGTGGTGCCTGCACGACGGGCAGACCGCCGAGCTTTCCAGGATGGTCTCGCGACAATGCGGGCACGTGCGGGTGGCGGCGCCGTCACCCGCACGGGGTGGCGCCGTCACGACAGCAGGCCGGAACCGTTCTTGTGCCCGGTGCCGTGATGCGGCGACTCGGATTTGCCGTCGTCCCAGCCGAATTCCACGTGGCCGCGCATGCGCGAACCCGCGGCCACGGTGAGCGAGGCAGCTTTCAGGTCGCCGGTCAGCGCTCCGCTCTGTTGCAATTCGACGTGCGAAGCCTGCTCGATGTTGCCGGTCAGCTCACCGGAAACGATCACCTTCTCGGCGCGCACGCTGCCGTTGACCTTGGCACCGGTTTCGATGGTGAGGTCGCCGTGCACGTTGACGTCGCCCTTGAAGCGCCCGGCGATGCGCACATGGCCCGCGCCCTCGATCTTGCCCTCGATGGCGATGTCCGGGGCGATCAGCGATTCACTCATCGCCTTGCTGCGCACCGCGACCGGGGCGATGGACGGCGCGGATGCCGGCTGCGGCTCGGCATGGGCGGGTTCGAACCGTCCGGACAACTCAAGGGCTTCCGATGCGGGCGAGGGCGAGGGTTTGGTTTGCTGCTGTTCTTTCCACAGGGCCATGACGGCGCTCCGATCGGGTGCAGGGGCTGCCGAGACTACGCCATTCCGCGCGCGATGAAAACCGCACCAGTCGACAGAATTTGCCTGAATCTGGCAGGGACTTAGAAGAAATACCTCGGGTGGCGCCGAAAGATGGCGTGGTGCCGATGGGGAAAGCGGGTATCGATCCGACGACAGCCTGACAGCGGACCGCCAGGCGGCGGGCAGGCAGGGCCTCGATCAATCCCGGTCCGGCGCGCCGAGCGGGAACAGCGACCGATGGGGCCGACCGCCCTCGACGCAGCGCGCGAATGCCGGCCGCGCCAGCAGGCGCGCGCGATAGGCGCGCACGTTCGCGAATCGGTCTTCGATCCGGTGCGTCCAGTCGGCATAGAACAGCGCCGGGGCGGCGGCGCAATCGCCCAGTCCGAAGGCTGCGCCCGCGGCCCATTGGCGATTCGCCATCCACTCGTCCAGCCATGCGTAGGCGGTTTCGAGCATCCGGCGCGCCTCGTCGACGCCATGGGGATCGCGGTCGGTTTCCGCCCGCAGCGCGTTGAACACGATCTTCTGCACGGAAGCGTGGGTGTAGTTGTCGAAGAAGCGGTCCAGCATGCGTACCTCGATCGCCGCATCCGGATCCGGCGGAATGAAACGCGTCCGGCCGGGATGGTGCAGGTCGACATATTCGATGATGCTGGTGGCTTCCATGACCTGGCGGCCGCCATCCACCAGCAGCGGGAAACGCCGGATCGGCCAGCGCTGCGCGAAATCGGCGTAGACGTCCGGATGTTCGGGCGAGAGCTCGAGGAATTCGAACGGGGTATCGTTCTCGTACAACGCCATGAGTGCCTTCTGCGTGTACGAAGAAAACGGATGACCGTAGATTTTCAGTGACATGGCGTTTCCATTTCAGGGACTTCATGAGACGACGAATCATGATCCCCGAAATCGACGTCGCGCACGACCGCCTCCGGGCCGTTACACTTGTCGCGTGGGACAGGGGGTTGCCACTTGATTCAACCAGAAGCCAGGACCGCGGACATCCGCAGCCATCATCCCCTGTGGGATCAGCGGGACGCGGTCGGACGGCGCGCGATGCTCACGGAAATCCTGGCGCAGGTTTCGCACGAAGCGTTGCAGGGCGACACGCTGGAAGCGGTGCTGCACGCGATCGTGGATTGCCTGACCCGGCGGCTGCCGGTCACCATCGCCAGCATCATCCTGTTGAACGAAGAGCGCACGCATTTCGTGCAGGAAGTCTGGTCCGGGCGCATGGACCTGGAACAACCGGAGATGCCGTGGCCGGTGGAGCAGGGCGCCGCGGGGCGCTGCGCGCGCACCGGGCAGGCGCAGTTGATCACCGACATGCGCAACGACCCGGACTACATTTCGGGCAACCGCGAGGTCAATTCCGAATACCTGGTGCCGATCCGCCACCGCGGCCGCCTGCATGGCGTATTGAACCTGGAGAGCACGCGCGCGGATTTCTTCACCCGCGAAGTCTGTTCGGTATGCGATGCGATCGCCGACCAGATCGCCGGCGCGATCCACCTCGCGCGCGTCGTGCGGCAACTCGAACAGGCCAACCGTTCCTTGCGCGAACTGTCGATGCGGGATGGCCTGACCGGCATCGCCAACCGCCGCTGTTTCGATCTGCGCCTGGCCGAGGAATGGGGGCGGCATGCGCGGGTGCGCAGAACGCTGGCCCTGCTGCTGGTGGACGTGGACTGCTTCAAGGCGCTCAACGACGCCAGCGGGCATCTGTACGGCGACGAGTGCCTGCGCGAGCTGGCGCGCCTGTGCGGCGACAGCGTGCGGGTGGGCGAGGATCTGGTCGCGCGTTATGGCGGCGAGGAGCTGGCATTGCTGCTGCCCGGTTGCGAGCTGGCCGATGCCGCGCGCGTGGCCGAACACCTGCGCGCGCGTGTCCGCCACAAGGCCATGCCGCACCCGGATTCGCCGGTCGCGCCGTGCGTCACGGTCAGCATCGGCGTCAGCGCCGTGCAGCCCGAGGAATCGCAATCCTCCGATCTTCTGATTTCCGCCGCCGACCACGCGCTGTACATGGCCAAGGCGCAAGGACGCGACCGCGTGGTGGCGCATTCGGGCGAAATCGACCTGCTAGCGCGCGATTAACGCGCACCCCGCTATCCTGCGCATCCGGCGTGTTTCGGATGCGAGGACATGGCGACGGGCTGGGCCAAAGAAGGTGCGGTGCAGGAACAGATCGACGCGACGGTCGCGGATGCGGTCGCGCGTGCGCGCAGCAGGCACGGCAAAGGCCCCGGCCTGAAGCGCTGCGGGGAATGCGATGCGCCGATCCCGGAAGCACGGCGCAAGGCCGTGCCGGGCGTCCGCCTGTGCATCCAATGCCAGAACGCCCGCGACGAGGAAGAGCGCGTGTTCAGCGGCTACAACCGCCGCGGCAGCAAGGACTCGCAATTGCGCTGAATCCGCTGCCACCCATCAGATCCGCAGGAAATCCAAAACCGCGCGCGAGGGCCGCCGTTTGCGCGCACAATGGACTTCCCCCGACAAGGAGCCTCGCCATGCGCATGCTCACGCCCCTCTACGCCGTTGCCGCCGTGTTCGCCATCTCGCTGCCCGTCCCCTCCATCGCGCAGAAGGCGACATCCATGAACACGCCCGCGGATGTTGCCACCGCCCTCGCGGATCCCGCGCGCGCGGCCGACAGCAAGGACGACGCGCGTCGCCAAGTCGCCGCCGTGATGACCTTCACCGGCGTGAAGCCGGGCGACAAGGTGCTCGAACTGGTGCCCGGCAGCGGCTACTGGACGCGCGTGTTCAGTGCGATCGTGGGTCCCTCCGGCCACGTCTACACCGTGTGGCCCGACGAGATGGACAAGTTCAGCGCCAAGAGCTTTGCCGAATGGCAATCTCTGGTCGCCACGCCGCATTACAGGAACGTCTCGCAGTTGAAGGAGCCGGCCGCGTTCCTGACCGTGCCGCAAAAGGTGGATGTGGTGTTCACCTCGCAGAATTACCACGACTACCACGATCCGTTCATGGGCCCGGTGGACATGGCCACGTTCAACAAGCAGGTATTCGACGCACTGAAACCGGGCGGCGTGTTCGTGGTGATCGATCACGTCGCTCCGGAAGGTTCGGGCGCTGCCGACACCAACACGCTGCACCGCATCGATCCGTTGCTGGTGAAGAAGGAAGTGGAGGCGGCCGGGTTCAAGTTCGACGGCGAGAGCGACGCATTGCGCAACCCGAAGGATCCGCACACCGCGAAGGTATTCGACGAGTCGATCCGCGGGCATACGGACCAGTTCATCTACCGGTTCCGCAAGCCGGGCTGACCCTTGCCGCCCTTCCGGGGCCGCGCGAAGCACGGCCCCGGAATCTTCCGTGGATTCGCGTGCAGCCGATTCCGGATCGGCGCCGCGCCGTATCCGGAATGACGCAGATAACAGGCACTCCGCTGGTTCATCGGCCGTTGCCTTGCCCGCTCTTTCCAGCCGCGCCCGGCATCGATCCCCTTCCGCAGCGCCGTGGCGTTTGGCCGGGAATTCCGCAGGTCGCATCCGTGCAACGGATGACCGCAACCATGCGCGAATTGTCAAACACTGAAACGCCGCACGCGACGACACATCGCAATGCATGTCGAGCCGCGCGAGCGTGACGATGCGCGGAAACCCAGAACCGATGCGGTCTCCAGCCCCGCGAGGTCACCGGATCGGCCCGCGCGCGAGCGTGACATTGTGTGTCGATACCGCCTTTCCCGCGAATCGGGGCACGTTTTCCGGCCAGCATGGCATCGCGATTGCTCTGTCCTGCACAAGCATCCATTTCGCGATCCAAAACCGAATGTCCCCGTCCGTCCACCATGTACCTTCTGCACGCACCCGGGCACTGCGCTTCGTCGCGGCAGCGCACGCGTTACGTGCCGCGGGTGCGGGTGCGGGGTTCTTCATGGTCGCCGCGGTGTTCTGGCGCCACGGCGCGGCGTTGCCGGTGTGGGTGCTGCTCGCAATCAACGGGTTCGCCTGGCCGCACTTCGCGCGGCTGCTGGCGCAGCGCAGCGCCGACCCGGCGCGCACCGAACGCAGCAATGTGCTGGTCGATGCCTTCATGTGCGGCGTCTGGCTCGTGTTGATGCGTTTCGACCTGTTGCCTTCGGTGGCGATGCTCGCCATGGAGGCGGCGACGTGCGTGGCAGCGGGCGGCACCGCGCTGATGCTGCGTGGATTGGGCGTGCAGGTTCTCTCCGGCGCGCTTGTGGTCGCCACCGGCGGGTTCGTCTGGGCGCCGCAGACGACGATGCCGGAAATACTGGCCACGCTGCCGTTCCTGATCAGCTACCCGTTGATCCTCAGCGGGATCACCTACGGACTGACGCAGCGGGTGCGCCGGCAGAACCGTGCGCTGGCGCGGATCAGCAGCATCGACGGCCTGAGCGAACTGCTCAACCGCGGGCATTGGGAAGAATCGGTCGAGCGCGTCCTCGCCGCCGGCAACGGCAGCGGTGGCGTGGCTACGCTGCTGATGATCGACATCGACCACTTCAAGCAGATCAACGACCGTTACGGCCACACGGTGGGCGACGAGGTGATCGGCCGCATCGGTGCGATCATCCGCCGCAACATGCGCGAAGGCGACATCGCCGGCCGTTACGGCGGCGACGAATTCGGCGTGGTGTTGAACGGCGTGGATGCCGCCACCGCCGCGCTGATCGCCGAGCGCATCCGCGTCGGCATCAACGCCGCGGGTTTCGATCATGCCGCCGACCTGCGCTGCACGCTCAGCATCGGCATCGCGCAGTCGGGCGAGGGCGCGCGGGACGTGCGCACGTGGGTGAGGCAGGCCGATGCCGCGCTCTACAACGCCAAGCTGCGCGGCCGCAACCAGCTGGCGTCCAATGCCGACGCCTGGCAACACGACGCCGACGCGGCCTGACCCTGGTTCCATTCGACGGCACCTGCACGCCGCTCCGGATCTGACATACTCCGCTGCTTCGAAGGGAAGTGGAAAATGCCTTCGACCCGACACACCTGTCGAGGGTCGGCCGCGCGAATGCGCAGATTGTCTCGTACCTCGCCGATGGCACGATCGCATGCAAAATCCGGCAAACAGATGGCGTTCGCCGGATGGGATGCGCGCAAACCGGGCGACCGGTTGTTCTTTGCGGTGTATCCGGACGCGCAGGCCGCGCAGCGGATCCTCGAATTGGCGCAGGCGGTGCGTGCCCGGCACTCGCTGCGCGGTGCGGCACGACCCACGGCCCTGACGCACGTCACCTTGCACTATCTGGGCGACCACGACGGCTTGCCCGAATCCCTTGTGGCCGCGGCGGCGAGCGCGGCGCAGCGCGTTTCGATGGAGCGCTTCCGGTTGCGGTTCGATCGTGTCGCGAGTTTCGCCGGACGCTCGCGCAATCGCGCGTGCGTGCTGCGCAACGACGATCCGCAGGCCAACGCCCCGCTGCGGGCGTTGCACGACGCGCTCGGGCGCGAACTGCGGGCGTCAGGCTTGGGACATGTCCTGGGGGCCGCGGTTTTGCCCCGCACGTCACGCTGCTGTACGACGCGAAGACGGTGGAACCGGAAGACGTGCCGCCGATCGAATGGATCGTCGACCGGTTCGTGCTGGTGCACAGCCGGCTGGGACACGGCGAGCATCGCCCGCTGTCGGTGCGGCAACTGGAAGGATGCTGCGCGTAATCCGCGCCGCGCGACCCGGCTTCAGAACATTCCGACCTGCAGCGCGAATTTGCTCTCGTCGCCGCTTCTGAGCGATTCGGGTTCCGCGTACACACGCACGGTGTAATCGGTATCCGTGGCGGGCTGCGTGGACCAGCTGGTTTCGCCGTTGCTCTGGGTGTCGACCAACGCGTCACCCGAGTTCGCCGGCGTCACGCGGAAGTACAGGTTGGGATTGCGCGAAATCAGGTTGATCTTGAGCGTCTTGCCGCCGGTCGCATGCACCGAGTAATCGTGGTAGTGGTCGCTCTTGCTGATCGTACCCACGGTCTGAGCCCAGGGATTGCCGGGCGTGAAGGCGATGGCGTCCGCCGCGATCGCGATGCGGGGCGTGGCCAGCGCGCCGCCCACCAGCATCATGACGAGGGCGCCGCCGAGGAGCAGGGATTTCGCATTCATTCGGTTTGGTCCGGAAGAAGGATGAGGCGGGAATCCCGTCCGCCGGCCGGCGGGCGGGATTCCCGATCATACCCCGGTCACGACGGGCAATGCGCGCCGTCGATGACTGCGGTAACCGCGTTGCCGGCAGCCTGCACCGTGCGGTTGTAGCAGCGCGAGGTCGAGCGCTGCGAATCCTTGTACAGGTAACTTTGCTGCGCGGATTGACCGGTATTGCCGGTGAAGTTTCCGCTGGCGTCGAACTGCAGGGTGTCGGTGGCGCTGTCCTGGTAGCCCAGGTATTGCGGCACGCCGATCGCGTTGGGAAGGTTGCGGGTCTGCAGGTTCTGGTCGACCGTGGTGAGCTGGTAGGACGATCCGTCGGGGTTGAGCGCGTAGGTGTAGCTCAGTTTCAACGGGAAGTACCACTGCCCGGCGACCCGCGAGGAGCCAAGACGGCCGTTGCGGGTGGTGGTGGTGACGACTCCGCTTTGCACGGTGATGTTCTGCGCGTATTTCGTGCTGGAGTCGATGGCGACATCGTGGTTGTTGAAGTTGCCTTTCTCGGACACGGCTGTTGCCACGCGCCCGTGCGAAGTATCCACATAGCCGCGGGCGGCGAAATCATGGCCGGAGGCAACATTCATGTCGTAGACCGACCCCTTGTTGCCGGCTTTGCTCACCGGGTGCACGCCGCTGTCCTGCACCGGTCCGATCAGTCCGCCGGTGACCACCGAGCTGCGGGCGTCCTGGAACAGGCGCAGGGTTGCGGAAGTCGAGAAGTACTGGCCGTTGTTCTGGAAGGCCGGGTCGCCGGTGACGACGCTGACCGCGATCGTGTGCGGATTGCCGTCATCGAGCATCCCCGCGAACGGCGTGAGGTCCACGGTGAACGGGTCGAAGTCCAGCGTCTGCACGCCGGTAACCGGACGCCACAGGTAGGGATCGATGCCGCCGGTGAAGATCCATGGCGAGATCGGCACGAAACCGGCGGGGCCGCCGTCGATGGTGATCTCGGCTTCGCGGAAACCGGTACCGCCGCAGCCGGTCACGGAAACGTATTGCTCGGGGCCGCAGGTGTACCAGAACTCGTCGCCCGACTGCGGTTGCGCAATCACGTCGAGGAACGCGCGCTCGACGTTCGTCGGCAACGTGAAGGTCTTCGACAGCGGGGTGCCGTCGGTGTTGATGGTGCTGTAATTGCCCACCGGATCGGAGCCCAGCGAGAGCACCGTGTCGGCCACTTTGGGAGCCGGGTAATCGGGCGTGGCCGGGTAGAAGTCCAGCTCGGCCGAACCGGTGATCGAACCGTTGTAGGTGCTGTTGTAGACGTTGTAGACAATGGCATTGCCCGACTGCGCGGTCTTGAACAACGCCGCAAGCCCGGTGACGTCGCGCTCGACATGCCAGCTCGGGCTGACGCTGCCGCCCGGCTCCTGGGTGGTGCCGAAATACACGTTGACGCCGCCCAGCCACACGCTGGCGGTGCGGTCGTACTGGGTGCCCGCCGTGACGTTGAAGTCGGCCTTGAATACCACCTTGTACCAGGGACCGGTGCAAGCCGCGGGCGGCGAGTAGGAGAACGGGTGCGCGCTGTAATCGTCGAAGGTGCCGGTCGCCGAATCCGCGGTGTAGAGCTGCACCACGCACGGCGTGGTCGGGGGCACCGGCACCAGCGGCTCGGCGGTGGCTACGCCCTGTTCGCCGATGTTGATGACGGGGCCGATGATCGGTGGCGGTGGCGCGGCGGCCGCGGCGATCAAGGGCAGGACGGCGGCGGCAAGCAGGAAAACCGCGCGGTGCGACGTGGGAAGCGGGGATGACATGACACCACTCCTGGGGGCTGCGAAGGGGATCGAGCGGCAAGGTGCAGCGTGAAGGCCGCCAGAATATCACCATCGGAGGGCGGCCGGGATGGATCGGTTACAGATACGCAACCGTGTAGCGCCTGTGAATCTTCCGTACCGTTGCGTGTGGGGCAGCGCGCGCCGGTTAGACTGCGCGCTTTCTCGCCGACGGCAAACGCAATGATCGTCACCCTGATCCTGATCGTCGTTACCAGCGTCGTTTCGATCGCCGCGTTCGGCAATCCGCGGCTGCTGGATGCGCTGATCCTGTGGCCGCCCGCGATTTCGCGCAAACACGAATACTGGCGGCTGCTCAGTTATGGCCTGGTGCATGCGGACGGCTCGCACCTGTTCTTCAACATGCTCACGCTGTTCTTCTTCGGGCGCGTCATGGAAGGGTTGTACGCGCAGTATCTGGGGCCGTTCGGGTTTGCGTGGTTCTACCTGGGGGGCCTGCTGGTTTCCATCCTGCCGAGCTGGTGGATGCATCGCAAGGATTCCGGTTACCGCAGCCTCGGCGCTTCCGGGGCGGTCTCGGCCGTGCTGTTCGCCTTCATCCTGCTGCAGCCCTGGGCGATGATCTTCGTGTTTTTCCTGCCGTTGCCGGCCATCCTGTATGCGTTGGCGTACGTCGCCTATTCGATCTGGATGGACCGCGCTGGCGGGTTGGATCGCGTCAACCACAGCGCCCACATGTGGGGAGGCGCCTACGGCGTGTTGTTCACGGTTTTCATGGAGCCCCGGGTCGTGCTGGTCTTCGTCGATCAGCTGCAACACCCGCACTTCGGTTGATCCGGCCGCCGGCGGGCGGCACCGAACCTTGGCTTTCGGCACTGGACCCCCGCGGTCGCCTTGCGGATACTTGCGCCCGTTCGGCAGGCAAGCAGGGAGAGAGGGCGATGAAGCATCGGGGCGGGTGTCACTGCGGCCGCATCGCCTTCGATGTGGAAGGGGAAATCGATCAGGTGTCGGAGTGCAACTGCTCGCATTGCCGGCCGAAGGGGTACCTCCTGTGGTTCGTGCCGCGCGACCAGCTGGACCTGCGGACCCCCGAGGCGGACATGAGCACGTATCGTTTCAACAAGCATCAGATCGCCCATCACTTCTGCCCGATTTGTGGCGTGGCCCCCTTCGCCGATGGCAGGCAGGGCGATCAGGCGATCGCGGCCGTCAACGTACGCTGCCTGCAGGGGGTCGATCCTGCCAGCCTGAACGTGAAGCAGGTGGACGGCCGCAAGCTCTGACAATGGCCGGTTCCGGGCGGCCGATGTGACAATTGCGTCGATCTGGCGCACTATTCCGCGTGTAACCCGAGGGGAAAGAGGAGATCGGACATGGCCACCAGCCGGGCCCGCAAATCCACGAAGAAAGTTGCGAAGAAGGCCGCGAAAGGCAGGAAAACCGCCGCCCGCAAGACCAAAACGGTTGCCGCGAAGCGGGTGGCCGGCAAGGCCCGCAAGACGGCGAAGCGCTCCGTGAAGAAGGCCAAGGCACGGCCGCCGGCGGCCAAACGCGGCGCCGGGAAGGCCGCATCACGCAAGCCGGCGTCGCGCAAAGCCGGCGCCGCACGATCCTCGACCCGCAAGGGGAACGCCGGGAAAACGGCGTCCGGGAAGACGCACGCAAGTCCGAAGGCCACCCCGCGGGCGCCGGCAAAATCCGCCAGGCCCTCCCCGGCGGCAAAACCCGCACCTGCCCCGGCGCCACGCGTCCCGGCGCAGCGCAAGGTCGTCAGTTCCACGCCGGCATGGAAACCGCGAGAGCCGGATTCGGGCGGCTGGAACGCGGCGCCGCCGCGGGTGGAGTTGCCCCGCCAGCCCTCGCCGGCCGCGCACGCGCCGGTGCGCAAGCCGCCCAAGCCGCGCGCGCCCAAGCCGAAGGCGATCAGCCACGAGCAGGCCGTCGCCAATCTGCAGAAACTGCTCGAAGCGAAGAAGCGTCGCGATCGCGAAGGACCGTCCTGGCCGGTGCCGCATCCCCAGAACACGCCGCATCGCGACGATCCGGTCCACCTCGAAAAGCCCGCATCCGATGACGATGCGACGGACGACGAGGAAGCTTGAGCCTCGCCCGATCGTCCACGCTGGGATGGGGACGGCGTCGACCGCGCGTTGGCAAACGCGTGCGCGATTCGTCATTGCCGGAGACCTTTGCCATGAACCGACCCTCGTTGCGAGGAAGCATCCTGTGCCTGTTGCTGGCCCTCGCGCCGCTGGCAATCGCTGCGGCGCCCGCAACGCCGCCGCCGGCAGGCGCGGGTGACCGGGCGTTCCTGCAACTGGCCGATCGCTACTTCGACCGGTTCTACTTTCCGACCAACCCGTCCACCGCGACCTCGGATGGAATCCACACCTACGACGGCAAGCTCGAGGATTACTCGCGCAACGGCATCGATGCCGAAGTGGCGGCGCTGAAGGATTGGGAATCGAGGGTCTCGGCGGTGAATCCGGACGGCCTGAGCGAATACGTGCGCGGCGACCGCGACCTGGTGCTCGACAACATCCGCAGCACGTTGCTGACCTTGCAGACGATCCGGCCCTGGGAAAAAAATCCGGATACGTATTCCAGCGGCATCACCGCCAGCGCGTTCACGCTGATGGAACGCAAGTTCGCGCCGCCGGAAACGCGCCTGCGCGACCTGATTTCGCGCGAGAAACAGATGCCGGCCGCCTTGCAGGCCGCGCGCGCCAACTTGAAGGATCCACCGAAGATCTACACGCAGATCGCGCTGGAACAATTGCCCGGCCTGATCGGCTTCTTCCAGCACGACGTGCCTTCCGCATTCGCGGATGTCGGCGATGCCGCGTTGAAGAACCAGTTCGCCGAGTCCAACGGCGCGGTGATCAAGGCGCTGGGCGACTACCAGGCCTGGCTGAAGAACGAGGTGCTGCCGAAATCGAACGGCGATTTCCGCATCGGCGCGGATGCGTTTCGCAAGAAACTGCAATACGACGAGATGGTGGACCTGCCGCTGGACAAGCTGGTGACCATCGACGAGGCCAACATGAAGGCCAACCAGGCGGAGTTCGCGAAAGTCGCGCACGAACTCGATCCGAAGAAAACGCCGCGGCAGGTGCTGGCCGAACTGGCCGCCGATCATCCGCCGCCGGACAAGCTGCTCGACACTTTCCGTTCCACCTTCGACACGCTGATCGGCTTCATCGACAGCCATCACATCATCACGATTCCCTCCACCGTGCGGCCGACGCTGGAAGAGACGCCGCCGTTCATGCGCGCGATCACGTTCGCGTCGATGGACACACCGGGGCCGTATGAAACGAAGGCGACCACGGCGTATTTCAATGTCACGCTTCCGGAAAAGGATTGGCCGAAGCAGCGCGTCGACGAGTTCATGG
This sequence comes from Pseudomonadota bacterium, assembly GCA_018241145.1. GTDB lineage: Bacteria > Pseudomonadota > Gammaproteobacteria > Xanthomonadales > Rhodanobacteraceae > 66-474. Next base: position 6,064 of record JAFEEJ010000213.1, on the reverse strand, counting down.
CGCAATTCAGCTACCCGGTGATCACCAGCGTCGCCACGCACGAGGCGTATCCCGGCCACTACATCCAGTTCCTGTGGATGCACAAGGTGCACGATCGCGTGCGCAAGCTGCTGGGCGCCAACACCAACGCCGAGGGCTGGGCCCACTATTGCGAGCAGATGATGCTGGACGAGGGCCTGGCGCAGTATGAATTCCCGAAGGATCGCCGCCAGCAGTTGTTGTTGAAGCTGGGCCAGTTGCAGGACGCGCTGCTGCGCAACGCGCGTTTCATCGTCGGCATCAAGCTGCATACCGGCCAGATGACGATGGATCAGGCGAAGGAATTCTTCGTCAGGGAGGGCTACCAGTCGCCGGCGGTGGGCGAGGTGGAAACCAAGCGCGGCACCTCCGATCCGACCTATCTGTATTACACGCTCGGCAAACTGGAGATCCTGAAACTGCGCGCCGACGTCGAAAAGCAGGAAGGCGCGAACTTCAACCTCGAAAAATTCCACGATGACTTCATGCAGCACGGCTTCGCGCCGATCGCGATCGTGCGCCGCGAAATGCTGCACGACGACTCGCCGGTGCTGTGACAGCAGCCGGCACGGCGCCGGTCAAGGCGACGCGCGGTAGGCCTCGCGCAGCAACTCGTGGAAGTGGTGCACGCCGTTCTCGCGCAGCGGATTCAAGCGCCCGGCCTCGTACGATCCGGAAGCCAGTCCTCGTTGCACGTGTTCGCACATGTCCACGTCCTCCCGCTGCACCAGGTCGCTGAAGGCGCGATCCTGCGAGCGCCGTGATTCGTCCGCAAGCGCCTCTGCCGGGTAGTAATAATCGAACACCACGCGGCATTGCTGCGGTCCCGTCGGCAGCACGCGGTTGGTCTGCAGGCGCCCGGGCATCACGTTCAACATGGTGTTGGGCCACACGAACCAGTACAGCGCCTCGCCGCTGCCGTACAACCCATCGCCGCTTTCCAGCGGACTGTGTTGCAGCGAATGCCAGCGCGAGGTCTCCACCACGTAGTTGCGATAGTCCAGCATCCGGTTCAGTTCCGGATGGATGTGCGGCACGTGGTACCCCTCGAGGTAGTTGTCGATGTAGGTCTTCCAGTTGCAGGCGATGTCGTAGCCCTCGCGCGCATGGAAGACGTAGTCCTCGATCGCGTGGCCGCGCAGGCGCACGTCGATGCCGTCCAGCCATTCCCCGATGGGCGGTACGTCGTGGTCCAGCGCCGCGAATACCAGATTGCGCCATGCCGCCACGCGCGCCCGCGGCAGACGGATCGTGGCGATATCGAAATCCGCCGTCGTCTGCATTTCCGGCGCACTCAGCAGTTGTCCATCCAGCGCATAGGTCCAGCCGTGATAGTGGCAGCGCAGGCGCTTCGCGCCTCGGCCGTCGCACAGCGCCAGCGGACCCGCGCGATGCCGGCAGACGTTGTGCAACGCGCGCAGTTCGCCGTCCCCGCCGCGCACGATCAGCAGCGGCACGCCTGCGATCTCGCCAACCACGTGGTCGCCGGATTGCTCCAGTTGCGAGGCGTGCGCCAGCAATTGCCAGCTCTTCGCGAACACCGCGCGGCGATCGAGCGCCGCACTCTCCGCGGTCGTGTAAAAGCGCGCGGGCAGGGCGCTGGCGTGTGAAAGCGGTTGCGGAGTCCATGCGGGATCGTGGGGACGGATGTCCATCGGCACTCTCGAGCTGGGGCCCTGCGCAGTATGATGTGCGTTGGAACACAAGTGAACCACCGCGCGCCACCGTCACACCCGCTGAACGCGGGGCTTGTTCCAATTAGGGCCGATGCGCGGCACGCGCCAGGACCGGCGGCATGGACGCAGGGATGCGTTTCGCATACCGGACGAGCACATGACCCCATCGCCGTCACTCGCCGCGGCGCAATCGCAAGGCACGAACACCCTCGCGCAACGCTACCAGCGCGTGCGCGATGCCACGCTGGCCTGGTGCATGGATCTGCAACCGGAAGACACCGTGGTGCAGTCGATGCCCGATGCCAGTCCGGTGAAATGGCATCTCGCGCACACGACCTGGTTTTTCGAGCAGTTCCTGCTTGGCCGGTGGCAGGGTTACCGACCCTTGCACCCGCCATGGAATTACCTCTTCAATTCCTACTATCAATCGGTCGGGCCGATGCACGCCCGGCCGCAGCGGGGCCTGTTGACGCGGCCGACGCTGGGCGAGGTGATCGACTATCGCCGGCATGTCGACCAATGCATGCGGGATCTGCTTGAGCGTGCCGGGGCCGACCCCGAACTGACGCCCTTGCTCGAACTCGGCCTCAACCACGAACAGCAGCATCAGGAGTTGTTGCTGACCGACGTCAAGCATCTGTTCTCGCTGAATCCGCTGAAGCCGGTGTTTCGCGGGCGAGCGCCGATGGCGCAAGAGGGGCGAACCGTTCCGCTGCGATTCCTGCACGGCCGCGAAGGCATCGTGCAGATCGGGCATGCGGGCGAGGGCTTCGCCTTCGACAACGAATCGCCGCGCCACCGCACCTTGTTGCACGCGCACGCCATGGCCAATCGTTGCGTGACCAATGCGGAATACCGCGCCTTCGTCGAAGACGGGGGCTATCGCACCGCGACGCTATGGTTGTCCGAGGGTTGGGATGTCGTGCAACGCGAACAATGGTCGGGGCCGTTGTACTGGAACGAGGATCTGCAAGGCGAATTCACGCTGGCGGGCGAACGCGAAATCGATGCGCACGCACCGGTGTGCCATGTGGGCTTTTACGAAGCCGATGCGTTCGCGCGCTGGTCCGGCGCGCGGTTGCCGACCGAAGCGGAATGGGAGAGCGCCGCACAGGATCGAGCCGTCGCGGGCCACTTCGCCGACAGCGGCGCATTGCATCCGCTGCCCGCGCATGGTGATCCCGATGCGCCGGCGCAATTGTTCGGCGACGTGTGGGAATGGACTTCCAGCCCGTACATCGCCTACCCGGGCTACAAACCGGAAGCCGGTGCGCTGGGCGAATACAACGGCAAGTTCATGTGCGGGACATGGGTGTTGCGCGGCGGTTCGTGCGCCACGCCGGCCGGACACGTTCGCGCAACGTACCGCAATTTCTTCCATCCGGCGGCACGCTGGCAGTTCAGCGGCATCCGCCTGGGAAAGGATGCATGAATGCGCTGACGCACCGTTCTCCGCGGCCCGGCGACCACCCGGACGCGCTTGCCGGCATGCGTGCCGACGTGTTGCATGCGCTCGCCACGAAACCACGCCGGCTGCCCTCGAAATATTTTTACGACGCACGCGGTTCGGCGCTGTTCGAACGAATCTGCGGGCAGCCGGAGTACTACCTGACCCGCGCGGAGCTGGAGATCATGCGCGGGCACGCCGGCGCGATCGCGCAGGCGCTGGGGCCCGATGTGCTGTTGGTGGAGTACGGCAGCGGATCGGGCATGAAGACGCGCCTGCTGCTGCGGCATCTGCACGCGCCGGTGGCCTATGTGCCGGTGGAAATCGCGCACGAGGCTTTGCTGGACAGCATCGTGGCGTTGGCGAAGGAATTTCCGCACGTCGAAATGCTGCCGGTGTGCGCCGATTTCACCCGGCCCGTGGCCTTGCCGCGGCCACGGCGCGCTCCGCGGCGCACGGTGGTGTATTTCCCCGGCTCCACCCTCGGCAACTTCGATGCGCCCGAAGCGCTGCGCCTGCTGAAGCAGATGCGCGCGGAGATGGGCCGCGACGGCGCGGCGCTGGTCGGCATCGACCTGAAGAAGGATCGCGGCACGCTGGAGGCCGCCTACAACGATGCCGCCGGCGTCACCGCGGAATTCACGCTCAACATGCTGGCGCGCTTCAACCGCGAGCTCGGGGCGGATTTCGATCTTTCGGCTTTCCGGCATCGTGCGCGCTGGAATGCACTGGCCGGTCGCATCGAAACGCACCTGGTCAGCACGCGTGCACAAGCGGTGTGCGTCGCCGGGCACACCTTCCGCTTCGAAGCGGACGAGGCGATGCTGGTCGAATACAGCTGCAAATACTCGCCCGGGGAATTCGCGTTGCTCGCCGCGCGCGCCGGCCTGCAGGCGACGCGCGCGTGGCAGGATGCCGGCAATCGTTTCAGCGTGCAGTTGCTGGAAGCGGCCCCGCGATCCTGAGCGCTTGCGCCTGGGCCTTCCGGCACCCCGCGCAATGCGCGTTTTCGGTTACCCTCGCGCGACCACGGAATCCGCGGCCATGGATGGCGGCTTCCAGCCAACAGGAACCGTTCATGCGCAGAGAATTGTTCGGGTTCGCGGTTGCGGCCTTGGCCGCGTGCGGCGCGGCTTCCGCGCAGGTGGACAACGCCTATGCGCGCGACCCGGACCAGCCGGTGGATCAGGCCTACACCGCGAAGATCGCGAAGTACACCACTGATCCCTCCTTCAACACGCCGCTGACCGATTACCTGCCGGCATCGCAAACCGTGCCGACGCCCGAAGCCGTGCTGGGCGATGTCGCCGGCGCACCCGACATGTTGCCGTACGCGGAAGACGTTTACCGTTATTTCCGGATGCTGGCCAAGGCCACGCCGCGGGTGCAGGTCTTCAGCATCGGCAAGACCGAGGAAGGCCGCGAAATGATCGCGGTGGCGATCGCCGACGAATCGCTGATGAAGGATCTCGACGCCAACAAGGCGCGCCTCGCGCAACTGGCCGATCCGCGCAAGCTAGGCATGGACGACGCGAAAGCCGCGGCGCTGATCAAGCAAAGCGTGCCGGTCTATTACATCACCGGCACCATCCATTCCACCGAAACCGGCGCGCCGACCGCGCTGATGGAACTGGCGTACCGGCTGGCCGTCGACGACGCGCCGTACATCCGGTACATCCGCTCGCACATGGTCACCCTGATCACGCCGGTGGTCGAAGTCGATGGCCGCGATCGCATGGTCGACCTCTACAAGTGGCACCGCGCGCATCCCGACGAACAATATCCGCACCTGATCTACTGGGGCCATTACGTCGCGCACGACAACAACCGCGATGCGATGGGAGTGACGCTGGACCTGACGAAGAACGTGCTCGACACCTATGTGGATTGGCACGCGCAGGTGCTGCACGACCTGCACGAATCGGTGCCGTTCCTGTACGACAACACCGTGGGCGACGGGCCGTACAACGCCTGGATCGATCCCATTCTCACCAGCGAATGGCAGCAGATCGGCTGGAACAACGTCGAGCAATTGACGAAGTTGGGCTTGCCCGGGGTATTCACCCACGGCGATTTCGACACCTGGAGTCCCGGCTACCTGATGTTCATCGCGGCCATGCACAACGGCATCAGCCGCCTGTACGAGACCTTCGGCAACGGCGGCGCCGACACCGAGGAGCGCATCCTTTCACCCGACGAATATGCACGCACCTGGTACAAGCCGAACCCGCCGCTGCCCAAGGTGCTGTGGTCGCAGCGCGACAACAACAACTACGAGCAATCCGGCCTGCTGACCGCGCTGTACTACTTCGCGCAGAACGGCCAGCATTTCCTCGACAACTTCTGGCTGAAATCCAGACGTTCCATCGAAAAGCCGCAGCTTGCGGGCCCCGCGGCCTATGTGCTGACCGCCGACGAGAAGCACAAGGGCGCACAGATGCACCTGCTGCATGCCCTGAACCTGCAGCACGTGGAGATCAGCCGTGCGTCCGCGCCGTTCACGGTGCAGTCGCCGGCGGGTTTCGCCGACGGCGTGACGCCGCCGCAGGCACGCGCGCAGGCGCGGACTTTCCCGGCGGGCAGCTGGATCATCCGCATGGACCAGCCGTATTCGCGCATCGCCGACACCCTGCTGGATCGCCAATACTGGTCGCCGGACGATCCGCAGAAGCATCCTTACGACGATACCGGCTGGTCGTTCGGTGACCTGTTCGGGGTGGACGTCGCGCGCATCACCGATCCATCGGTACTGAAGGTACCGATGCGGCGGGCAGACAGCGATGCCGCGGCACCGGAGTTCGATCTCGCCGCGCTGGGCGTGCAGGGCCGCGTGCCGCGCATCGCGCTGATGCACACCTGGCTTTCCACGCAGACCGAAGGCTGGTGGCGGATGGCGCTGGACAAGCTGCACGTGCCGTACACC
>JAFEEJ010000212.1 GCA_018241145.1 Pseudomonadota bacterium | reverse complement strand
CCCATGTCTTCCGTGTCCGATGGTCGAACCGAACCGCGCCGGCCGGATCAAAGCCGCGCGTTGGCGAGTTTGGTCGCCGCCCACTGGTTCAGGCTGACGCCTTGCTGCTCGGCTTCGCGCGCAAGCCGCGCATGCAGGCTGCGCGGCACGCGCACCAGGAACTTGCCGCTGTAACTTGACACGGGCTCGGCGACGGTGGGCTTGGGGATCGCACGCCGGGCGGCTTTCGCCGCCTGCAACCATGCGGTGATGGCGTGCTGCGCCTCGCGTGCGGCATCGGCTTCGGTCTTGCCCCATGCGGAGCAGCCGGGCAGATCCGGCGCTTCGGCGATGAAACCCTTGTCCTCGTCGGACCAGAAGATATTGAGGGGGTAGCGGTTCATGGCTTGTCTCCGTACTTCTCGATCATCGCGATCAACTGCCTTGCCTGGTAAGGCGGAATGAAGCCGCCGCGGTTCTGGAAATTCAATCCCGTCGGTTCGCCGCTGCGCGCGAATGCGTGGTGCGAGCCGGCGCCGCCCTTGTGTACGAAGCCCAGCATCTCGGCCGCCTTGCAGGCGCTCGCGAATCGCACTTGTCTGGGATTGGCGACGATCCCCGACAGCAGCTTGGCCTTCGCGTTCATTCCTGCACGATACTGCATATGGTATCGCGCATCAAGCAGGTCAAGGCGCCAACCATGATGCTCCGCCGGCTCGCCACGCGAGCACCGACTCCGCCAGCGCGAGGCAATCCTCGAAACGGTTGTACAGCGGTGCCGGCGAAAGCCGCAGCACGTCCGGTTCGCGCCAGTCGCCGAGCACGCCCTGCGCCGCGAGATGATCGAACAGCGAACGCCCCGCGTCGCGCCCGGCGCGCACGCGCACGGAAAGCTGCGCGCCGCGGCGTTCGGGTTCGGCGGGCGTCAGGATTTCCAGCACGTCGTCCAGCCGCGTGCGGATCAGCCATTCCAGATAGCCGGTGAGCCGCTTCGATCTTTCGCGCAGGCGCGGCATGCCGGCGCGCCGGAAGATCTCCAGCGACACGCGCACCGGCGCCAGCGAGAAGATCGGCGGGTTGGACAGCTGCCATGCATCCGCGCCGGGCGCGGGGTCGAATTCGGGCCGCATCTGGAAGCGCGTGTCTTCGCGATGGCCCCACCAGCCTTCGAAACGCGGCAGTTCCGCTCCGGCGTGGCGTTCGTGCACGAATGCACCGGCCACCGCGCCGGGGCCGGAATTGAGGTATTTGTAGGAACACCACGCGGCGAAATCGGCGCCGGCATCGTGCAGGTTGCATTCGACGTTGCCGGCCGCGTGCGCCAGGTCGAAGCCGACCGTGCAGCCTTGCGCGTGCGCGAGCTTCGCGATCGCGGCGAGGTCGAAGGCCTGTCCCGTCAGATATTGCACGCCCGGCCACAGCACCAGCGCGATGCGCGGACCGTGCTCGTGCAGCGCGCGTTCGATCGCGGCCGGCGAAATCGCGCCGCCGGGCTCGTCGCCGTCCAGTTCGATCAGCGCATGATCGGGATCGAAACCATGGAACGCGATCTGCGATGCGACCGCATGGCGATCGGACGGAAACGCGTTGCGCTCGATCAGGATCGCGTGGCGCTCGCGGGTCGGCCGGTAGAAGCTCGCCATCAGCAGGTGCAGGTTGACGGTGAGCGTGTTCATCGCGACGACTTCGTCCGGTCGTGCGCCGACCACTTCGGCCAGCGCATCGCGGACTTCGCGATGGTACGGCAGCCACGGATGCCGGCCGTGCACGTGGCCTTCCACGCCCAGCCGCGCCCAGTCGTCGAGTTCGTCCAGCAACGCCTGCCGCGTGGCGCGCGGTTGCAGGCCGAGCGAATTGCCGCACAGGTACACCTGCTCGCCTTCGCCATGCGGGGGGATCAGGAATTCGCCGCGGAAATCCCGCAGCGGATCGGCGGCGTCCTGCGCGCGCGCCCACGCGCGATCGAAAATGTACTCGCCCATGTTCAATGCCCGGTCACGGATTGGGCGATGGCCGAGCATCCGGCATCGAAAGTGGACGCCCACGCCGCCGGCGCCGACTGCGGGCGGATGCAGCGCACCTGGAGGCCGAGGCCGTTGCGATAGGCATAGTATTCGGCGTAATCGTTTCTCTGCTTGTTTTCCAGCGCGCTGTATTTCCGGGCGGGAGCATCGTTCGACGCGCCGCCGGTGTAGCCGGGCAGGCGGCGCGCCTTGGCGACCTGTTCGCTCATGAACTGGTCGAAGGCCTGCGCATCGGCGACGTGCTGGGTGGTGACGGTGATGCGTGCCAGCGTGCCTTCCGCGCCGGCGCCGGGCACCTGCAATGCGAGGAACTGCGGGTCGCCGTCGTGTTTCTCCATCAGCGGCGTCCACGCATCGGGCGCCGAGAACTGCACGGCGCCGTCGTCCAGTGTGTAGTCGGTCGCGTGGGCGGCCAGCGGCATGGCGCCGAGCGCGCACAGCAGGGGAAGCACGTGTCGCATCTTCATCGGGAGTCTCCGCGAATGCCCGTTCGTGACCCTGGATACTTCACCACGAACAAGGACAGCAAACCTACGATTCCTTCGTGAAACGGGAAAGCGGCAGCGCCAGCCATTCCAGCGCGGAGCCATGGAACAACCGCGCGCGGTCGTTTTCGTCCAGGTCCAGCGCCTCGATGCCGCTGCCGGGTTCCTGTTCGCCCAGCGGGAACGGATAGTCGGTGCCGAGCATCACGCGGTCGTGACCGACCACGTCCAGCAGGTAACGCAACGCCTGCGGATCGTGCACGCAGGAATCGAAGAACAGCCGCGGGAAATATTCGCGCGGGTTGCGCGCGTTGTCGGTGGCGACCAGGTCGGGCCGCATCTTGAAACCGTGCTCGATCCTGCCGATCGTGAATGGAAAACTGCCGCCGCCGTGCGCGAAGGCCACGCGCAACGAAGGCAGCCGTTCCAGCACGCCGCCGAAGATCAGCGCGCACGCCGCGCGCGACTGTTCGGCCGGCATGCCGACCAGCCACGGCAGCCAGTACTTCGGCATGGTGTTCGTGCCCATCATGTCCCACGGATGCACCAGGATCGCCGCGCCGAGGTCGGCGGCGGCCTCGAAGAACGGGAACAGTTCCGCCGCGTCGAGGTTCCAGTCGTCCACGTGCGAACCGATCTGCACGCCCTGCAGGCCGAGCTGCTCCGTGCAGCGCTCCATTTCCTCGATCGCGAGGCGCGGGGATTGCAGCGGCACCGTACCGATGCCGGCGTAGTGCCGCGGATGGTCGCGGCAGATCCCGGCGGTGTGGTCGTTGAGATGGCGGTGCAGTTCCAGCGCCTGGTGGGGTCTGGCCCAGTACGAGAACATCACCGGTACCGTCGAGACCACCTGCACGTCCACGCCGTGGCGCGCGTAATCGTCGATGCGATAGCCGGCGTCGAACGCGCTCTGCCAGACCTCGCGGAAAAACTTGCCGTCCTTGTAGATGCGGTGGCGGCCGTCGGATCGCGTCATCACCGGAAAGCGGTCGTCGCCGTACTTGGCGGCGAGGTCCGGCCACTCTGCGGGAAGGATGTGGGCGTGGGTGTCGATCTTGAGCATCGCGCAAGTATAAGTGTGGTGCGGCGCATTTCCCGAATCGGCAGGCTGGCCGAACGGCCGCGCTTGCGCGCAGTCATGCACGGACGGACACTTGCGCGGTGGAAGCCGGCTTGCCGCCGGCAGGGGCAGGGCGGGTCGTGGGCGAGCCGCGGTCGTTCTTCGGGGAACTGAAATGCCGCAACGTCTTGCGCGCGGCCGTGCTGTACGTCGGTGCCGTGTGGGCGCTGGCGCAAGGCATCGCGCAACTGGGTCCGAGTTTCGATGCGCCCGGTTGGGCCACGCGCGGCTTCGTGATCGCCGCGGCGATCGGTTTTCCGTTCTGGCTCGCATTCGCGTGGATCTTCGAGATCACGCCGCAGGGGTTGAGGCGCGAAAGCGAAATTCCACCGGGCGATTCCATCGCAAGGCGTACCGGCCGCAAACTGGACTTCGCGATCATCGCGGTGCTCGCCGTCGCGGTGATCCTGTTGCTCGGCAATCAGTTCGTGTGGCACAAGGGCATCGCGCAGGCACAATCGGCATTGGCCATGGCCGCGGCGCGGATCCCGCCGAAATCCGTCGCGGTATTGCCGTTCGCCAACGAAGGCGAGAAGGGCGAGCAATTCTTTTCCGACGGTCTTTCGGAAGATTTGATCAACGCATTGTCGCAGTTCGCTGGCCTGAAGGTGATCAGCCGCAATTCGGCGTTCCAGTTCCGCTACAGCAAGGATCCCAGCGCCGAGATCGGCGCGAAGCTGGGCGTGGCGCACCTGCTGGAAGGCACCGTGCAGCGCGCCGGCAACGTGGTGAGGATCACCGCGACGCTGGTGAATGCCGCCGATGGCAGCGTGCTGTGGTCGCAACGTTATGACAAGCCGTACACCGACCTGTTCGCGCTGCAGGACGCCATCACGCAATCCGTCGCCACCGCGCTGAAAGCCGAACTGCTGACCGCGCCCGGTGCGGTGGTGCAGACCGATCGGCCGCCCAGCGGCAATCTGGATGCCTATACCGCCTACCAACGCGGCATCGCGTATGTGGCACTCGGCACGGAAGACGGCTTTCGTCAGGCCATCGATGCCTACCATGAGGCGATACGCCTCGATCCACGGTACGCAGCGGCGTATGCACGGCTGTCTTTCGCGTGGACCAGCCTCGCCATCCAGTTCCTGAGCGACCCTGCGAAGATCGCGCGCGCCACGGACGCGGCACGCGCGGCCTCGGCCACCTCACTGCAACTCGACCCGGACTCCACGCAGGCCCATTTGGCACGCGCGTATCTGGTCTTGAACGTGGACATGGACTGGGTCGGTGGCGAAACCGAGTACCGGCGCGCGCTGCAACTCGCCCCCAACGATGCCGCGGCGCAATTCGGACTGGCTGTTGCGCTTGGCACGCTGGGGCAGAACCGGCGCGCGGTGGACTTGACCCGTCAGGCACTGGCCAGCGATCCGCGTCATGCCGGTTGGTACCTCTGGCAGGGCACCTGGCTCGCTGCGCTGGATCGACTGGACGAAGCCCGGCAGGTTGTCGACACCGCGATCACCCTGCAACCGGGTGCGGCGTATTACCACGAGCAACTCGCGATCATCGAAATCCTGCGCGGCGACGCCAAGGCCGCACTGGCCGCTGCACGGCAGGAACCTGCGGGTTCGTGGCACGACTACGCGATGGCCTTTGCCTTGCAGGTCGGCCCCGATCGTGCCGCTGCGGATGCCGCGCTCGCGAAAGTGGTCAAGGATCAAGCCAACGCTGGTCCTTACCAGATCGCCGAAGTGTACGCGTTGCGCCGCGACCCGGATGACATGTTCCTGTGGCTGGACCATGCCTGGATCAGTCGCGATGCCGGCGTCGGCTATTTGCTCTCTGATCCGCTGATCCTGCGCTACCGCGACGATCCGCGGCTCAAAGCGTTCTGCAAGAAAGTCGGCCTGCCCACCACCACCGATGCCGTGGCGATGAAATAGACAGGCCAGAGCCGGATTTCTTGTCGGCATCCAGCGCGAACACATGCCGCACCGCCTCCATGGCATCGGCTTGCGCCCATTCCGTGGTGCGCGCAATCGCCTGTGCCAACCCCGGCGTCGAATGCACTCTGCCGCGGAACAACTTGTCGTCCTGGTAGATGCGTTGATGACCGCCGGAACGCATCATCCCTGACAAGTGGTCGACGCGTCGCAAAGACCCGGTAAGTAAAATGAAAGTTTCCCGGGATAAGCTGCGCATCGCCGCTCGATATCGGCGGTGCGGCGCACGGATTCGGTGCGGTCGCGCAGATCGTTTGATCCATGTGCATCTGAAAATCCTGGCCGCGTGAGGGCGTGGCGCACTGCTCTGGAGATCGCCGTGCCCTTGTTTCCACCACGGATCCGGCAACGGTGCCGCCATCCGGCGCGCAAGTCGCGGCTGGCGTCGGCAGGGAATCGCAAACCGGCGGAACGCGATCCGCATTCCGTGTCCGGCTTCGGCGCCGACGCGAGGGTCGCGTGCATGCCGGTGCAGCCATTCACGGAGGCGGTCTCGAATGTCCGCGCGTGACTGGCTGGCGCTCGGCCTGATTGGCCAATTCCTTTTTTCCGCGCGATTTGTCGTCCAGTGGATTTACAGCGAGCGCCACCATCGCAGCTTCATGCCGATGGCGTTCTGGTACCTGAGCGTGGCGGGCGGCACGATCTTGCTCGCGTATGCGGCGTATCAGCGCGATCCGGTTTTCGTCGTGGGACAAACGGGTGGACTGGCCATCTATTTGCGCAACGTGCAACTTCGTTTGCGCGAGTTGGCTTCCCACGGGATGGGCGTCGATGGATAGCGGAAATCAAAACCTCTGGCTTGGAATCGGACTGGCCGGACAGCTGCTTTTCGGCGCGAGGTTCGCGGTGCAATGGCTGTACAGCGAAATCAAGGGCAAGAGCAGGGTCCCGCATGCCTTCTGGTATCTGAGTGTCGCGGCAGGGACGCTCCTGCTCGCCTATGCGATCCATCGAGACGAACTTCCCTTCATCGTCGGGGAGACCGTGACGCTGCTGATTTTCCTGCGCAATGTGCAGCTCATCAGGAAGTCAAGCTGATGCAGGGCATGGTTGGCCGGTTTCTTCCTCACCGAAGCACTCGGGTTTGCCGCGGGTCTTCGCCATGTCCGTGATCTCCATCCAGCGCTTCGATCGCTGGGGATTCGTCGGGCTCGTTGCTTTAGGCTTGCTTCTGGGAATGGCTTTCCAGGGTTCGCGCGGCCTGTGGAGTCCGGACGAGGGCCGCTATGTCGATGGCGCGCTGCAGATGCTGGATTCGGGCGATTACCTGGTGCCCGCCTACAGTCCCAGTGAAGTCAATCTGTCCAAGCCGCCTGCCACGTACTGGATCATCGCCGCTTCGATGAAGGTGTTCGGGCGCAATACGTGGGCTGCGCGCGTGCCGTATGCGCTCTTCTATCTGGCGACGATCCTGCTGCTGTATGCGATGGGGAGGCTGCTGATTCCGGAAAAGCCGTGGCTTCCGGGGCTGGTGTACGGCTGTTCGGCATTTCCTTTCATCGCCGCGAATCTCGTCACCACGGACGCGCTGCTCACTTTGTGCGAAGCCGTCGCGATGTACGGCTTCCTGAGTTTTGCCTTTGGTTCGCACGAACACTCGAGACGCTCGCTGCTGTTGATGTGGGCGGGCTGGGGAGCGGCGTTCCTCGCAAAAGGGCCGCCCGGATTGCTTCCGCTCCTGGCCATCGTTCCCTTCATGGTCATTCGAGACGGGTGGCGCAGTCTCGCAAGGTTGTTCCCACCCGCGGGCATCCTGCTTTTTCTGCTGATCGGACTGGGCTGGTATGCGGTGGTCGTGATTCGAATCCCGTGGGCCCTGCATTACTTCCTCCACGGAGAGGTTTACAACCGGATTTTCACCGCGGCGCAGCACAGGAATGCCGGCCCGATCAAGTGGGCCGCCGTTTACCTGCCCACCATCGTGCTGGGTACTGCTCCATGGTGGCGCAGCCTTGCAAGAACAGCCGGCGCGCTGCTGGCGCGAACGAAATCGAAAGGCGCGGCGGACAGCGCAGGCTCGATCCAACGGCTGCTCGCCCTGTGGTTTTTTATCCCGTTCGTCATCTTCTGCCTCGCGCAATCGCGGCTGCCGTTGTACCTGCTTCCGTTGTTCCTTCCGCTGTCGCTCGCGTTTTCGCTCGAGCTTCGCGACAGGATCGATCTGCGCGGCTTCGGACAGCGTGCGTGGCTGGGCGCGTGGATCTTCGCCCTGCTGGCCGTGAAGGCCGGAGTGGCTTACGGCGTGCATCCAGCCACCGACAATCGGCTGCTCGCACGGCGCCTGCTTTCCGTCACCGATCCCGGGGGCTATTCGGCCGTGGTGTTCATCGAGGACACGGCTCTCGACTACGACATCGAAGAGAACACTCCGTGGGGAATCCGTCTGTACCTCGACAAGCCGGTCTATGGCGTGGCGTGGCACTCGCCGCAGGCCGGCGTTGCGTTGTGCAAGGCGTTGCGCCATTCCGGCTCGGCGCTGCTCGTGATCGATCGCGGCCTCGCCCCCGGGATTGCTTCCACACCGGATTGCGCGAGCGCCGGGGTGATCGATCTCGGGGAATGGGAACAGCATTCGCTCAAGCGGGTGCGGATCGGGCGTTCGACATGAATTCCGGAATGGGCGTCGGATGAGATGTGCGGAATAAGCGGTGTATTGAACCTGGACGCACGGGAAAGTCCCCCGCTTTCGATCGAGACGGAATGCGTCCGGCGAATGCTGGAAGCCATGAAGCACCGCGGGCCGAACGGGGATGCCTTGCTGGCGCGGAACCCCGTGGTCATGGCCGCCAATCGCCTTGCCATTCGCGGCATCGATCAACCGCAACCGCCGCTGCTGCAGCATGACGCCGGCATCATCGTCGCCTGCAACGGGCAAATCGACAATCACCGCGAACTGAGGCAATCGCTGGCCCGTCGCGGGCACGAGATCACGCTTTCCACGGATGTTGCGGTCCTCGCGCCGCTTTATCTGGAAGAAGGGCTGGCGTTCCTCGAGAAAATCCGCGGTGTGTTTGCCATCGCCTTGTGGGATGCGCGATCGCAGCGTCTGATCCTGGCCCGGGATCGAGCTGGCGAGCGGCACTTGTATTACCACGCATCGGGGTCGCGCATCGCGTTTGCCTCGGAACTGGCGGCGCTGTTGACATCGCGGCTTGTGCCTGTGCGAGTCGATCCAACCGGTGTCTCGCGTTTCCTCGAATCGGGCTTTTGTCCCGCACCCCGCAGTCCGTTGGCGGGAGTTCGCAAGCTTGGCCCAGGGGAGATGGCCGTATTCGATGCCTCGGGCCTTCGCGTCCGCCGTTACTGGAACTTCGCCTGGAACCGGGCGGCAACCTCGCCGGCGCCTGATGAATTCGATGCCATCTTTCGCGATGCCGTTGCGTGCCAGAGCGACGTGGATGTCGACTACGGCGTGTTGTTGAGCGGAGGTCTGGATTCCGCGCTCATCGCCGCGGTTCTGCGCAAGCTGCGTCCCGACAGAACGCTGCCGGCGTATTGTGTCCGTTTCGCCGAAGCTTCGTTCGATGAAGGCGAACAGGCGCGACGCGTGGCGGAAGATCTGGGTTGCGCCTTCATTCCCGCCACGGTTTCGGCCGAAGACTTCCCGCCGATGCTGCGCAAGTTGATCGCCGGGACGGGGGAGCTGATTGCCGATCCCGCCTGGATTCCGATGGCGAAGATCGCCGAGCGCGCCTCCCAAGACGTCCGCACGGTTCTGGGTGGCGAGGGGGCGGACGAGTTGTTCGGCGGTTATCCGACCTATCCTGGCGCGCGCCTGGCCGCGCGCTACGCGCGCCTGCCGCAAGCGATCCGCACGCTGACGAGCCGTCTGGTCGGTACGTTGCCGGTCAGCGACCGCAAGGTTGCGGTGTCATTCCTGTTGAAGCGTTTTGTGCAGGGAGACGGGCAGGATGGAATGACACGGCATCGGTCATGGACCGCCGGCATTTCGCGGGAATGGCTGGGCCGGCTCGCCATCGAACCGTCTGCCGAAAACACATTCCAGCCGCCCGCGGAGTTGCTGGATGCAGTCCAGCAATACGATTTCACGCACTCGCTGCCCGAGGGCCTGCTCGCCAAGGCCGACCGCGGCGGCATGTTGCACGGGGTGGAAGTCAGGGCGCCGTTTCTCGATCGCAAGGTCGTCGAGTTTGCAGCGACGCTGCGCCCCGAACAACGCGTGCGGGGATTGACCACCAAGCCATTCCTGAAACGCTACGCCGCGGGCTATCTTCCGCGGTGGGTGATTGCACGCCGCAAGCGTGGATTGTCGGTGCCCTTGGCCGCATGGTTGCGCGGTCCGTTGCACGAATGGGCGCAAGCGCGGCTCGGCGGCGCCAACCTGGCGGGCGCCGGCATCGATACCGATGCGGCGCTGGCGCTGCTGTCCGGACATCGACGGCGCCGGGAGGATCATGCGCGCGCGATCTGGACATTGATCGTGTTCAGCGAATGGCTGGAGTGGCTGGCCGGTTGCAGTGGGGCACGTCTGTAGCGCAATTCATCGTTGGGCATCCAGCCCGAATACGTGCCGCATCGCTTCGATCGCATCGGCTTGCGTCCATGCGCGCGCCGGGTTCCGGCCGGTCGCGGAGAAATACTGCTGCATGAATTGCCGGCCGAGTTCCGGGTGGATGCCCGGTTGCCACGGGCGGTCGCCGGAAATGCCGAGCGTCGGCCCCAGCGTTTCCAGCAGCCCACGCAGCGGCCGTCCGCGCACGACCAGATTGCCGTTGAAATCGATGAAGGGATCTTTCGATGCGATCGATGCCAGCCGGGTTTGCGACAGCGTCGGGATGTCCATCTGCCAGGTCGCATTCATCTTGCGGATGAACGCGTTGGCAATCAGCGCATGGCCGATGTCGGACGGATGCACGCCGTCGAGGCTCAACAGCCCGCCGTTGTAGCGCAGCAGCAACGACACGCCGCCGATCGTCGGCGGGTGTGCGGCGAACCGGTTCATGATCCCGTGGATGTCCACCACCGGCATGCCGGCCGCGGCGGCATCGTCGGCGATGGTCCGGTTGAAACCGGCAGTCGCCTTGCGCATCGTCGCGATCTCGTTCGCGTCGAGTACCCAATCCGGGTCGCGCAGGATCGTGGGCGGCAGCAGGCCCATGCGGATCATCAGCATCGCGACGAGGCTGGTGTAACTGCCTTGCGGCAATCCGTACGAATCGCCGAGGAACAGTTTCAGGTCCTGCGGCGAGAACAGGTATCCGATGCTGGTGACGTCCGGCACGTTCGCGAACACGACCTTGTCGTGCCAGCCGGTGAGGTCGTCGACGATCGTCTGGAAGTTGCCGGCGAACACGTTCTGCGGCGTGATCTGGCTGGCGTCGAGGTGGTCGAACGCGAGCACCGCGCCGAGCACGTCGTTGTTGCCGATCCAGCAGATCACCAGCGGCGACTTCAGTCGCTGCGCGATCTCGATCTGGGTGCCGGTGCGCGGCAATTCCACCAGATCGGTTTCGTCGTCGACCGGCCAGCCGGCGCTGTCGGTGAGGATGGAGCCGCTGTCGGCGCCGGATACCGCGAGGTCGGCGACCAGGGCCGTCGGATCCATGCGCGAGCGTCCGACGGTCGAACCCACCACGCCGATCGGGCTGGTGCGGATCAACGGCTGCGTGAATGGCTTGCCCATCTGCGCGGCGACCAACGCGAGATAGGTGTTCGGCTGGGTGGACGCGTTCGCGTCGGCCGATTGCACGCCCTCGCCGATGCTGTCGCCGAGGCCGATGATCGGCGGAGGTCCCGCGTGCGCCGTCGCCGCGACGGCGAAGAAGATCCCTGCGACAACGAGCTTGCGCAACATGGCGGAACCCCCTTTCGAGACGCCCGGCCGCCAATCCTACGCCGGTTGCGTTGACGAAGGGTAGCCCGCGCGGGTGCAGGGTTGCGCCGTGAAACGCGCTGGCGGAAACTCGCGGCCGGGATGCCGGCGCGCCGTCGGCGGGCGCGAGGTGGGTCGTGGCCGAGTCGCGGTCGTTCTTCGCGGAACTGAAACGCCGCCACGTGTGGCGCATGGCGGTCGCCTACGCGATCGCCGGCTGGTTGATCGTGCAGATCGCCACGCAGGTTTTTCCGTTCTTCAACATCCCCAACTGGGGCGTGCGGCTGGTG
>JAFEEJ010000211.1 GCA_018241145.1 Pseudomonadota bacterium | reverse complement strand
TCATGCCGGGGCACGCGCTGCTCGGCGCCCAGTTCACCGCGACTTCGATGATCGGCATGATCGCGCTGGCCGGGATCATCGTGCGCAACTCGATCCTGCTGATCGACTTCATCGACCTGGAACTGGCGAAAGACCGTACGCTGGCCGACGCCGTGGTCGAAGCCGCCGCGGTCCGCGCCAAGCCGATCGCGCTGACCGCGCTGGCGGCGATGATCGGCGGCTTCTTCATCCTTGATGACCCGATTTTCCAGGGGCTCGCGGTGTCGCTGATCTTCGGCATCCTCGTGTCCACGGTGCTGACCCTGCTGGTGATACCGTTGCTGTATTACGCCTGGCTGGCGCGCGGCGGCCATGCGCATCCAGCCAGAGGGCACCTGAACTCGCCGCGCAAGGCATGATGGAGAGGCGCGTTTCGGCGTTCATTCGAGCATGTCGACCGGCAATGCGGCGATGTCGTTGCACGTTGCATCGAAGCGCGCGCAATGCAGGCCGCTCCGGATTGACGTCATGCGCTGTCTGATCCAGCGTGATTCACGTCAATTCGAGGTGGTAGGCCTCCACCGCCGGGTCGTGCAGATCCAGGCGGCGCTTGAAGCCGAGCCGCGCCGCCAGGTGATGGCTGCCGTCGGAATCCGCGGGGGCGAAGGCCCGCAAATGACGGATGCCACGTGACCGCGCCGCTTCGATCAGTACGCGCATCAGTGACGACCCGATGCCACGTTTTTGCCATTCATCGCTTACCGCAACCGAACAATCGCAACTGTCGCCCTTCGGACTGACGTAAAAGTGCGCGGCACCGACCTGGCGATCGCGCCCTTCGTCCGAAACCACGGCGATGAAACCTGCCGCGTTGGCGGGATCCAGATTGGTCAGCTCGCGCGCCACGTCGGGGCAGGGTTCGCGCACCAGGCCGAGAAAACGCAGGCTGCGCATTGCGGGCGACAGGCGCCTGAGGAAATCCAGCTCCAGCTCGGCATCCTGCTTGCCGATCGGGCGTATCCGGACCAGCGTGCCGTCGAACAGGCGCTTGCTCCAGCCCGCATCGCGATGGAACTGTTCCGGCACCTGCCAGTGGCGACTACGGGCCGTGTCGAGTCGGGGCATGTCGTTCACCATCCTCAGTCGGGCAGTCAACCGTATCGCTGGGTAGGCACTTGTTGTTGATCAATGTCAATACACGTGCATTCCATCCCGCTTTCATGGGGAACATCTGGATACGCCCGTATGGCTCGCCCAGGGCAACGGGCCGGCGCGACCGCCGCGAGAGCTGCACGGTGGCGTGTTGGCCGAATGCGGCTTTGGGCGGCCGCCCCCCTTCGATGCCGAGGAGATGCGCCATGAACGCTCGAGACTCCAAGCAGGACGCAAGATCCACGACGGCTTCCGGCGCGCCCGCGCCAAGCGACCGCAACTCGCTGACCATCGGTCCCGATGGTCCGATCCTGCTCCACGACGTGCATTTCCTGGAACAGATGGCGCACTTCAATCGCGAAAAGGTGCCCGAGCGCCAGCCCCACGCCAAGGGCAGCGGCGCGTTCGGCGTGTTCGAGACGACCCACGACCTGTCGGCTTACACCAAGGCGGCGTTGTTCCAGCAGGGCGTACGCACCGAAATGCTGGCGCGCTTTTCGACCGTGGCCGGCGAAGCGGGCAGCCCCGACACCTGGCGCGACGTGCGCGGATTCTCGCTGAAGTTCTACACCAGCGAAGGCAACTACGACCTGGTCGGCAACAACACGCCGGTGTTCTTCGTGCGCGACCCGATGAAGTTCCCGCATTTCATCCGCAGCCAGAAACGGCTTCCGGATTCAGGCCTGCGCGACAACCACATGCAGTGGGACTTTTGGACCCTGAACCCGGAAACCGCGCATCAGGTGACCTACCTGATGGGCGAACGCGGCTTGCCGCGCACGTGGCGACAGATGAACGGCTATGGCTCGCACACCTATCTGTGGATCAACCGCACGGGCGAGAAGTTCTGGGTGAAATACCACTTCCACACCCGACAAGGCATGGCGTTCTTCAGCAACGCCGAAGCCGCGGCCATGGCCGGCAACGACGCCGACTTCCATCGCCGCGACCTGTTCGAAGCCATCCGCCGCGGCGACTACCCGAGCTGGACGATGTCCGTGCAGGTGATGCCCTATGCGGATGCCAGGACCTACCACATCAATCCGTTCGACCTGACCAAGGTGTGGCCGCACCGGGATTACCCGCTGATCGAGGTCGGCACGATGACCCTGGACCGCAATCCCGAGAACTTCTTCGCCGAGATCGAACAGGCCGCGTTCTCGCCCGGCAACACCGTGCCGGGCATCGGCCTGTCGCCCGACAAGATGCTGCTTGGCCGTGCGTTCGCCTACGCCGACGCGCAACGCAACCGCATCGGTGCGAACTTCCACCAGTTGCCCGTGAACCGGCCGAAGGTACCCGTCAACACCTACCAGTTCGACGGCCACATGGCCTTCGAGCACCGCGGCAACGCGCCGACCTACGCGCCCAACAGTGGTGAACGCGGCTGGTCCGACGCCACCGGCACGGTCGAGGACGGCTGGGAAGCGGACGGCGCAATGGTGCGCAGCGCCTACACGCTGCGCGCCGACGACGACGATTTCGCGCAAGCTGGCAATTTGGTGCGCGAGGTGTTCGACGACCGGCAGCGCGCGGCGCTGGTCGAGCAGGTTGCCGGCAGCCTCCTGGCTGGCGTGCACAGCGAGGTGCTCGAACGCGCATTCGAATACTGGAACCACATCGACGCCGAGGTCGGCCGTCGCATCGAGGAGGAAGTCCGTGCCGGCACCCTCAACGGAATTGCCGGGGGCGCGGTTACGGCCTGATCGCCATCGACGCCGGCAGTTCGGGTATCGGCAACCCGACGCCAACCGAAACGGGGTTTCCCGCTTTGACGCCACCCAACGACAGGGCGTGCGGCGCAGTCATGCCGCGTCCTGGATGCCGGGGACGGCGTTGCTTGTGCCTGTCGCGTCCATCGCTGATGCCCGAAGACGCCGCGACGGCATTCCTTGACCATGATCAAATGTTTTCCAGCGGCACGCGGGACAATCGTCGTGGTGCGGCAACCAGTGGGCAGTGCATGGAATTCCATATCAGGACCCGTGGCGTGAAACCGGATCTCGACACGATCAACATCGCACTCGTCGAAATCGATCCCATGGCAGTGGCCGACATCGATCCGGCGGATGCCAGCCTCCGGATTGCGGTCGAGTTGAGTTCCCCCGAGCTGATCGCATTGCTCGCGCGGGCGGGATACCCGGTCGACTGGAAGCAACTCGAACAGGTACCTTCCGTCTGTTGCGGAGCGTGCGGCGGCTGAGGCAGGCACGCAACCTTCATTCAATTCCGGACAATTTCCCGGCACCCGAAGAGAGAGACATGCCATGGGCGACGAACAAGAACTCGAGCTGAGCCTGGAACAGGTCGAGGATTTCGAGTTTCGCATCCGTTTCGATGGCACCGCGATCAGGGACCTTGTCACCGACGAGTCGCCACCGCAAGGCCACGATGCCGGGCCGAACCCCGCGCGGTTGCTGCTCGCCGCCACCGCAAACTGCCTGGCCGCGAGCCTGTTGTTTGCGTTGCGCAAGTTCCGCAATACGCCGGCGCCGTTGCACGCGAAAGCCAGAGGCCGCATCGCACGCAACGCGCACGGTCGCTGGCGCGTAGCCGGCATGGAAGTGGATTTGCAACTTGCGGATTCCGCAGCGTCGCTGCAAAACCTCGATAGGGTGCTCGCACAGTTCGAGGACTTCTGCATCGTCACGGAAAGCGTGCGCGCCGGCATCCCGGTCGCGGTGCGCGTGCGCGACGGCAGCGGAAACGAGGTACACACCACGACGCCGGACGACGGGGATTGACACCGGCCATTACCTGCCCATCGATTGCGCGCGAACCATGGCAGCGCGCCTGTGTCGATCGGTGCCCGCAAATGCGGCCCTGGCCCCGGGATATTTCCCGGGCTGATTGCTCGATCTTCGTGGCAGTGCGAGGGCGGATCAACGCCGCGTGCAGGCGCGCCAGTCACGCCGCAGCGCACGCATCCGGCCGATGAAAAGAATCAACCACGCGGCGCAGCCGATCGCGAACATGCAGTGCGGAAGCACGCCGAGGAAGGGCGGGCTCATGGCCTGCATCATACGCAGCGTGGCCACCGCGTACCTGCCTAGTGGAAACACCGCACCCCAGTACATCGGGTCGTAAGTGAACGGGAAGCGCTTGATGCCGTGACGCCAGGTCGCCGGCCGGCACCGTGCGTCGCACCGTGATATCGCGCGTCACGCCATCGGAACCGATGGTGTACGTGACCGCGGAACACGTCGGCTTGTCCAGATTCTTGCCGAAGTTCGGCACGTCCACGTCGAGTTCGGTGTTGGTCCGCTGCCAGTAGTGATCGAGCTGGTCGGGCGGAACGGCGCGCAAGCCGTTCGCCGCAAATGCGGCTGCCGCGAACGCTGATATGGCAATTGCGATTACCGTTGTTCTTCCCACTGTCTGTTCCCGTAGCGAAGTCGTTGCAACAACCCGGTCAACCCTTTTTGCCCTCAACGCAAGAGCAGCCCCGAGCATTACCAGAATACAATCGGAACCAATTGAAATCATACGTTTTGTCTTTTCGGGGCCGAAATCCTCCACGGTTCCAGCCATCTTGCTTGAGATGAGCTTCCATCCTGCTTCAAATCCGACCAATCGATCCCTACGATGGGCTGCCGGTTGCGCACCAACCAGCGTGCCATCACGTGGTAAACGACGTAGCGCTCGCCCTGCAGATGGGGGTTCCCCGCGAGCCGATCCAGTGCCTTCAGCGGTGCGCGGATGCGCTGCGCATCTGGCCATGCCCGCGCCAGATCGATCAGCGTCAGACGCCGGCCGCGAATCACGGCCGACGGCGTGCAGCAACACGCGCCGACGTAGCACATGCATCGGACCCAGTGCACCGCTCAGGGTTGGACCTGCCCGAGGTGCGCGAGTGGTCGTGGTCGTCAGCGGATGCCGGCATGCTGCGTTGAGCATGTGAAGTTCACAGGCACTGCAGCGAGGCGACCTCACGCCAGACCGGATCACCCAGCTCGTGGGTCGCGGCAAGCTCGCGTGCTTCTAGCCGTTGCGCCTCGCCCAGGTCGTCCGTCGCCAGCAATGGATAGTCGATGGGCTCATCTACCCAGGCTTGCAGGGCGGCCCGCATCTTGATCTGTGCCATCCATGGCATATCCGGCAGCGTGTCGGGCATGCTTTCGGGTTCCATCCCACCTGCGTGAAGAATATTCAGTGCGTATCCGGATGAACGCACGGTGGTGCGTTGCCCGTCCGAAGCACTGATCATGATTGCGTGGTTCCTCCTCCTCAGCGGATCAGCGGCATCCGCCACGTCGTTGGCCAACAGCGCCAGCCGAGGCTGCGACGTGAATGCGGTCAACTGCGGGTGACGCACGCCGTGGCGGGCGGCGGCACGCAGGAGGTCATCCGGAAAACCGCGCAATCTCGCGCGCGTCATGGAAGCACGCGCCCCATGGCCGCAGGATCCGCGCTCAGCGGCGAGCATGACGTTGCCGCGCAGGCACCCCTCGGCGAGCGCTCTTCCCATGGCCGCCGTCTGCATGCGACCGGAATCGCTGTCGTAATGCAGTCCCAGCAGCGCCAGTGCGTCGGCGATGCCGATCATGCCGATACGCAGATGCGGCACGGCGATGTCCGCCTGCAGCGCGGCATTGTCCAGCACGCGGACCGCCAGCGCCGCGCAATCGCTGAGCGCGGCCAAGTCCATCGATGCACCCGCTGTCTGGCCCGACCATACGAAACCTGCCGCATTCAGGGAAGCGTGCAGTACCCCGTTGCGACACATGACCCGGCCGGTACCTGCACATGCAAGCAGGCGTTCGTCGGGCAACAGGCGCCACGATGCAAACGCATCCATGAAGCGCTTTTGCCAAGTCGCGTGTTCCTTGCCTGGTTCGATCGACACCAAGGCGGCGGAAACGCGCCGCCAGGTGTCCTCGATGGAAAGGTCGCGCAAACAGGTTTCCTCGCGCCATCGAAACCATGCGTCCCAGGCTTCGACAGCCGCAAGGTCGAT
>JAFEEJ010000210.1 GCA_018241145.1 Pseudomonadota bacterium | reverse complement strand
TTGAACGTCCCCCTGCTCCGTTCACGCTGCGCGCCCGCGTCCGTGGCAAATGGAATCGTGAGTGGTCTGGTTTGAAGTTTGAACCTTCGCGCTGGGCCCTTCGACAAGCTCAGGACAGGCTGCCTGAGCGGAGCGAACGAAGTCGAAGCGCCGCTTCCTTCGACTCCGCGCCTTCGACTCCGCGCCTTCGACTCCGCGCCTTCGACTCCGCGCCTTCGACTCCGCGCCTTCGACTCAGCGCCTACGGCGCTGCGCCCGGAGCCTGCCCCGGGCTTGATCCGGGGACGAACGGATTTTCAAACCAGACCCATACCCGGAATCGACGACGCTTGCACGGGCGAGCGGCCGCCCCAATCATGTGCGGATCATCAGGATGGTTGATCCGCATGAACGCTTCGCCGCAATCCGCCCAGACCGATTCCGCAAAATTGCCGCACGTTTTCGAAGCCGGCCAGGCCAACTTCGAAACGGACGTGCTGCAGGCTTCGCTGCAAACCCCCGTGCTGGTGGATTTCTGGGCAACGTGGTGCGGTCCGTGCAAGACGCTCGGCCCGATCCTGGAAAAACTCGGCAGCGAATACGGCGGCGCGTTCGCACTCGCGAAGGTCGACTGCGACAAGGAACAGCAGCTCGCCGGCATGTTCGGCGTGCGCAGCATCCCCACCGTGGTGCTGATCAAGGACGGCCAGATCGTCGATGGTTTCGCGGGCGCATTGCCCGAATCGCAGGTGCGCGAATTCCTGTCGCGCCACGCCATCGCGCCGGCGGCGAAGATCGAAACGCCCGCGGCGCGGGAAGTCGCGGACGAAAACGCGTCCGCGCCCCGCGAAACCCCGCAGGCCGCGATCGCGCGCCTGCGGAAGGCGCTTGCGGCGGCTCCCGAGGACGGCGGGCTGAAACTCGACCTCGCGCTGGCGCAGGCGCGCGCGGGCGATCTCGCTGCGGCGAAGACCGCGCTGGACAACCTGCCGGGCGAGTTCGAAAACGACGACCGCAGCCAGTCGCTGCGCGCGCACGTCGGGTTGGCGGATGCGCTGGCCGGCGCGCCGGGCTCCGGCGAATTGCTGGCACGGATCGAGAACGATCCGAAGGACTTCGCCGCGCGCGATGCGCTGGGCCTGCGCCTGTTGCTCGGCGGCGATGCCGCCGGTGGCATGGATCAGTTCCTGGCGATCCTGCAGGGCGACCGTGGCTGGAGCGACGGGCTGGCCCGCAAACGCCTGCTGGATGCCTTCCGCATCGTCGAGGACGAGTCGCTGGTGGCCGCGACGCGCAGGAAGATGTCGTCGCTGCTGTTTTAAGGCCTGTTAAGGCGCGGGTCGGGCCCGCCGCGCGGTTTTGGCTAGAATCGGCGGCATCCCCCCGATCGGTCGCCGCATGGCAGCCTACACGTCCGTTGCCGATTTCGAGGTCCCCGGCCATCGCCTGGTGCGGCCGCTCGGCCGTGGCGGCATGGCCACGATCTACCTCGCGATCCAGGCATCGCTCAGCCGGCCGGTGGCGGTCAAGGTTTTGCAGGCACCGACCGACGAAGCCATCACGCGCTTCGAGCAGGAAGCGCGCACCATCGCGCGGCTGCAGCATCCGCACATCATCGCGATCTACGAAGTGGGGCGCACGTCCGACGGGCAGCTTTTCTACACCATGCCCTACCTGCCGAACGGCGACCTTTCGAAACTGGACCTGCGCGAATCGCCGGCGCGCATCGCCGCGGTGGTCCGCGCGCTGGCGGGCGCATTGGGACACGCGCACCAGCACGGCATCGTGCATCGCGACGTGAAGCCGGAAAACGTATTGTTCGACCAGCACCGTCGCGCCCTGCTCACCGATTTCGGCATCGCCCGCGCCAGCGACAACCTGCGCGTCACGCGCCAGGGCGCGACCATGGGTTCCTCGGGATACATGAGCCCGGAACAGGCGCGCGGACTGGACATCGACGGGCGTTCCGACCTCTACAGCCTCGGCGTGGTCTGTTACGAACTGCTGACCGGCGACCTGCCGTTCCAGGGCAACGATGCGCTCGCCACCGCGATCGCGCACATCGAACAGCCGGTGCCGCGGCTGCCGCTGTCGAAGCGCGGCTGGCAACCGTTCCTGGACACGGCGCTGGCGAAGTCGCCCGACGAACGTTTCCAGAACGCGCAGGAAATGATCGACGCGCTCGACGTGGTCAGCGGTCGCCGCAAGTCGGCATCGCCTGCGGAGGGCCACGCGCGCACCGGCGAGCCCGCATCGAAATCGCCGGGATGGCGTTATGCGGCTCCGTTGCTGGGCGTGCTTGCGCTGGCGATCGCGGCGACGCTGTTGTGGCGCGACGACAGCCGCCGCGCGAAATCGTCCGCGATCGCGCCGCAATCCGCCGCTTCGACCGCTTCGTCACGGACGGAAACCGCGCGTTCCGGTGCCGCGGCACGCGGGCAGCCCGCCCCATCCGCCGGCGCGTCCGTGCCCGCTCCGGCCGGCACCAGCGCGGCGGCGACGTCGGCGCGCATCACCGTCCTGCTCGCGCACGGCAATGCGCTGTTCGCGCAGGACCGGCTCGTCTCGCCGCGCAGCGACAACGCCGCGAACGCCTATCTCGCGGTGCTGGCGTTGCAGCCGGACCATCCCGCCGCACAAGCGGGCATCGACCGCATCCTGGCGCGCATGCAGGAAGACGTCGGATCGGCGTGGAAGCGCCACGACAACGATCGCGTGCGCACGCTCGCCAAGCGCGCCGATGCGCTGGCCGCGGCCGCAACCCCCGAGGCACGGCGAACTTGGCGCGAGGCGCGCGCGCGACTCGCCGCGGACGTCGGCAATGCCGTCGCGGCCGCCGTGCACGCGCACAAGCCCGATCGCATCGCAGAACTGCGCGAACTGGCGCAAGCCCTGCCCGCGACCTGGCCGCCGGGCTTCGATCCGAAACTGATGGATGCGCCGCCGCCTCCGCCGCCTCTGCACGCGGGCTCGCCGTTGCGCGACGACGGCGGCCCGCCGCTGGTGTTCGTGCCCGCGCAAGGCAACGTGCCCGCGTTCGCCATCGGCCGCACCGAAATCACGCGCGCGGAATATGCGCAATTCGTGCAGGCCACCCATCGCAAGGCATCGGCGTGCGCCGAACAGAACAATCCGTTTTCGCGCATGCACGATTGGACATGGAGCAACCCCGGCTTCGCGCAAGGCGGCGACCACCCGGTGGTGTGCGTGAGCTGGAGCGACGCGGTCGCGTACGCCGCATGGCTGTCGCAGCGCACGGGCCAGCCCTATCGCCTGCCCGACGACGCCGAGTGGCTGCGCGCGGCGACCGGCGGCGGCGGCGGCACGCCGTGCACGCGCGGCAACGTGGACGATGTCAGCCGCAAGAGCGCGCGCGACAGCGATCGACTGAAGTGCGACGACGGCGCCGCGGAAACCGCGCCCGTCGGGCGCTACGCGGCCAGCGCCGCCGGCGCCTACGACATGTACGGCAACGTCAGCGAATGGCTGGCCGGCGGCAGCGCGCGCGACCGCGGTTTCCGCGGCCTGTCCTGGCGCGACGGCAGCCAGCAGAGCGCATTGAAGCGCCGCGGTACCGCCGTTTCCGACCTCGGCTACACCAACGTCGGCTTTCGCGTGCTGCGCGTGATCGGTGCGGAGCACCCCGCGCCGCGGCAGTGATCGATCACGCATTGCCGGAGGCCCACCGGTTCCTCGCAATTTTGCGGCACGGCCCTGTCGCGACGCACGCTTGTCGAAGCGCGCCAATGGCGGGTCAGCCTCCCACGGGCAATCTCAGGCAATACACCGTACCGAATCCTTTGCCGCCGCCAGCATACGCGGTCCCGCACAGGCGACCCTTGTTGTCGAAAACAATGTCGCCGGTCGGATACGCGCCTGACCGGTTGGCTCCCCTGCGCGACAACGCCTGAAACGAGTAAAGCACCGTGAACGCGCTGCCGTCGGCTTCCATCCGATACAACACACCGGTACCGTTGGGCCCGCCGAGCTGGGTCGCGCCATACATCCGCCCATCGTTGCCGACGAGCAGGCTGGCCCGCGGGCGCGCGCCGCCGACATTCGCAAGGTGACTGTCGATGGGGTTGAAGGAATGCAGAACGGAGAAATCGTTGCCATCGGGCGCCATGCGGTAAATCGCACCTTGCCCGTTGCCACCACCGCCGCCATCGGCGGTCGCGCCGTAGAGATAACCGTCCAGCCCGACGGTCGGCGCAGGGATCACGCCAACGTAATAAAATCCACCTTCGGTGGCATAGTCGAACGTATGCAATACCGAGAATTGCGTGCCATCAGGCGCCGTGCGGTACAACTGCGCACCGATGGTGCCGGCCAAACCGTAGAGGAAGCCGTCGCTCGCCGCCAGCAAATTGCCATTCGGCGCTCCGACGACGGCAGCATTGCCGAAGGATTGAAGAACCGCGTATCCGGTTCCGTCCGTGCCCATGCGAAAGAGCGTGCCCGAGCCGCTGAGCCCTCCCCATTTGGTCGTGCCCAAAAGAGTTCCGTCGGCAATCACGACAGGGCGTGCTTCGGGAGAGCTGCCCAGTGGGTCGTTGCCGAGGTTCCCGAAGTAGTGCAACGCCGAAAAGTTCGCATCTTCCGCGATGAACCCGGTCGCAGGCGCATACGCGAATGCGGCACCGCCATCTGCGCTGCCTCCATAAGGCGTCACGCCGAACAGCGTTCCATCAGGTGCGATCGTGAGCGCCCGATCAGGCCAACGACCGTCGACGTTGCTGAAGTCCGATTGCAGATGCGTGAATGAGTAGAGCACCGAATAAGTGTTGTTCGCCGAAATGCGGAACAACGTACCGTTGCCGTTTGCGCCGTCGAGCGGATCGTAGCCGTATTGCCCTCCGTATACGGTTGCACCGTACAAGGCGCCATCGGGGCCTTTGGCGAGGCCACCCATCGGTTGAATGCCGTCCGGGGTTCCCGAAAAGGTGTGAACCACGACCAACCTGCTGCGGGTCGCCGTCAGGTCCTCCGACGCCAATGCTGTTGAAGCGATCGAAAACAGTATGATCGCGCCAATGCCTTGCAATAGTCTTGAACGATTCATGCCATGACTCCCTCGTCAGTCCGGGCTATTCATTCTACGCCCCGGATTCGGC
>JAFEEJ010000209.1 GCA_018241145.1 Pseudomonadota bacterium | reverse complement strand
CGCGGCTTCCAGGAACGGCTGCGATTCGATGTCGCCGACCGTGCCGCCGATTTCCACCAGCGCGACGTCGAACCCGCGCGTGGCCTCGTCGATCGCGTGCTTGATCTGGTCGGTGATGTGCGGGATCACCTGCACGGTCGCGCCGAGGTAATCGCCGCGGCGTTCCTTGCGGATCACCGCCTCGTAGATCTTGCCGGTGGTGATGGAGTTCTTGCCCGACAGGCGCGTGCGCACGAAGCGCTCGTAATGGCCGAGGTCGAGATCGGTCTCGGCGCCGTCGTCGGTGACGTACACCTCGCCGTGCTGGAACGGACTCATCGTGCCGGGATCCACGTTGATGTAGGGATCCAGCTTCATCAACGTGACGTTGAGGCCGCGCGCCTCGAGGATGGATGCGAGCGAGGCCGACGCGATGCCCTTGCCGAGGGAAGACACCACGCCGCCGGTGACGAAAATCAGGGGAGTCATGGAAAGTCGCTTTCCGGAAAGCGACATTCTACACGGGAGCAGTGAGCCGTCAGCCGTGAACCGTGGGCCGCTACACGGCCGCGGATTCGCTTTTCGGCTCATGGATGGCGGTTCACTGCTCGCCCCTCTGCCGCTGCTAGCATCACCGGATGAATACGCCGATTCCGGATCGCATCGCCGCGCTGCGCGCCGTGATGCAGCAACGCGGTATCGCCGCCTGCATCGTGCCCACCGCCGACCCGCACTTGTCCGAATACCTGCCGCCGCACTGGCAGGCGCGCGAATGGCTGTCGGGTTTCACCGGCTCGGCCGGTACGCTGGTGGTGACCGCGGATTTTGCCGGCGTGTGGACGGACTCGCGTTATTTCGAACAGGCGCAACGGCAGCTCGCCGGCAGCGGCGTGGAGCTGGTGAAGTTGAACGTGCCGCACACGCCGGAGCACGTCGCGTGGCTGTGCAGTCGCGTGCAGCCGGGCGACAAGGTGGCCTGTGCCGCGGACATGCAGTCGCTGGCCACCGAACGCTCGCTGCGCAGGCAACTGGCGGAACACGGAGCAAAATTCGTCGAAGACGACCTGCCGGCGGGGATCTGGAACGACCGCCCGCCGCTGCCGCACGCGCCGGTATACGAACATCCGCTCGAATACGCCATCCATACCCGCGCCGAAAAACTCGGCGATGTGCGCGCGGCGATGAAACGCGCCGGCGCCACGCACCACATCGTGTCCGCGCTGGATGAAATCGCATGGGTGCTGAACCTGCGCGGCTCGGACGTCGAATACAACCCGGTGTTCCTTGCGCACCTGCTGGTCGATGCAAGTGGCGCGACGCTGTTCGTCGAAGCGTCGAAGCTGGATGCAAAATTGCAACAGGCGCTGGCCGTCGACGGCATCCGCATCGCGCCCTACGCCGGGATTGGCGACGCGCTGACGAAGCTGCCTGCGGACGCGAAGCTGCTGCTTGCGCCCGCGCAGGTCTCCGCAGCGCTGGCGCATGCGATCCCTCAGCACGTTGCACTGCTCGAAGCCCCCGGCCCGATCACCGCCGCCAAGGCGCGCAAGCATGGCAAGGAAATGGACCACGTACGCGAGGCCATGCGCCGCGACGGCGTGGCGCTGGTGCGCGGCGCGCGCTGGCTGGAGCAATCGCTGCGCGATGGCAAGCGCCTCACCGAACTCGACGTCGATGTCGAATTGCGCGAACTGCGCGCGCAGCAGCCCGGCTTCATCAGCGAGAGCTTTTCCACCATCGCCGGCTACCAGGCCAACGCCGCGTTGCCGCACTACCGCGCAACGCCCGAATCGCATGCGGAACTGCAACCGCGCGGCATGCTGTTGATCGATTCCGGCGCGCAATACTTCGGCGGCACCACCGACATCACCCGCGTGTGGGCCCCCGGCGAGACCACCCAGGAACAGCGCCGCGACGTGACGCGGGTGCTGAAGGGCGTGATCGCGCTGTCATGCGCGAAGTTTCCGCGCGGCACCACCGGCCAGCAGCTCGATGCGCTGGCGCGCGCGCCGATCTGGTCGGCCGGCGTCGAATACGGCCACGGCACCGGCCACGGCGTGGGCTATTGCCTCAACGTGCACGAAGGCCCGCAGTCGATCCGTCCGCCGCACTCGAACAGCCACTTCGAACCGCTCGACGTCGGCATGATCACCTCGATCGAACCGGGCATCTACAAACCCGGGCGGCACGGCGTGCGCATCGAAAACCTGGTGGCCACCGTTCCCGCGGAGCAAACCGAGTTCGGCGAATTCCTCGCATTCGACACGCTGACGCTGTGCCCGATCGACACGCGCCTGCTCGATGCGTCGTTGCTCGATGCCGGCGAAATCGCCTGGCTCGACCGCTATCACGCGACCGTGCGCGAACGGCTCATGCCGCTGCTCGATGATCCCGCCGACCGTGCGTGGCTGGATGCGCGCTGCACGCCGCTGGCCGACTGCGCCAGGAATGCCGCGTGACCGGCGCAAGCCGGTCCGTGCCATCGTCAGTGGCTGGTGGCGCTCGCGGGCGGCGCTGAACTCGCGGCCGGTGACGGCGCGCCCACGCCCGCATCGGCCGGCGGTTGCACGGAAGGCGCAGTGGCCGGGGCCGCGCGCTGCCGCACATCGCTGGACACGATCGGTTCGCCCGCAGCCCCGGCACTCCCGGCCGGGAGCGGCGTGCTTGCCGCGGATGGCGGCGCCTGTCCGGCAAGGGCGGGCAACGCCAGCGCGAAGGCCATCAGTCCCAACCGGGCGATCTTGCGCATGACGGCTCTCCTCGACACGGGTCCGCTGACCGGACGATATCCGCCCATGCTCGACCGTGCCGCGCAACCTGGCCTGAATCCGGTATGCCTGCGCGCATCAAAAAAAGAACGCCCCGGGAAACGGGGCGTTCGGATCCGCAATGAATCCTGGTAAAGCTCAGTGGCCGCTGGTCGAAGCCGACTTCGGCGCCGAGCTGGAGCTGCTGGACGAGCTGTCGGACTTCTTGTGGTGATGATGCTTCTTGCTGTGATGCTTGCTGGTGCTGCTGGACGACATCGCCGACTTGGCGGTGGACGCCGCAGCCGGCGCACTGGTGTCCTGCGCGAAGGCAGGCAGGGAGAACGCCGCGGCAACGAGCGCCGTGAGGATGAGCTTGCGCATGATGAATCACTCCTGGAGTTTGTGGATTGACGCGCCCCCTCGTTGGCGCGGGCGAATCATCCGCGCGCATGGCAGACCGGAAGCTGAATCGATTTCCGGAACTTGACGGCCTTCGCATCTTCCGCCTGGCGGGTAGCACCTCAGTTTGAATTCCGTTCGTCCTGAGCGTAGGCCCGCAGGGCCGAAGTCGAAGGACAAAAGGACGTTTCGACTCCGTTCGCTTCGCTCACGCAGCCTGTCCTGAGCCTGTCGAAGGGCTCAACGCGAACGGGATTGTTTTCAAATTGAGGCAGTACCGCCCGGCGGCCCGCATTGACCGCCCCCGTGAGCTTCGCCATGCTGCGGGGCTGGCCGCCCGTCGTTTCCGCCATGCCTTCCAGTACCCGCTACAACGCAGCCGACATCGAAGTGCTGACCGGCCTGGAGCCGGTGCGCCGCCGGCCCGGCATGTACACCGATACCAGCCGCCCGAACCACCTGGTGCAGGAGGTGGTGGACAACTCGGTGGACGAGGCGCTGGCCGGGTTCGCGAAGACCGTGGAGGTGATCGTGCACGCCGACGGCTCGGTCGAGGTCGGCGACGACGGCCGCGGCATGCCGGTGGACATCCATCCGGAGGAAGGCGTCAGCGGCGTGGAACTGATCCTGACCCGCCTGCACGCGGGCGGCAAATTCTCCGACCGCAATTACGCCTTCGCGGGTGGGCTGCATGGTGTCGGCGTGTCGGTGGTGAATGCCCTCTCTTCGCATCTGGAAGTGGCCATCCGCCGCGACGGTTTCGAGTACCGCATGCGCTTCGCGCACGGCGAACCGCTGGGGAAACTGGAAACGCTGCGCGAGGTTTCGAAACGCGCGACCGGCACGACGCTGCGTTTCCTGCCCGACCCGGGGTATTTCGATACGCCGAAGATTTCGCTGTCGAAACTGAAACACCTGCTGCGCGCGAAAGCCGTGCTGTGCGCCGGCCTGACGGTGAAGCTGTTCGACGAAGCATCGGGCGAGCGTGAGGAATGGCAGTACGAAGACGGACTCGCGGCTTACCTGAAATCGGAACTGCAGGGCGCGCCGTGCCTGCCCGAAGAACTGTACGTGCAGCACCTCGAACGCGAAGGCGGCGGCGGCATCGATGCCGCGCTGGCGTGGCTGCCGGAAGGCGAGCTGGTGCAGGAAAGCTATGTCAACCTCATCCCGACCGTGCAGGGCGGCACCCACGTCAACGGCTTGCGCTCGGGCCTGACCAATGCGCTGCGCGAATTCTGCGAATTGCGGAACCTGTTGCCGCGTGGCGTGAAGCTGGCGCCCGAGGACGTGTGGGATCGGCTGGCATTCGTCTTGAGCGTGCGCATGCGCGACCCGCAATTCGCCGGACAGACCAAAGAACGATTGTCCTCGCGCGAAGCGGCCGCGGCGGTCGAAAACGCGCTGCACGATGCGTTCTCGCTGTGGTTGAACCAGCACGTCGCACTGGGCGAAGCGATCGCGCGACTGGCGATCGAACGCGCGTCGGCGCGCCTGAAGGCCGCCAAACAGGTGGTGCGCAAGAAGATCACGCAAGGCCCGGCGCTGCCGGGCAAGCTGGCCGATTGTGCGTCGAGCGATCCCGAACGCACCGAATTGTTCCTGGTCGAAGGCGATTCGGCCGGCGGCTCGGCCAAGCAGGCGCGCGACAAGGATTACCAGGCGATCCTGCCGCTGCGCGGGAAAATCCTCAACACCTGGGAAGTGGAATCCGGTTCGGTGCTGGCCTCGGAAGAAGTGCACAACCTCGCGATCGCGATCGGCTGCGATCCGGGCAAGGATGATTTGTCGGGTCTGCGTTACGGCAAGGTCATCATCCTCGCCGACGCAGATTCGGACGGCCTGCATATCGCGACCTTGTTGTCCGCGTTGTTCCTGCGCCACTTCCCCGCGCTGGTGCACGGCGGCCACGCGTTCGTGGCCATGCCGCCGCTGTTCCGCGTGGATGTCGGCAAGCAGGTGTTCTATTGCCTCGACGAAGGCGAACGCGACGCGCTGCTGGCGCGCATCGAGCGCGAGAAGATCAAGGGTGCCGTCAGCGTCACGCGATTCAAGGGGCTGGGCGAGATGAACCCGGCGCAGTTGCGCGAATCCACCATCCACCCCGACACGCGCCGGCTGGTGCAATTGACGGTGGACAACGGCGCGGCGACCGCGCAACTGATGGACATGCTGCTGGCCAAAAAGCGCGCGTCGGACCGCCGCACCTGGCTGGAAGAAAAAGGCGATCTGGCGTCGCTGGAAGCGTGACATCCCGGCGCTTGTCGCGCCTGCGGCCACCCGACCTGCGCGAATTCCCCGAACGACCCCGGCGCCGGCGATCGCACCGATGCCGCCGTGGACCATCCCGGAAAAAAATTCCGTCTTTGCCTGCATCCGATGGCTGGTGGCCTGCGTACCTGTGACGTACGACCGTGGCTCGGGCCATCCGTGAGCCGGGGCATGGAACGTACGCACGAAAGGACTCACACAGGAGACACCCATGAAACCCAGGCATCTTTCAACCCTGAAGTTCCTTCCGGGAGCGGCCTTGGCATTGCTGCTCGCAGCCGGAGGCGCATCGGCCCAATCGCTCCAGCCCAACCAGACCCAGGGGTTTTCCCACGGCAAGATCGTGACGTTCACCTACCAGCAGAACTTCGATTGCGTCACCCAGCCGCAAGACGACCTCGATTACAACGGCGTGGCCGCGCAATCGGATTCGGGGGAACTGCAGACGCCCATCTGCCAGGCCGGCATCGAGCCGACGATGAACCCCGCGGGAAGGCGGACCGACCATTCGGCGGTTCTGTATGTTCTTGTGCCGATGTTCTCGATCAACAACGACCAGAATCCGGATGACGCGATGGCGTGTCCTCCCGAAGTCCGCTCCGGCACGCTCTGCGGACACGACCTCGGTACCACGTTGATCGAGCTGTTCGGCGCGGTTCCGGAAGCCTACAAGACAACGCCGATGGTGTTCACCGATTGCCCCAATCCGGGTTCGCCGCCGGGCACGTGCACCATGCATGCGTCCACGGTCGACCTCGGTGCGGTGCTGGTCGCTCTCGGCAAACTGCCCCCGCCGGCGACCAACATCTTTCTTCCTACACCGAATCACAGCCACGTGATCTCCGCCTTGCGCGCGCAGACCCATCAGGCGATCTGGTGGGAAGTCGCTCCGGTGTTGGTCACCAATCCGGCCGATTGGCCGCCGGAGGATGGCAGCACCGGCATTACGTCGGTGGCGAAGCTGAACGCGGCCGAGGCAGCGGGCGATGCCATCGAGGTGCCGTCCAATTTCTTCCTGTTCTTCAGTTCGCAGCGCATGGCCGACATGAAGGGCATGCCACACCACAACTGAGGCCGGACTTTGAAACTCCGCAAAGCGCGTGATTTTCGGGTAGCTGACCGATGAAGCGGAACACCCGAGGTGGCAGGCGGCGAATCGCCGTTTGCCGCCTCGGGCCTGCGCGAACCGACGCGCGGCGTTACAGCGCAAAGGACTTGGTGTAGTGTGCCCCCATGACCGCCACGCCGCCGGTTGATCCCAGGCAACTCGTGGATCTGTTGCGCGCGGTCGCGCACGGCGACCAGTCCGCCTTCGCCGATTTGTACCGGCATACGTCATCGAAACTTTTCGGCATCTGCCTGCGCATGCTGCACGAACGCGGCGAAGCCGAGGACGTGCTGCAGGACGTGTATGTTTCCGTGTGGAAGCGCGCGGCAGGGTTCGATCCGTCGCGCGCCGCGGCGATGACCTGGCTGATCACGCTGACGCGCAATCGCGCGATCGATCGCCTGCGCCGGCATCGCGAGCGTCCGCTGGACGATGCCGCGATCGATGAATTGGCGGACGACCAACCCACGCCCGCGCTGGATGCCGAAAGCAGCCAGCAGCGGCAGCGGCTGGAGCGCTGCATGGATGCGCTCGAGCCGAAGCAGAAATCGGCCGTGCGCGCAGCCTTTTTCACCGGCGCCACGTACAACGAACTGGCGGAACGTTGCGGCGTGCCGCTGGCGACCATGAAAAGCTGGATCCGCCGCAGCCTGATCCGATTGCGCAATTGCCTCGAACAATGAACACGCCACGCGACCCCGAAGACCGCGACGACCTGCGCCACGC
This sequence comes from Pseudomonadota bacterium, assembly GCA_018241145.1. Lineage (GTDB taxonomy): Bacteria > Pseudomonadota > Gammaproteobacteria > Xanthomonadales > Rhodanobacteraceae > 66-474. The sequence goes on along the minus strand of JAFEEJ010000209.1, from coordinate 6,631 downwards.
CGAGTACCTGCTCGGCGTGCTGGACGCGGACGCGCGTACGGCGATCGAACGCGAAGTCGAACGCGATCCGCAGGCAGCTGCGCAAGTCGCGCGTTGGCAGAGACATTTGTTGCCGCTGGCCGAGGATGTCGCGCCGGTTGCGCCGCCGGATTACGTATGGGCGCGGGTGCGCGCGGCACTCGGATTCACCGGTTTCGAACCGCGCACGACACCCGCGCCGCACCGGCCTTCGCTGTGGCAGGACGCGGCGCTGTGGCGCTGGTTCGCGATCGGCGCGAGCGCTGTGGCCGCGGCGTGCATCGTGTTGCTGGTGGTGCAGCCGCGCGCGCCGTCCGTGCCGCCGGCGACTCCGGTCGCCTATGTCACCGCGCGCATCCAGCAGGACAACGGCCTGCCCGGCTGGACCGCGACGCTGGACACCGCACACGCGCGCCTCGTGCTGGTGCCCGCCGCGCCGAATGCGATTCCCGCCGGCCGCGTACCCGAGTTGTGGCTGATACCGCCCGGCGGAAAACCGATCGCGGTCGGCGTGTTCGACGTCGACAAACCCACGACCCTGACGCTGCATCCGTCGCTGCTTGCGCACGTCCGGGCGAACGCGTTGCTTGCGGTGTCGATCGAGCCGCCCGGCGGCTCGCCGACCGGCCAGCCGACCGGGCCGGTGATCGGCAAGGGTTCCCTCGACGGCAGCTGAGCGGGATCGAAATTCGCCTCGCGCTACGTCGAGCCGCGCCTTTCGCGCGCGCTTGATTCGCATCCGGACATCATGTGCGGCGATGAAGCGAACTCCCTTGCCGGCGAAACCGATCCTTGGCGCGGCAGCGCTCGCGGCAACCGCAGCCGGATTGCTGGCGTGGCGAAAACGCGCGCGCGCGCAGGCCTGCGGCAACCCGCATGTGCCGCAACCGGCAAAACCCGTCGACCTCGAACGCTACCTCGGTCTGTGGCATGAGCTCGGCCGCTACGAGAACCGCTTCGAACGAGGCTGCGAACGGGTTACGGCGGAATACGTCCTGCGCGCGGACGGTTTGATCGACGTGATCAACACCTGCGGCGGCGGAAAGCGGCGGCGGGTATCGCGCGGCCGCGCGAAAATCCTGCCGGACAGCGGCGGTGCCAAGCTCAAGGTTTCGTTCTTCGGCCCGTTCTTTCTCGGCGACTACTGGGTGCTCGACCACGACGACGAGTATCGCTGGTCGATCGTCGGCGAACCTTCCGGCCGCTACCTGTGGGTACTCCATCGCGAACCCGACCCGGGCGAAGACGCCGTGCAGCAACTGCTGCAACGCGTCGGCGAACTCGGATACGACACCGCGCGCGTCCGCCGCACGCTCCAGCCCTGAGCGATTCGGCGATTCATCCGGCTGCGACCGTTTCGCCTGAACGAGTGCCAACGCGTTCGCATCCATTTGCATCGCCGATTCGTATCTCCCTGCGCTTCCGATCCGCGAAGCGGACTCACGAACGGAGATCCAACATGACGTGCAGCAACAAGATCCATGCAATTTGTTTCGGGGTTTCGCTGGCGCTTGCCGCGGCCGCGCCCGCAGCGCTGGCGCAGATGAGCGGCGGCATGGGCTCGATGGATTCGCAACACACCGTGATGGTCGGCGGTGCGGCGATGTATCCGTCGAAGAACATCATCCAGAACGCGATGAATTCGAAGGATCACACCACGCTGGTCGCGGCGGTGAAAGCCGCAGGCCTGGTGGATACGCTGGAGGGCAACGGCCCGTTCACCGTGTTCGCGCCGACCAACGAAGCGTTTGCGGCGCTGCCGGCCGGCACCGTGGACAACCTGCTCAAGCCTGAAAACAAGGCGCAATTGACGAAGATCCTCACCTACCACGTCGTGCCCGGCCGTTACACCAGCAGCGAACTCGCAGCCGACGCGGCGAAGAATGGCGGCTGGGTCAGCCTGAAGACCGTGGAAGGCGATTCGATCAAGGTCGGCAAGGACGCTTCCGGCTGGGCGGTCAAGGACGACAAGGGCGATACCGCGCACATCACCATTCCGGACGTGATGCAGTCCAACGGCGTGATCTTCGTGATCGACAAGGTGCTGATGCCGTAATCCCCGGCGCCGAATGCCCGCCACATGCCGTCCGGCCGGATTCCCTTCCGGCCGGGCGGCTTCTTCATTTGCATCGCGCGCGGCGCTAAGGTGGCGCATTCCTCCAGACGCAACCGCCATGCCCCCCGCCGACCGCCATCTGGATCTCGGTTGCGGCAAGTTCCCGCGCAATCCCTACGGCCGCAGCGAAGTCTGCGGCATCGACGTGCGCGCGCTCGAATCCGCCGGATTCGAGCAGCGCGTCGCCGATCTCGCCGTGGCTCCGATCCCGTGGCCGGACGCGAGCTTCGCCTCGGTGTCGGCGTACGATTTCCTCGAACACGTACCGCGCATCCTCGCCACCGCGGATGGAAGCGGGACGTTTTTTCCGTTCGTGCGACTGATGCAGGAAATCTGGCGCGTGCTGGTCCCGGGGGGACGGTTGTATGCCCTGACCCCGGCGTATCCGCACGCCGAGGCTTTCACCGATCCCACCCACGTCAACATCCTCACCGCGCACAGCCACGAATATTTCTGCGGCGAGCGCGCGCTCGCGCGCATGTACGGTTTCGGCGGACACTTCCGTGCCCTGCGTGTGGAATGGGTGCGCGTGCAGGATGTCTACAGCGCGCAAGCCGGTTCGCCGGAGAATCGCGCGCCGTATCCGCCGTTGAAGCGCATTGCGCGCGGCTGGCGGCATTTCACCCGCGTCCTGCGCGGCAAGCCCGATGCCTCGTTCCCGCCGAAGGCGTACCTGCTGTGGGAACTCGAGGCGGTGAAGCCGGCACCGGAAGCCCACCGATGAAACGCGGCGCGCCGGCGTGGCCCGCCTTGCGGCCGGGCGGCCTTCTTTTGTTGCGTGCGCGGCGCTAAGGTATGGCGTCTTCCCCGCGTCGGTCTCGCGCATGCCGATCACTCCGCCCATCAACTTGCAACGCTGGATCGAGGAACACCGGCACCTGTTGAAACCGCCGGTCGGCAACAAGTGCATCGTCGACGACGATTTCATCGTGATGATCGTCGGCGGCCCGAATTCGCGCAGCGACTACCACCGGGACGAAGGTCCGGAATTCTTCTACCAGCTCGAAGGCGAGATGGTCCTGCGCGTGCAGGACGAAGGCCGCCGACGCGACATACCGATCCGCGCCGGCGAACTCTTCTACCTGCCGGCGCGCGTTCCGCATTCGCCGCAGCGCATGCCCGATTCGATCGGGCTGGTGATCGAACGCAGGCGCCTGCCGCACGAGCAGGACGGGCTACTGTGGTTCTGCGAACACTGCAACCACAAGCTGTACGAGGAGTATTTCATCCTCGACAGCATCGAGAAGGATTTTCCGCCGGTGTTCGAGCGCTATTACGGCTCGCTCGACGCGCGCACCTGCAAGGCCTGCGGCCATGTCGACCCGGTGCGGGGGAAGTGAATGAGCGGCGCGCAGGCATGAACCACGCCTGGATCCGCCATGCGTTGGCAACACTCGAAGCCGAAGCCGCGCGTTCGGCCGACACCCACCTGATCCGCCTCGACCTGCCCGCGTTCCCCGGCATCCCGCTGTACTTCAAGGACGAATCGGTGCACCCCACCGGCATCCTGAAACACCGGCTGGGGCGCTCGCTTTTCCTGTATGCGATCTGCAACGGCTGGCTCAAGCAGGATCGTCCCGTCGTCGAAGCTTCCAGCGGCAGCACCGCGATTTCGGAAGCCTATTTCGCGCGCCTGCTGGCGCTGCCGTTCTTCGCGGTGATGCCGCGCCGCACCTCGAAGCAGAAGATCGCGCAGATCGAATTCTTCGGCGGGATGTGCCATTTGGTCGACGGCACCGACGTGTATGGCGCCGCGCAGCAACTCGCGCGCGAACGCAACGGCCACTACATGGACCAGTTCACCTACGCCGAGCGCGCCACCGACTGGCGCGGCAACAACAACATCGCCGAATCCATCTTCCGCCAGATGCAACGCGAACCCGACCCGGTGCCGCGCTGGATCGTGGTCAGCGCCGGCACCGGCGGCACCTCGGCGACGCTGGGGCGCTACATCCGCTACGGTTGCGCGCAGCGCGGCGAAACGCGCCTGGCGGTGGTCGATCCCGAGAACTCGGTATTCCTCGATTACTACGAAACCGGCGACGCGACGCTCACGCTCGCATGCGGCTCGCGCATCGAGGGCATCGGACGACCACGCGTCGAACCTTCGTTCCTGCCCAGCGTGATCGACCGCATGATCCGCGTCGCCGACGTGGACAGCATGGCCGCACTGCGGGTGCTGGAAAAACTGCTCGGCCGCCGCTGCGGCGGTTCCACCGGCACCAACTTCGTCGGCGCGCTGCAACTGATGCGCGAAATGAAGGCCGCCGGCGAAAAGGGGCCGGTCGTCACCTTGATCTGCGACGGCGGCGACCGCTACGCCGGCAGTTATTACAGCGACGAGTGGTTGGCCACCGAACATCTCGACGTCGCACCCGCGCTGGCCCGTTTGCAAAGGCTCGCCAACACGGGCGGGTAATATCCGGTCGAAGTGCCTCCTCGATTGCCTGCCGGTCCTGTTGCGGCACGGCAAACCGAACATGCACCCGGACCCCGCTTCGACCACAATGCGCGCGTGAACCCGGCCAGTCCGTTTCGCCATCCGCTGCTGCACCCACTGCTGCAAACCCAGCGGCCGGACGTGCCGTGGCGCGTGGCCGCGCGCAATACCGCCGCGATCGCGCTGCCGCTCGCGATCGGTGCGGTGGCCGGCCACCTGGACGCGGGCCTGGGGGTTTCGGCCGGCGCGTTGAACACCATGTTCGCCGACCAGCCCGGACCGTACCGCCTGCGCATGCGGCGGATGCTGTTGACCGCGCTGGTTGCGGGCGTCGCCGCGTTCGCGGGTTCGGTGCTGGGCGAATGGCCGTTGGCGTTGCTGATCGTCACGGCGTTGTGGGGTTTTGCCGCCGCGTTCCTGGTGGCGCTCGGCCCGCACGCCTCGCGCGCGGGCCTGATCAGCATGATCCTGCTGGTGGTGATGGCGGCCGAACCGCAGGCGAGCGCGCAAGCCCTGCCTGCCGCGTTGCTGATTTTTGCCGGCGGCGCGCTGCAGACGCTGTTCGCGATCGCGGCATGGCCGCTGCAGCGCTACCGTCCGGAACGCATGGCGGTGGCCAATGCCCTGCGCCAGCTCGCGGGGCTGGCGCGACGCAACGTGGCGCCCGGCGACGACACACTGCTGCCGCCATCGCTCAACGAACTGCAATCCCTGTTGTTCGGCAGCGGCCGCGCGCGCGGCCGCGCGGTGGAAGCCTTCCAGGTGCTGGCGCAACTGAGCGAACGCATGCGCATCGAACTGCTGGCGCTGGCCGACCTGCAATCGGGATGCAAGTCGCCTTCGCTGCTCGACACGTTGCAGGCGATCCGCCAGGCCGCCGCCGGCGTGCTGGATGCGCTGGCCGCCGCACTGGAACAAGCCGCGCCGCCGCAGGCGGCCGACGCGCTTTTGCACTACGCCGCGGCCGCCGGACTGCTGGAGGAAGGGCGCGATCCAGACGACGCCGGAAACTGGAACGCGCAGATCGCCAACGCGCGCGCCGCGGCTCTGGGCGGACAACTGCGCGCCGCGACGCGCAACGCGGAAGTCGCCGGCAGCCGCGGCGAGGTCTCCGCGCAGCGCGCGGAATTCCGCCTGCCGCGCGCGTTGCAACCGGCCAATCCATTGGCCACCCTGCGCGCCAACCTGAATTTCCATTCGGTCGCCTTCCGGCACGCGGTGCGCTGCGGCGTGTGCCTCGCCGCGGCGATGGCGCTGTCGCACGTCCTGCCGCTGTCGCGCGGATACTGGATGCCGATGACCGTGGCGATCGTGCTGCGCGTCGATTTCGGCGCGACCTGGCGCTTCGGACTGCTGCGCGTCGCCGGCACGCTGGCCGGCCTGCTGCTGACCACCGGACTGCTGCATTTCGGCTTCAATGAATTCTGGGAAACGCTGGCGCTGTTCACCGTGCTGTGCTTCGTCTACCGCGAACTGGCATCCGTGCACTACGGCGTGGCGGTGGCGTGCCTGACCGGCCTGGTGGTGATCCTGCTGTCGTTCTATGGGATCCCGCCCGAAACGTCGATGGCCGCGCGCGCGATCGATACGGTGCTGGGCAGCGCGCTGGCCCTGGCGGCGTACCTGTTGTGGCCGACCTGGGAACGCGGGCGCGAACGCGAGGCGCTGGCCGCAATGCTGGAGGCCTACCGCGATTATCTCGTCGCGGTGCTGCGCGGCGATGCCCGCGCGCGCTTCGAGGCGCGCATATCGGCGCGCACGGCGCGCAGCAACGCGCAAGCCTCGCTGGAACGCCTGCGCCACGAACCGCGCGGGGGGCAACGCCTGTCGCGCGCGGAAGCGCTGGTCGCGCACGCCAATCGTTGCATGCGCGCGGCGATGGCGCTGGAAGCCGCGCGCGCGGACGCTTCGGAACACACCCTGCCAGCCGAAGCATCCGTCTTCGCGGATCGTTGCGGGGAAGCATTCACCGCAGCCACGCATGCCTTGCGCGACGGTCGCGCGCCGGTCGAATCGTTCCGGTTGCGCGATGAGCAGCGCGTCCTGGCCGCGGCTTT
>JAFEEJ010000208.1 GCA_018241145.1 Pseudomonadota bacterium | reverse complement strand
TCCGGAAACCGAAACCACGCTGCAGCAGATGAAACTGTCGTCAAGGTGGGTTCCGATCCCGTCTTCCGATCCGGCGAACCAGATCGTGCGGCAGACACCAGATGCCTACACGAAATTGAATTCCGATACGTCCATCGTTCTGTACGTTTCGGAAGGCCCGAAGACACCGCCCGCTTCCGGTGAATCCAAAACGGAACCCCCGAACATTGCAACGCCTCACCAAGCTTCCGCCGACGTGCTGGTGCGCAACACCCTGTCGAATGCCGCTCCCTTTCATGCCGGCGATCAAGTCGAATTCACCCTCGTCGTCGAGAACGACGGACCGTCGCCCGCCACCGGCGTCCGTCTTTTTCTGAGGCCGGAAAACCTGAAGAACCTGCGCGTTTCCATACCAGGTGTTTCCACTCCATGCGCCGAGTCAGGTTGCGCCATGCCCGAACTGGCGCCCGACGCGAATTCAACCGTGTACGTGGCTGCGCAAATCGTGGCGCAAGGTTCATTCGGCCTGACGGGCGCCGCCAGTGCGAAGGAAGACGATCCGCAACACGCGAACAATGCCATGCGGGCAGGCGATAACGCCGGACCTGCTGCAACGCCACCACCACCACCACCGCAACCGCTACGTCCATCGACCGTCGATCTCGCGGTGCAGAGCGTGCTGGAACCCGGGCCGCCCTATCGCGTGGGTGACGAGGTCACCGTGAGTGTATTCGTGCGCAACGGCGGGCCGGCGCCCGCGACGGAAATACGCGTCAGCAATGTGCTGAACAATCTTCGGTTGGTGAAGCAACCGGACGCCGCGTGCGTGGCCGGGTGCACCGTTCCGCGCCTCGCCGCGAACGAATCGATCGAGTTCACCATTCGCGCGCAGATCGTGCGAGCCGGCAAGTTTTCCGCAACCACCTCCGTCGCACCATCCCAGGTGGACTCCGGCCCCGGGCCGCTCAGCGCAACCAGCGAAGGTGGCGCGGAATCGGCCGGGTGGCCATGGCCCCCCTCACCCATCGCGATCGCCATCGTGGCCGCACTCGGCTTGTTCGGCGCCGGCGGCGCGTTTCACCTGATACGAAAGGCGTGGTGGATAAAACGCATCCATGTCCGCGTGCAACTCGACGCGAGCGATTGCACGGCAAGCGCCGGGGCCTTGCACGTGACCGGGCCAGCCATCGGGATACGGATTTCCGTGTTGCCGGGACGCGCCGTGATCGAGCGCCTGCCCATCGAACGCGAGGAAACCAGCCATGAGCGATAGTTCCGTCGTGGAAGTGTGCAAACTGCTTCCGGACAAGTTCGACCAGTTCGACGAGACCCTGCAAAAGGAAGCCGTCGTCGAAAGCGGCCAGGCATCGCCGAGTATCCCGGGTTTTGCATGGAAAATGGTCGCCTCGGAAGCGCAGCAGGACATGCACGATGCGTTGCACATGGACGTGTTTTCCGTGCTGGCGCGCGGTTGGTGCCTGGCGCGCGAACTGCATCAGTACACGGACAAGGCGAAGTATCCACCGGATCAAACATCGATCCTGACGCTGGGCAAGCATCCCGCAAGCGTCGATCTTCATCCCGTCCTGGCGCTGTCCGTGGGCGAAATAAGGTTCCGTCCGCTGCGTTTCACGTTGACGCTCACGGCGGATTTCAACACGGCCACCTTGCTCATCAGGAATGGATGCATCATCGGCGTTGCCTCCGGCGATTGCGATGTCGGTGCCCAGCTGAAATACGGGGCAATCCCTCTGCACCAGCCGTTGAAGAGCCGGCACGTGACCCTCCCCGGCCGCAGGCTTTTCGATGCCCCCGGGCTCGCCATCGGCTGACGGGCGGCCGGCACAGAACGCACACTTGCAGCCCCTCGCCACTGGCGGACACACCTTCGCGCCCGGTATTTGCCACTGCCGCCTTTTGAGCAGATACTCGCGCCGCGCTGCATCTTTCATCGTCGTCCACGAGAGGGGTCGAGCCATGAAGAAGATGTTTCGTGTCCTGGCGCTCGCCGTATTGCTTGCCGGTGTCGCCTTCACCGCCGAAGCGGAAACGGCGAGCCGGAAATCCATCAAGCACGGCGAATTCCTTGTCGGCTACGGCGGCTGCCAGGACTGCCACACGCCCGGCTGGGGCGAGCACGGCGGACAGGCGTCGAAAGACATGCTGCTGACCGGCGGCGGCATAAATTTCCAGGGGCCGTGGGGCACGACCTATCCGCCCAACCTGCGCTTGTACGTGCAGAAGATTTCGGCGCAGGACTGGATCAGGCAATTGCGCAATCTGAAAACGCGCCCGGCGATGCCGTGGTGGACCTTCCGCTACCTCAGCGACAGGGATCTGTCCGACATGTACGCCTACATCCACTCGCTCGGACCGGCCGGCCGGCCGGCGCACGACTTCGTCGCGGCCGGGCAGGAAGCGCCCGCGCCCTACCTGAAGCTGGTGTTGCCCGCGCCTCCGCCGCTGGCGCATTGAGCCTCACGCCGCGGAGGTCAGCAGGTCCAGTTCGTCTTCGTCGAAACCGGCGGCGCGGCGCGCGTCGAGGTTGAACGGCCCGCGCAGCCCGCCGGAAACGCGCTCGCGCAACAGGCCCCGGAACGTTCGGCATGGATCGCGGCCTTCGCGCTCGCAGCAGTAGCGGAACCAGCGCGATCCGGCGGCGACGTGCGCGACTTCCTCGCGCAGGATGATCCCCAGCATGTCGGCGGTGGCGTCGTCGCCTGCCGAACGCAACCGCGCGATCATGCCGGGCGTGACGTCCAGCCCGCGCGCTTCCAGCACGCGCGGCACCAGCGCCATCCGCGCCAGGCACGAATCGGACGTCTTTACCGCCATTTCCCACAGGCCGTTGTGCGCGGCGAAGTCGCCGTAGGCATGTCCGAGCTCCGCCAGCCGCGTCGACAGCATGCCGAAGTGCCGCGCCTCGTCCGCGGCCACGCCGGCCCAGTCGCGGTAGTAGTCGCCCGGCATGCCGGCGAAGCGCAACACCGCATCCCAGGCGAGGTTGATCGCGTTGAACTCGATGTGCGCCACGGCGTGCACCAGCGCGGCACGGCCTTCGACGCTGCCGAGCCCGCGCTGCGGCACGTCGCGCGGCGGCACGAGTCGCGGCTTGTCGGGGCGGCCGGGGATCGCGATGGCGATCGGCGGCATCCCCCCATCCGGCAGCGCGAGTCTTCCTTCGCACAATGCGGCGAACGTTTGCGCGGTCAGCTCGCATTTGCGCGATGGATCGGCGCAGGCAACACACGCAAAAGCCGCGGCCCGCAGATCCTCTGTTCGCTGCGACGCAACGGCGCTCATGCCATGTGTTCGATGTCCGGCGGCACGGCGACCGCGCTGCTCGCGATCGCGGTGGCCAGCGGTTCCGGCCGATAGGCGGCGACTTCGCGCCAGCGTTGCCACACCGATGCGTCCACCGTTTCGTTGACGCCGCCGCCGATCGTGCGCTCGAACGGCTTCTTCACCAGCTTGTACAGGCCGTACATGAACTGCGCGTAGGAATTGTTGGGCGTGGCCAGCACCGCGTTCGGCTGCGGCCGGTACGGCGCGGTGAAGGCGAGCCCCGCGTCGATCGCCTTGGACTGCAGCCACGCGAGCGGCAGGTCGGGCAGCAGGTCCGGGGACTTGCCGGCGCCGTCGGTCTTCTCGCCGCCGCCGACATCGGAATGGCAGCCGACGAACCAGCGTTGCTCGACCTCGATCTGGCTGGCCTTCTTCGAGGTCATCGTCTCGCCCGGCTGGAGGTTGTCCGGCATGCGCGTCCATTTGGTCGGCGCGAAGTCCGCGCGATGTTCGTCCAGCGCCAGCGCCTGATAGGCCAACTGCACGATGCCGCTCAATTCGGTGTCGTGGAAACGGTAGCGGCCGCGCGCGTAGGGAAACCACGAGGCGACATCCGGAATGCCCAGCGCGCCGACC
>JAFEEJ010000020.1 GCA_018241145.1 Pseudomonadota bacterium | reverse complement strand
GTCAACGTCGGGCCGGCAGCGGTAAATGGCCACGCGAGCATGGGTGCGCACCTTCCGTGCCTTCAATGGATCGCCACGGCAACGCGGTGAAGGTGTCCGCGCGTTCGGTGATCGGCCTAGCCGTGGCGGTTCGGTTATGCCGCAATGTCCTTCAGCGCGCGCTTCAATTCGCGCCGCAGCGTGCCGACGGTGACCGGCGCGTTGTCGGTTTGGATCGCCGCGCGCAGCGTGTCATTGATCGCGGTCTGGTAGCCGCGCCCTTCCTGTTCGGCGCGCGTGCGGAAGGCTTCGATCACGTCATTGTCCAGCATGATCGTGATGCGGGTCTTGTCCTTCATCGCCGCTTGCAGCTTGGCAAGGTGCGGCACGTCCTTCACGCGCTTGGCTTTGCTGAAATCGTATGCCCGGCGCATATCACGCGGCTTCGTCCAGCTCGACGCGGTGCACCTGCTTCGCCAATTTGCCGCGTGACTGTTCCACCTGCCACAGGTCGAATGCAGCTTGATGCCCAAGCCACGATTGCGCGCTTGCGCCGAACGCCAGTTCCAGCCGCAACGCCATTTCCGGCGTGACCGCGCCGTTGCCGTTGACGATCTTGGAAATGGTCTTGCGCGAAACGCCCAGCGCATCGGCAACCGCCGTGACGGTCATCCCCAGCGGCTCCATCCACAAGCCCGCGAGCACCTCGCCCGGATGCGGCGGGTTGTGCTGCCGGACGCTCGGCGATCTAGTGATAGTCTTCATAGTTCACCACCTCGGCATTGCCGTTTTCATACCGGAACGTTATCCGCCAGTTCGCTTGCACGGTGACGGCCCACGTTCCCTTGCGCTCGCCTTTCAAGGGATGCAGGGCAAAGCCCGGCAGCACCATGTCCGCTATGGTCGCGGCTTGATCCAATTGCGCCAGAATCAGGCGCAGTCGCTTGGCGTGTTTTGCTTGAATGCCGGCAGTGCTACCCGTGCGAAAGAATCGCTCAAGGCCCTTGTGGCGAAAGCTCAGGATCACTTGGCCAGTGTAACCTATGCGGTTACGCCTTGCAAGGCTACAGCGCCAGCTTCGCCAGCGCGGCAGTGGCCTGCTCTTGCAGCAGGTGGCCATAGTGGCGTTCGATCATGGCGACGCTGGTGCCCGCCAACTGCGCCACGGTCAGCGCGGGCACGCCGTCCGCGATCAAGTCCGTGATGGTGCTATGCCGCAGCGCGTAGGCGGTGATGTTGTCCGGCAATTCCGCCGCGCGCACGGCGTCCTTGATCGGGCCTTTCCAAGCGTCCTTGTTCCATGCTGCCCCGCCGGCTTGCGTGAACAGCGACGCGCCGGGCAGCTTGCCGCGCGTCTGTTCCTTCAGCAGTTCGGCGGTATTGGCCGGTGCCGTGATCTTGCGATCCTTGCCGTTCTTGTCCTTGCCGATCTTGAGCGTGTTTGTGCGCTTGTCGAAGTCGCCCACGGTCAGCGCCGCCAGTGCGCCGGGGCGCAAAGGCAATGCGCACAGTCCGCGCGCGAACGCAGCGGCATCGTTCGGCAGTGCGTCGATCAGCGCCTTGCGCTCCGCGCGATCCAGGTACACGTCGCGGCTCTTGTCGGCATTCTTGATCGGTTTCAACGCGGTGCGCCAAGCATGATTGTTCAGCACGTCGCCGTGCTCGAATGCCAGATTCAGCGCCGCGCGCAAGGCGGTGATATCGCGGTTGAGCGTCGAAGCCGCGCGTGCCCTAGTGACGGGTTTGCCAGTGCTGCGGCGGGATACCAGCGCCGGGGTCGCGGCCCACTGGTCGCGCCACGCCTTCACCTGCCGCGCGGTCAGCTTGGCAAGCTTCACCTTGGCAATGGGTTCCGGGTACACGTAGCGCCGGAACCGCGCAGCAGCCTCCGGCTTGTCCTTGGCGTACAGCTCGCACGCTTGCTTGACCGTGACCGCCCTGCCGGTCGAT
>JAFEEJ010000207.1 GCA_018241145.1 Pseudomonadota bacterium | reverse complement strand
TTCGTTGTACTGGCCGCCCGGTCCGGCAGACCTGCAACGCCTGCAGTCCCCGCCGCAACCCAACGGGCCTCACCCGCCGCCCGGCTCGATCCACCCGCATGCGGCGCCGGTGCGCCGTTCCGACGCGCATCTCCGGATCGTCGCGCACGTGCCGGCGGTGAATGATCCGTCGCGCGCAAGACTGGAACGCCAATACAACAACGGGCAACGGATCACGGGGAGCCTGCTCGTGCGCCGGTTGCTGCCGGAAGATCGCCTGCTGGTGGACGGCAACACCATCCTGGTGGCGCGCCGCGAGGGCAATGTGATGGCGCGCTACTGGCTGGACGGTTCGATCGACCTCGGCCAGAGCAGCGTCCTGAAAATCGCCGCGAACCTGTACCAGGTCACCGGCAGCGTGCGCTGAAACCGGCATCGGGAATCGTCATCGGGAATTGTCATCGAGAATCGTCATCGACGATCGAGAGCTTCCCAATGGCGTCATTTCGGGCAAAGCCCAGCGCGGTCTGGAAGCTGCCTTTAAAAGCCCGAACCGGATTCCGGGTCCACTTTCCCGATGGAGCCGGGAAGTGTCGCGGAATGACGGTGGGGCTTGTGGTTCATGGCCTGACGGTTACGTGCCTGCGGCCGCGACAATCGCGATCGTCCTTGTCACTGATGGCTTGCGCGTAGGGTTTGAACACCGGCAGTTGATCGGCCAAGGCATCCTGTGCAGCCTTGATGCGGGTGACGTCTTCGCAGATTTTCATGGCGGATTGGTCGACCTTGTCGGCCTGCGGGCTGATTTCCTTGTCGATCTTGTCCGGATTGCCTTCAGCAAGATTCCGGACCACGCTGTCGATTGCATGTGCGCCCAGTGCCGCGCCGAGTTTGCCGGTGGCGATGCCGTCGTCGCGTACCTTCATTGCATCGGCATAGTAGGTCTTGAGCAGGTCGCGCTGTGCCGGTGCAACCTCAAGGGCCTTGTCGCCAATGTACAAATCGCCGTTGGCGTTGATGCGCGCATCCGGTTGATGCGCGGCACTGATGCTGACATCGTCGTTGTCGAACGAAATGTGATTGTTCAAGGCATTGAAATCGCTTCCTTGCGAGCAAGCGGCCAATGCCGCGAACCAAATCGCCGGGACGAATCGAAGCATCTTCGTCTGCATGATCATCTCCGAAACCGAAAATTCGAAAGCCGATGGAAGGCGCTCAAGCTTCATCGCGCCAGCGGCGGAACCGGATCGTCGCGGTCATCATCGCGCGACGGTCGCCTCGTGCTTGTCGCAATGGGTTTCGCCGTCGAACACCGCGTAGGGCGCGAACGCGGGCAATTGCGCAGCGATTTCGCCCTGCGTGGATTTGATCTTCGTCATGTCGCCGCACAACCGCTGCGCGGCGGCTTCGACCTTCTTGTTGTTCGCCTCCATGTCGGGGTCGCTCTTCTTTTTGGAACCGTCCGAAAACAGGGATTCCAGCGCATCGCTGGCCGCGTTGATGCCCAGCGCCGCGCCGGCCTTGCCGATGGCGAAGCCGTCGTCGCGCACGCTCGCCGCCTCGCCGTAGTAGCGCTGCAACAGCTCGCGCTGCGCGGGCGTCACCGCAACGGCCTTGTCGCCGATGCGAAGGTCGCCGTTGGCGCTGACGCGTGCGTCGGGTTTGCCGCCCGCGGCGACGACCAGTGCGCCGTTGTCGAAATCGAGATGCATGTGGCCATTGATGTGGGTCTCGAAAACATCCGAACTGGTCGTCTGACCGCCGCTCGACGTGCTGGTGCAGCCGCCCAGCGCGGGTATCAGCAACAGCGGGAGGCACAGGAATTTCACTTTCATCGTTTTTGCTTCCCGGAAGATCAGGTTTCATCGCGCCAGCGGCGGAACCAGATCGCCGCGGCGATCAGCACCGCGCCGACGATTACGCCGATCCACATCTGCGGCATCATCAACGCATGGCCCATCGCGGGCCAGTCGATGATGGCGAGATCCGACGCGCCGCGAAAATGGAAGCCCTGCGAATTGGGTTCGATCCAGCTGCCGGGGATGAGGCTGAGCAGCAGGCGTCCTGCGATGTTGCCCCAGTAGAATTCCGCGCGGATGTGCGGCACGCCGAGCAGGCCGATCCAGAAGTTCAGCACGCCCGCGATGATCGGCACGAGGACCGCCCACAGGAACGGTTTGCTGCGCACCGCGGCGGACCAGACCAGCAGCCAGCCCACGGTCGGCAGCGCCCACAGCGCGCTGATCGGCACCATCGCCAGCAGCCGCAGCCACAAGCCGTACGGTTCGGCCTGCGTCCACAGCGGCAAGGGGTTCACCGCATGGATCAGCAGCCACAGGCTGATGACGACCTGTGCCGCGAGGTACCCGGCGAGGGTGATGCCGACCGCGATCAATGGCGCGATGACGATGCCCGCGGCCACCTTCGACAACACGGTGCCCGTATCCGACAGCGGCAGCGATTTCCAGAACAGCACGCTGCGGTCCTTGCGGTCGTCGTACAGCGCGCCCAGCAGGTAGAAGAACACCACGAAGAACAGCACCGTCGCGCCGATGAAGGCGAACAGCAGCATGGTGGCGTCCAGCGCCTTCACCAGTTGCACGGTGTCGTGGGTGGTCGCCTCGCGCAGGATCTGCGTGAGGTTGACGCCCATGTTCACGTCGACCGAATCGCCGACGCGCGCCTTCATCACTTCCCCGGCGATGATGCCGAGCACGGTGAAGATGAGGATCGCCGCAGCCACCCAGAACTGCGCCCACAGGAAGCCGCGCCGCGATTCCCACCACTCGCGCTTCACCAGCCAGCCGAAGTTCGACAGCGCGCTCGAGGTTCGAAGGGTTGTCATGCGTAGGTCCCTTTCATGGTGGCGACGAACAGGTCCGCGACCGAAGGCCGCCGCACTTCACCGAGTTGTTCGAGTTGCGCGCGCGGCACGCCGTCGAACAGGAAGATGCCCTTGCCGAACACCTGCCGCTCGTCCAGCGGTTTCAGCGCGCGCGCGGCTTCCGCGCGGTCGGCATTCACCAGCACTTCGGCGAAGCGCTCGCCCAGCGCATCCATGTCGGTGGAAAGCACGACCTTGCCGTCGCGGATGAACATCAGGTCGGTGAGGATGTGTTCGATCTCCTCGACCTGGTGCGTGGTGACGAGGATGGTCTTGTTCTCGTCGAAGTAATCCTCCAGCAGGCTCTGGTAGAACTGCTTGCGATAGAGGATGTCCAGGCCGAGCGTGGGCTCGTCCAGCACCAGCAGGCGCGCGTCGATCGCCATCACGATCGCCAGGTGCAATTGCACGATCATGCCCTTGGACATCTGCCGCACTTTTTGCCGCGGCTGCAATTTGGTGCGCGCGAGGAAGCGCTGGCACCTGGCGCGATCGAAGCGCGGGTGCACCCCGGCGACGAAATCGACCGCTTCGCTCACGGTGATCCAGCGCGGCAGCGTGGCGACGTCGGCGATGAAGCACACCTGCCGCATCAACGCCGGGCGCTGCTTGCGCGGATCCAGTCCGAGTACCGACAACTCGCCCTCGAAGTCGGTCAGGCCCAGGATGGCTTTCAACGCGGTGGTCTTGCCGGCGCCGTTGGGGCCGATCAAGCCGACGATGCGGCCGGCGGAGACCTCGAAGTCCGCCCGGTCGAGCGCGGCGGTATTGCCATAGCGTTTGGTCAGACCGGCGGCGTGGATCACCGCGCCGGGCGTGGCCGGAGCATTTGCGTCGACATCGTAGACGGCATTGTCGCTGGCGGCGCTCATCACGATTTCCTTTTTTCGGCTTGTGCCATCAGTTTTTCGAGATCGATATCCATGCGTTTGATCCGCGCATACAGCGGCGGCCATTCTTCACGCAGGAAGCGCTCGCGCTCGGACTTCAACAGCACGTCGCGCGCGCCCTGGTTGACGAACATGCCCAGGCCGCGCCGCTTTTCCACCAGTTGCTCGTCGACCAGTTCCTGATAGGACTTCGAAACCGTCAATGGATTGATCTGGTAATCGGCGGCGACCTGGCGCACCGAAGGCAGCGGATCGCCCTCGTTGAGCACGCCGTCCAGGATCATCGCCACCACGCGGTCGCGCAGCTGGCGATAGATCGGGACGTTGTCGTTCCATGTGATGGTCATGAAGAAGTCCTTGCCGGCGGCTGGGGAAGCGACCACGGCGAAGAGCGTTGCTCAGTTGCCGATCACCGACTTGGCGGCAAACGAATAGTAGGGCATGTCGAAGTCGCCGCCGCCCGGTGTCGCCGCACCGAGGCTGCCGGAGCCGCCGGCGGAATGGCCGAAGGCTTCTTCCAGTTCCGCGCGGGTGGGACGCACTTCCACGGTGGGCAGGGTCTGCACGGTTTGCGTCTGGGTGCCGACCGCGGCCGGCAACACGCGCCCGGCCGAGGCGTTCGCATAGGCACGGATGCCGGCGACACCGGCGCTGGCGATCAACAGGGAAGCGGCAAAGGTCAGGGTCTTGCTGGCGTTCATGGCGGTCTCCTTGGGTGACCGTGTTGAGTAGTGTTGTAGTTAACTATAACACCATAAATCACCCTGTCAAGCACCCATGAAGGCCCCCTGTCTTCAGTCATGCCCGGCATTGCCGTGATCCCTGCGGGTCGCGGCACCGCGCGATGAAACCTAGCGGCAGCTGTATGGTCACAAGGGTGCGCGTTGCCAAGCGGGTGCGCGCCGTCCACAATGAAGGGCTTGGGCCAAGCGTGGCCTACCCACCCGGCAGCGCCGGTCAACCAACAGAGGATTCTCCGATGAAGCAAGCATTGCGTCCCGCGCTCACCGCGGCTGCGCTGATCGCCGCCATGGGTGTCGTCGGCGCGACCGCCGCCCAGACACAGACCCAGTCCCAGTCGCAGGCTGCCAGCACGACGCCGGTCAGCAAGAACCAGGCGAGCGAAGTCGTGGGCTATGAGCTGGCCGGCCAGTTCCCGGCCTGGGCCCATGACATGATCGATCCGCAACTCGTCGGCCAAGCCGTGACGCGCGCGCTGCAGGGCCAGAAGCCGTCGATGAGCGACGCCCAGGCCCAGAGTGTCGCGCAGGCCTTCGGCCAGCAATTGAAGGCGCGTGGCGACCAGATGATCGCCAAGATCGCCGCCCAGCAAAAGCAGGAAGGCGACGCCTATCTCGCGAAGAACAAGACCCAGCCGGGCGTGAAGACCACCGCGGACGGCCTGCAATACCAGGTCATCGCGCAGGGCAGTGGCGCGCGTCCGACCGCGACGGATACCGTGCAGATCAATTACACCGGCACGTTCGTCAACGGCCAGGAATTCGATTCCTCCGCGAAACACGGCAGCGGCCCGGCTTCGATCTCCCTCAACGAAGTGTTCCCGGGCTTCCGCGAAGGCCTGATGATGATGTCGCCGGGCAGCCACTACAAATTCGTGATCCCGCCGAATCTGGCGTACGGCTCGCAGCCGCGGGGTCCGATGCCGCCCAACGCCACGCTGCTTTTCGACGTGACGCTGGTGAAGATCGGCAAGTGACGACAGGTCGAAGCCGGCGTGTTCACGCGATGCCTTGAATGGCATCGCGTACGGCGGCTGAGGGTGAGGCAAGGATGCCGAACGGATGAGCGCGCCATGGACGGCTGCTTGCGGAAGCATGCGCCCAAGTGAAACGAAAAAACGCGGCCTTCGGGCCGCGTTT
>JAFEEJ010000206.1 GCA_018241145.1 Pseudomonadota bacterium | reverse complement strand
CGGGGTGATAGTGGTTGACGTGAAACCCGTGGGGCCTCAACCGTACCGACCAGGCGCCCTTGACCCGGTACCGGCCGGTATTGCGGGCGCGCAAGGGATCGCTGCCTCGACCGATGTGCGCAAGATATCGCCCGATCGGACCATCCATCGCAGTCGCGAACGCGCGGATCGCAGGTTCGGGCGCGCGCTCCAGATCCAGCTCGATCTGGCTGCCTTGCCGCAACGACTGCCCCACGGGATGCACGTCGGAAGAATGCAACCGCTGCAGCGCCTGTGCGAGATCCGCAAGATATTCCGTCAGGTTTGCCCAGCCCGGCGGAACATCGATGGATTGCGCCAGCACCAGGTTCCCGTAGTCGAACAATCCTCGATAACGCGCGTCACCGGCCATCCGCGCGGCGCTCGCCAGCAACGCGATGGCGCGCCCGTCGTACCGATCCCCTTCGAGCAACTGGAGCGCGACGTCCATCGCCTGCGTGGCTGCGCCTTCGGCCAGCAGCGCATCGCCATAAGCCGACCGCGCGAGCCGATGTTCCGGATCGATCTGCAATGCGCGTTTGGCATGCTCGACGGCACGCTTGGCATCGGTTTCGATGGCGATCCGGGCCGCCGCGACATGCAAGTTCAGCAATTCGCGTGGCGCAGCGCCGGCAACGATTCCTTCCTCCACCTGGCGGAGGGCGTGCTCGTGCTCGCCGGCGCTGACCAGCAGATTGGCTTTCGCGATCCGCAATGGCGAGAACTGCGGATGCAGCCGCAAGGCCACATCGATTTCCCGGCTTGCGTTCGTGGCATCACCCGTGCGCATCCACAGCAGTTCGCTCAGGTTGGCTTGCGCCGTGATGTGATCGGGCTTGTCACTGACAACGCGGCGAAGTTCCGGCTCCGCCTGCTCCAGCTTGCTCTGCCCCATGAGCGCGCGTCCGAGCACGAAGTGCGCTTCGGGAGATCGCACTCCCTGCGCGATGCCATTGCGGGCATGCGTCTCCGCCTCGGCATGCCGTCCGCTGTCGCTCAACGCGGCCGCAAGCCGCACCTTGGCCTCACCGTCTCCGGGCGACAGTTGCACCCATTCCCTGAATGCGTGCACGGCATCGTCGGATCGCCCGAGTGTCATGAGGCCATGGCCCAGCAACAGCAGGAGCTCGGGCGTCGCTTGGCCGCGCTGCCGGAACGCCACGATGGCCTCGACCGCATCGACAGGCCGCGATTGCATCAACAACGCGCGCGCCAATCCCGCGGCCGCCTCGGGGTCGGGATGCAATTGCAAGGCACGCCGGAACATCGGTTCGGCAGCCTCGAAATGATTCATCGACAGGTAAATCCGTCCTGACAGCGAATAGGCGCCGGCATGCGCGGGATCGATCCGGACGAGGGCCTGCAGTTCCTGCAACGCGCGCGTCGATTCCCCGCTCTGGAAATGCGAACCGGCGAGGATCCAGCGGATGTCCACGCGTTGCGGTTGTGCCAGTGACAGCTTGTGCAGCAGCGTGCGCGCTTCGACGTGGCGTCCCTGACGCAGCAGCGTCAGCGCGGGCTGTAAGTCGGCAGCGGTCGGGGCAGAAGGCTTCACTGGCACCGCCCGGTGTTCGGGTGCTTCACCGGCAGGACGCGTGGACTACAGGTCCTGGTGATACTGCACGTAGGGTACGCGCGTCTGCTCCGGGGCGACGTCCTGCGGATTGAGCAGCGGCTGTTTGCCGGAGGACCAGACGTTCTGGGCGCCGAAGCTGAGTTCCCCCTGCCACGGCAGGCGCACGCTGACGCCAAGGTCGATGCCGGCCCAGCGTTGCGCCCCATCGTTGGACATCCCCGGCAAGGCGGGTTCCAGCATGCGGCCCACGATGGTCCCACTGACGCGCCCGTGTTCGACGCCGAGGCTCAGCGTCGTCTGGTTCAGGTCATCCGCGATGGCGGCGCCGGAGCCCGGCAGGAAATGCACGCGGCCCTGACTGGCACCGAGATCCAGCTTGGTGCCCGGCAAGACCCGCACCTGGCTGCGCGCGTTGATATTGGTGCTGGTGCTGTCGGGAAACAGCAAGGGCTCGGCAACGGAAGCGCCGCCGCTGGAAGGCAGGACGCGCGGCAAACCCGCCGCCTCGCGCAGTCCGGAAGACGCCCCGCTGTCCGTGCGCGACTGCCCCAGCGAAAGATCGAGCCGGAACGAGTTGTTGGCGTAGCCCGCCCCCACTTCCCCTGCAGCGGCAGAGGTCAGGGGCTGGCCGGTAAGGCAGACCGCGTTCGAGGCGTCGGGCTGCGCCGGTTGACACGAAGACGCGCCGAGCCATTCGCGCTGCGAAACGCCCGCCCGCGCATAGACGCCGGGCGCCACGTCGAGCTGCAACGCCGTATTTGCCTTGACAGTGCGCGGTTCCAGCACCACCGCACCCGAGGCCGGAGCAGGCGCCGAAGCACCCTGCCCCCCCGTCACCAGGCTGAGGGAGTGCCCACCATTTTGTCCTAGCGGCGTTGCGGTGGCGCTTCCCTTGTCGGCCATCGGCGTCCCCTTGCCCGCATCGGGTGCAGCAGACGGCAGGCTCTGCCCGCTGGCGAACAGCGGGAAAGCAATTGCCATCAATGCCGGCAAAAGGGTGTGGGAAAGTCGCATGACCAGATGTGGCGCGCTGGAAGCCCCGATTGGGAGCAAGTATACCCCGGTTTCCTTACATTTTGCTAACAATTTTCCCACCCTTCTCCAACGCCCCCAATACCCTCCCGAAGGGCACGATTTGTGCAAATGACCTCGAATCGACGGCCCAGACCTTCAATCACTTAGACTGCCAGACGTGAGCCGCGTTCACCCGCTGACCGCTTTTCCCCAACCCCTGGCCGGTGCGTCGACCCCGGCTTTGCTGGAGTTGTGCCTGCGCTTGTGGGCGGCCCGGGACATCCCGACGGTCGAACGCACCGCCGATGAACTGATCGGACGGCTGTTTCCGACTTTGCAGACGCGGATTGTCGATAGCGACGACTCGCAGGTCGACACGCGCGCAGACGCCGCCGTGCGGCTGCCGTTGCACGGCGGCAGGATGCTGGAGACGCGCCCCGCGCCGGCCCTCGAAGATCATCACCTGCTGCAAAGCGCGGCGCGGCTGGTCGGATTGCGCCTGGAAGAACTTTCGCAACACGAAGAACTCACGGCCTCCGTTGCGAGGCTGGAACAGGCCGAACGCCTGCAGCGGGCCTTGTATGCCATCGCCGACCAGGCCAGCGCCAACCAGGACGTCAGCGACACCCTGCGCGCGCTGCACGACATCGTCGGCAGCCTGATGTATGCGGAGAACCTCTACATCGTGCTGTACAACGCGCAGCGGGACACCATCCGCTTCGCCTATTTCGCCGACGTGGCGGATCCCGACCCGCCGGATCCCAGCCTCGATCAGCCCATGGACGAGATCCAGTACGGCCCCACCTGGTATCTGATCAGGAAGGGCGAACCCCTGATGGGTTCGATGGATGAAATCGCGGCCAAGGTCGCGGGCCCTTATCTCGGTACCGGTCCCGACTGCGTCTGCTGGCTGGGCGTGCCGTTGATGCGCGACCAGCAGGTGGTCGGCGGGGTGGTCGTGCAGAGCTATACGGAGAGCGCGCGCTACGACGAGCGCGACAAGGCGTTGCTGATCTACGTGGCGCAACACATCCAGACCGCGCTGGAGCGCCGCTTCGCGCATGCCGAACTGGAGCAGCGCGTGGAACAGCGCACCGAAGCGCTGCGCGAAGCAAATCGCGTGCTGCAGAAACAGGTACTGGAACGCCAGCGCGGCGAGCGCCTGCAGGCGGCGCTGTTCCGCATCGCGGAACTGGCCAACACCACCGAAAGCATCGACGAATTCTATGCCGCGGTGCACCGCGTGGTGGGCGGCCTGCTGTACGCGCGCAATTTCTACATCGCGTTGCTGTCGGAAAGCGGCGACGAACTGCGTTTCCCCTACTCCGTGGACGAGCGCGACCCATCCCGGCTTCCGCGCAAGCTGGGCAAGGGCATGACCGAGTACGTCCTGAACAACGGCGCGGCGCTGCTCGCCAACGCCGACGACATCACGCACATGCGCGAACTCGGCGAAGTGGTGCAGAGCGGCCACGATTCGGTGTGCTGGCTGGGCGTGCCGCTGGTGTGCGCCGAACGCACGGTCGGCGCACTGGTGGTGCAAAGCTACACGCCGGAGCACCGCTATACCCTGCGCGACCAGGAACTGCTGACCTTCGTTTCCTACCACATCGCCAACGCGCTGGAACGCGTGCGCGGAGCGGAATCGCTGAAACAGGCCTATACCGGCCTCGAACGCCGCGTCGGCGAGCGCACCCGCGCGCTGGCACTGGCCAATCGCGACCTGCGGGAACAGATCGCCGAGCGCGAGCGCGTCGAGGCGCGGCTCAAATACGAAACCCTGCACGACTCGCTCACCGGCCTGCCGAACCGCAGCCTGCTTACGCAGCGCCTGGAGCAGGCGCTGGAACGCTACCGGGCCGATCCTTCCCGACTGTTCGCGGTGCTGTTCCTGGATCTCGACCGCTTCAAGGTCATCAATGATTCGGTCGGCCACCTGATCGGCGACGACCTGTTGTTCCAGGCCGGCGGCCGCGTGCGGGCCTGCCTGAAATCGCAGGACGTGGTGGCCAGGCTCGGCGGTGACGAATTCGGCGTGCTGCTGGAAGACATCGGCACCGACGAGTCCGCGTGTCATATCGCACAGCGCATCATCGACGAATTGAATGCGCCGTTCCGGCTCGGCACCAAGGAACTGTTCACTTCCACGTCGATCGGCATCGCGATCGCCGCCCCGCACTACCGGCGCCCGGAAGAACTGCTGCGCGATGCCGATTCCGCGATGTACCGCGCCAAGGCCGAGGGGCGCCATTGCTGGGCGCTGTTCGACGACCGCTTGCGCGAGGAAGCGCTGAGCCTGCTGGAAGTGGAGAACGACCTGCGCCGCGCGCTTACCCGCGGCGAGTTCGAGCCGTATTACCAGCCGATCGTGCGCCTGGCCGACAACAAGACGGTGGGATACGAGGCCTTGATGCGCTGGCATCACCCCGAACGCGGTCTGCTCACGCCGGGCGATTTCCTCGTCGTCGCGGAAGAAAGCGGCATTTCCGAGGCACTCGACTGGCAGGTGTTCGAACAGGTCTTCCGGGATGCGGTGGAGCTCACCAGGGACGCGCGCTTCATCTGCATCAACCTGTCCGGACGGCATTTCCGCAATCCCGAACTCGACCGCGACCTGCTCACGCTGATGGGCAAGCACGACGTGCCGCCGGGCATCATCCGCATCGAGGTGACCGAGCGCGCGCTGCTCGACAATTCCTCGGACGTGCAGCGCATCCTGCAGACGCTGCGCGACGCGGGCGCGGGCATCGTGCTGGACGATTTCGGCACCGGATATTCTTCCCTGAGTTACCTGCACCAGTATCCGCTGAAGGCGCTGAAGATCGACAAGTCCTTCGTCAACAGCATGATCGAAACCCCCAATGGCGGCAGCGAACCGGTGGTCCGCGCCATCCTCGCCCTGGCGGAGACATTGTCCATGCTGGTGATCGCGGAAGGGATCGAAACCCGAGAACAACTGGAGATGCTGATGCGGATGGGCTGCAAATACGGCCAGGGGTTCCT
>JAFEEJ010000205.1 GCA_018241145.1 Pseudomonadota bacterium | reverse complement strand
GAGGTCGGCCCATTTCAGGATCAGCTTGCGCTGGCCGGCGTACAGTGTCACTTCGCCCGAGCCTTCGGCGACCACTGCGACGCCCGCGAGGCGCTCCTCGCCCGATTGCAGTTTGGCTTTCGGGATCTCGATCAGCTTGTTGCCGCGGCCGCGTTCCAGTTCCGGCAGGTCCGCGACCGAGAACATCAGCAGGTGCCCTTCGGTCGTCACCGCGACGATGCGGTCGCGCGCCGGATCGTTGACGTACGCGGGCGCCAGCACCCGCGCATCGTCGTCCATGCTGATGACCTGCTTGCCGGCTTTCTTGTTCGCCAGCAGACCCTCGAAGCGCGTGAGGAATCCGTAACCGGCATCGGTCGCGAGGATCAACTGCGTGGCGTTGTCGCCGATCGCGACGGCGTCGAAGCGCGCGCCGGCCGATGGCGTGAAGCGGCCGGTCAGCGGCTCGCCATTGCCGCGCGCCGAGGGCAGGGTGTGCGCGGGCGTGGAATAACTGCGCCCGCTCGAATCGATGAAGACAGCCTGTTGCGAACTCTTGCCACGCACGCTGGCGAGGAATTTGTCGCCTTCGCGGTAGGAAAGCTCCGCGGCATCGACGTCGTGGCCCTTGGCCGCGCGCGCCCAGCCTTTTTCGCTGAGCACGACGGTCACCGGCTCGGAAACCACCAACTCGCTTTCATCCAGCGCCTGCGCGGCGGCGCGTTCGACCAGCGGCGAGCGCCGCGCATCACCGTATTTCTCGGCGTCGGCCTTCAGTTCCTGCTTGATCAGGGTCTTCAGGCGTGCCTTCGAATTCAGCGTCACCCCGATCTTCGCGCGTTCCTCTTCCAGCGCGTCGCGCTCGGCGTCGAGTTTCATTTCCTCCAGCCGCGCGAGTTGCCGCAGTTTTGTTTCGAGGATGTAGTCGGCTTGTTCTTCGGACAATTTGAAGCGCTTGATCAATGCGGGTTTCGGTTCGTCCTCGTGGCGGGCGATGCGGATGACTTCGTCGAGATTGAGGAACGCGATGCGCAGGCCTTCCAGCAGGTGCAGCCGGCGTTCGACTTTTTCGAGGCGATGCTGCAGGCGTTTCGTCACCGTCTCACTGCGGAAGCGCAGCCATTCCTCGAGGATCTGCTTGAGCGTCTTGACCTGCGGGCGGCCGTCCAGCCCGATCATGTTGAGGTTGACGCGGAAGCTCTTTTCGAGATCGGTGGTCGCGAACAGGTGCTGCATCATCGCGTCGGTATCCACGCGATTGCTGCGCGGGATCAGCACCAGCCGCACCGGGTTCTCGTGGTCGGATTCGTCGCGCAGGTCCTCCAGCATCGGCAGTTTCTTGGCACGCATCTGCGCGGCGATCTGCTCGATGATCTTGGCGGGCGAGACCTGGTGCGGCAGCGCGGTCAGCACGATGTTGCCGCGCTCTTCGGAGTACACCGCGCGGCAGCGCACCGAACCGTTGCCGGTCGCGTACATGGCGCTGAGTTCATTGCGCGGCGTGATGATTTCCGCCGCGGTCGGGAAATCCGGACCCTTGATGTGCTCGCACAGGTCCGCGATGCTCGCGGAAGGCTCGTCGAGCAGGTGGATGCACGCGGAGGCGACCTCGCGCAGGTTGTGCGGCGGGATATCGGTGGCCATGCCGACCGCGATGCCGGTGGAACCGTTCAGCAGCACGTGCGGCATGCGCGCCGGCAGCCACGACGGTTCCTTCAAGGTGCCGTCGAAGTTCGGCGCCCAGTCGACGGTGCCCATCGGCAATTCGCCGAGCAGCAATTCCGCGATCGGCGTCAGGCGCGATTCGGTGTAGCGCATCGCCGCGAACGATTTGGGATCGTCGGAGGAACCGAAGTTGCCCTGGCCGTCGATCAGCGGATAGCGGTACGAGAACGGCTGCGCCATCAGCACCATCGCCTCGTACACCGAACTGTCGCCGTGCGGATGGAACTTGCCGATCACGTCGCCGACCGTGCGCGCGGACTTCTTCGGCTTCGCGGTGGCCGCGAGGCCGAGTTCGCTCATTGCGTAGACGATGCGGCGCTGCACCGGTTTCAGGCCGTCGCCGATGAAGGGCAGGGCGCGGTCCAGCACCACGTACATCGAGTAGTCGAGGTAGGCGCGCTCGGCGTACTCGCGCAGCGGGATTTGTTCGAAGTTGGTTTGGAGGACGGTCATTTTTTCGCCATGCCGCGCGAGCGGGAATCCAGTGACTCTTACGCAAGAATATTCAATGCACTCTCGTCACGGCAATGCCGAGTTTTTCCAGTTGCGCCTGCACATCGTCCGGTCCGGCAAGATGCGCGGCGCCGACGGCGATGGTGACGGTGCCGTGGCCGTCGAGCATCCGCGCGATTTGTTGCGCCCAGCGTTGGTTGCGGTCGACCAGCAGCACCTGGTAAAGCGCCGGATACCGTTCGCGCATGTCCGAGCTTTCCACGCGGGCGATGCCGTCGACGTCGCCCCTTTCCCAATCCCTAACCAGTTCGCCGATTTCCGTCGCCGCTTTCGAGTAATCGTCCAGCGTGCTGCGCAACATCGCCGTCTGCGTGGCCTCCGGCAGGTCGGCGAAGAAACGAATCTGCTCTGCCGCCGTTTCCAGTCCCGCCACCGGTTTGCCCTGCGTGGCGAATTGCTTGCGCAATTGCTTGTCGGCCCCGGATTCCGGATCGAACCCGGCCTTGACGATCGGCGCCACGGTGAGCGTGACCGCTGCCAGCCAGGGTCGCATCGGTTCGAGTGCCTGCGCGGGCATGCCGGCGGTCCGTGCGGCGGCCTGCATGCGCCGGTCGTCGGCCGCGCCGAGTTCGCCGGAAAGCGGATGCGCCGGATCGAAACCGTATTGCGCCACCAGCGGCTGCATGGTGGCCTGGTCGTCGTCCACCAGCTCGACGTACAGCCTGTCGCTGGCGGCGAGCGCCCGGTCCAGCGCCGGGTAGTGCCATT
>JAFEEJ010000204.1 GCA_018241145.1 Pseudomonadota bacterium | reverse complement strand
TTCCGACTTCCGACTTCCGACTTCCGACTTCCGACTTCCGACTTCCGACTTCCGACTTCCGACTTCCGACTTCCGATTTCCGATTTCCGATTTCCGACTTCCGATTTCCGATTTCCGACTCCCGACTCCCGACTCCCGACTCCCGACTCCCGATTCCCGATTCCCGACTCCCGACTCCCGACTTCCGTTTGCCTGCTTCCGTCTCGATCACACCGTCCTTGTCGCCACCACCGGTGACACCCGCGAGGCGCGCAAGGCCGGCGCCAACACCGCGCCTTGCCCGAGAACGACGAGGACCACGATCCCGGCCAGCACGTAAAGCAGCGGCATCCGGCCCATTGCGAGTTGCGTCATCATCCATAGGTTCAACCCAACCGCGAGGATCGCGCCCAGCACCACGCCTGCGCCGGCGATCAGGAGATTCTCGGTCTGGAAGTAATGCAGGATGTCGCGACGGGTCGCGCCGAGTGCGCGGCGAATGCCGATCTGCTTGCGCCGCTGCCCGACCCAGAAGCTGGTAAGCCCGATGATGCCCGCGCCGGTGATCACCAGCAGCACCACACAGATGATGCCCATCAATATCGCCATGCCGCGGTCGCTGTCGTACACCTTGTGGCGAAGGGTGGCGTAATCCTGGATGCCGTCCACGGGGTCGATGATGCGAAGGCGGCTCTGCGCGTACAGCGCCCTGGGCGCCTCGCGCATCGCGTCGGCAAGCTGGCCGGGCTTGGCGCGCACGATGTAGTAGACGCCGCGCGCATCATCCGAGCGCACCGGCCAGACCAACGATTGTCCCGCATGGGAATTGCTCCATTGATCCACGCCCTGCCGCTGCAGCGTATCGACGATGCCGACGATGGTGCTGGGCGTCGCGGCCATCGCGTAGAAACTCCTGCCCAGTGCGTTGCCGTCGGGGAACAGCCGGTCGGCCAACGCCTTGCTGACGATCACCGTCGGCGGCGTGACGGCCTGCTGGGCGCCCATCACCATCACCTCGTCGGGGCGGAAATTGCGCCCGGCGATGAGTTTCAGGCCCAGCGTGTCGAGGAAGTGCTCATCGCCGTGATACACCGCCGCATCGGTGGTCGGCTGCACCTGCTCTGCCGTCAGCATGATGAAGTTGTCCCAGCCGCCTCCCTCCAGCGGATAACCACTGGCGGGCGTGGCGTCGCGCACGGCGGACAATTGCCGCAGTGCAAGCAGGTCGGCTTGCACCTGCGCATCGATCTGCGGGGTGGTGCGATCGAGGTCCGCCCACTGGTTGCGGATGACGAACACGTTGGCCTCGTCCACGCCGCTGGCCACGGACAGGTTGGCCAGGCGCGCGTGGATGATGAACAGCGCGTTGCACACGATCGCGATCGTCAGCGCGATCTGCAACGTGATCAACACGGTGCCGGCCTTGTGCCGGCGCAATGCGGCGAGGATCGGGCGAATGTGCAGGTTCATCGTCTTATCCTCAACTCGACTTCAACTGCCACGCCGGTTGCACGCGCGCCGCCCGCCACACCGGATAGAACGCCGCCAGCACGGTGGCGGCAACGGCCACGACCAGCGTCAGGCCCACCAGCGAGGCATCGAGCCGCGCCAACTTCGCGATTTGCGGCTGGAACAGGATCCCCACGCCCGACACGCCCGCCGCGGTCAGCAGCAATCCGAGCAGGCCGCCGGCCGCGCCGATCGTGCCGGCCTCGATGAAGAACTGGGTGTAGATCTCGCGCCGCGACGCGCCCAGCGCGCGGCGCACGCCGATTTCGCCGGCGCGACGCAGAAACTTCGCCAGCAGCAGACCGATGGTGTTGACCAGGCAGATCAGGAAGAAACCCAACGCCACGGCCAGCGAAATGCGGCTCTCCGGCGGCACCACGTGTTCGTAGTCGAGCCACTGCACCACGTCGCGCAGGCGCACGTTGGGCGCCCAGTCGAAACGTCCGGCACGTTGCTGGTCGGCGGCGTAGTGGGTCAGGAAACCGGCATAGTCCGCGGCTTCGGCGGGGCCATCCAGTTCCACCCACGGCGTGATCCACACGCAATTGCTTTGCGTGTACTGCTCCCAGGTGGTGAATGTGAGCTGGCCGCGGCAACTGTTGCGGCCGCTCGGGTACATGTGCAGGTCCATCGCGCGCGAGAACACCACATAGATGTCCGGCTCGTCGGCAAAGCCGCTGGTGCTGAACAGGTCGTAGAAGCGCGGGCGCGGGTTCCATGGATCGAGCACGCCCGCCACGCGATAGTCATGGCCGCCAAGGTCCAGCGTGCGGCCCACGCTGTCGGCGCCGCCGAACAGTTTCTGATTGAGCCCGCGGCTGATGACGACTTCGCTGGCGCGCGCCGCATCCTCGCGTGCGCTCCAGCCGCTGCCGTAGCGGAACGGCGCCTCGAACATCGCGAAGAAGTCGCTGGTGACGGCGTAGCCGTTCGCGCTCAGGGGCAGGTCGCGCTGTCCGTTCGGCATCACCGAGAGCTGCACCTGATACAAGAACGTCTGGCGTTTGGCCTTGTGCGCACGCATCAGTGCCATCGCGTCGAGGTAATTCAGCGCTTCCGCCGGTTCGCCCTGCAGGTTCTGCTGCGGCCCCCAACCGTCGATCTGCGGCGTGAACAGTTGCGCGGACTTGTCCGGGATCGGATTGCCCGACACCGCGCGGAACACCGAGTACGTGATCATCGACGCGGCGACGCCGAAACCGATCGCCACGATCATCAGGAGGGTCAGCGCCTTGTTGCGCTTGAAGCTGCGGATCGCGAGGTTGAGGTAATAGGCGAACATTTCACACCGTCCGCGTCGCCACCACCGGCGGCACGTTGGCGGCGCGGCGCGCGGGCACGAATACCGAAGCCTGTCCCAGCGCCAGCACCACGGCCACGCCGGCCAGCACGTACAACACCGGCATGCGATCCATCTCGTAATGCTGCATCAGCCACAGGTTCAGGCCGACCGCGAGCAGGATGCCGGCGATCGCGCCGCCGCCGGCGATCAGCAGGTTCTCGGTCTGGAAATAACGCAGGATGTCCACCTTGCGCGCGCCGAGCGCGCGGCGCACGCCGATCTGCTTGTGCCGCTGGCCCACCCAGAAACTGGTGAGGCCGACAATGCCCGCGCCGGTGACGGCCAGCAGGATCACGCAGATCACGCCCATCAATATCGCCATGCCGCGGTCGGCCTTGTAGGCGTTCGCGCGTATGTCGGAAAACGATTTGACGCCGTCTTCGTCATCGATCACCCGCATCGGATTGGCCGCGAACAACGCCGCGCGTGACTCTTTCATCGCCGCATCCAGCCGACCAGTCTTGGCGCGCACCACGTAGCGCGAAAAGTTGGCATCCAGCCGAGTCGGTATCAGCACCGAGCTGTAGGTGAAATCCCTGGCCCAGGAATCCACGGATGGCACCTGCATGCGCGCGACCACGCCGATGATGGTGCTGGGTGTGTCGCGGTCCACGTAAATGGTCTTGCCGAGCGCATCGCCCTTCGGAAACAGCTTGTCCGCCAGCGTCCTGGTCACGATCACGATCGGCGGCCGGTTGTGACCGCGCGCGCCCATGTGCTGTATCTCTCCGACATTGAAGTTGCGGCCTGCGATCAATTTCAGGCCGAGCGCCGGGATCATCTGTTCATCGCCGAAATACAGCGCCGCATGCGCAGTCTCGCGCTCCTGCGCCGGCTTCATGCCGATGCCGGTGGTCCAGCTCGAATTGATCAATGGCAGAGAATTGATCGCGATCGCCGACTGCACGTCCGGCAGGTTGCGCAAGATCTGCACGTCGGTCCGCTGCATGGCATCCAGCTTGTCGGTCGAGCCCTGGTCATCGCCGGTGGGCGCGCCGACCCAGAGCTGGCTGATCATGAAAAGGTTGTTCTCGTCCATGCCGGTCGGGCGCTGGATGCGCTGGATGCGCTGGCCGATGATGAAGATGGCGTTGCACACGATCGCCAGCGTCAACGCGATCTGCAAGCCGATCAGCACCACGCCGGCCTTGTGGCGGCGCAGCGCAGCGAGGATGGGATGGAGTTTCATGGCAATAAGTCCTTGCGGCTCCATGATGAAAGTCCCCCCTCACCCGCCAGGCGCTGCGCGCTTGTCTCCCTCTCCCCCGTGGGGAGAGGGCCGGGGTGAGGGGGCTGTCGTGCTTCTACGGTCATGCGAACGTTCTTCAATTCGATTTCAACTGCCATGCCGGCTGCACCCGTGAGGCGCGGAAGGTTGGATACAACGCGGCCAGCACGCTGGCGATCACCGCGACAAACAGGGTCGCGAACAGCAACGACACGTCGACCCGAGCCAGCGAAGCGATATCCCGCGGCATCACCAGGCCGATGCCTGCCACGCCCAACCAGGTCAAGAACAGGCCGAGCACGCCACCGGCCAGGCCGATTACGCCGGCTTCGGTGAGGAACTGCGCGTAGATCGCTGCGCGAGGCGCACCGAGCGCACGGCGCACGCCGATTTCGCCGCTGCGGCGCAGGAACTTCGCCAGCAACAGGCCCGCGGTATTCACCAGGCACACCAGCAGCAGGCCAAGCGCGACCAGCAGCGAAACACGGGTATCGCTCGGCACGACGTGTTCGTAATCCAGCCATTCCCTCAAGCCGCGCAGACGAGTGTTGGGCGCCCACTGGGGGTGGTGCTGCCGTGCGAAACCTTGCAAATATTCCTTGTAGCGCTGCGCCGCAGCGGCACTGTCGAGCTGAACCATGTAGACGGGCCAGATGCAGCTGGAATGTTGCAGGCCGACGAACCCGGGCTCCTTGGGCGTCACGTTGCAATTGGTGTTGCCGTTGTTGGACATGTTGGCCGCGATCGCGGTATTGAACGGCAACAGCAGGTCGTCCCCATTGATGAAAAAGCCACCGGTGTTGGCCACGTCGTAGAACATCGGCTGCGGATTCCATTGCTTCAGCACGCCCACTACGCGGTAATCGCGGCCTTCTATGTTCATGGCTTTGCCGATGCTGTTGCCGCCACCGAATACCTTGCGATTGAGCTTGTTGCTGATCACGACCACCTGCGCGCGATGCTCATCGTCGGCTACGCTCCAGCCGCTGCCGTATTCGAATGGCGCATCCACCATCGGGAAGAACTCACTGAATACCGCGTGCCCGTTGGCATTGATTGGGTGCTTGCCGGGGTCGGACGGCACCACCGATGGCGAAATCATGTACATCGCCGATTGCAACGAGGCGCGATGGTCGCGCATCAGCGCCACGGCATCGTTGTAAGTCAGCGCATCCGGTGGATCGCCGTAATGCGAATCGGTGGGATCCGTGCCGCGGGCGGTCGGCCCCCACGGGTCGATCTGCGGCACGAACAGCTTCGACGACTTCCACGGGATCGGATCGCCCGACACCGCGCGGAACACCGACCAGGTCGTCATCGACGCGGCCACGCCGAAGGCGATGGTGAGGATCATCAGCGCCGTCAGCCCCGGGCTGCGCCGCAGGCTGCGCGTGGCCAGGTCGAGGTAGTAGCGGAACATGCCGTTCACTCCTGCGTGTCGTTGTCGGGGATCGCGTGGACACCTGCGGCCGGATCGCCACCGGCGGCGATCAGTTGCGCGCCGGCTGCACGGCGAACGAGTAATACGGCATGTCGAACATGCCGCCGCCGCCACCGCCGGTCGAGGCGGTGGCGTTCCTGTCGGTGCGGTGCAACTCGCGCAACTGCTCGGGCGTCGGCCGCACGGTGATCTCCGGCAGGGTGACGATGACGCCGTCGACCGAAGCGTCCGGCACCGCGCGCCCCGAGGCGTTGGCCCAGGCGCCCAGCGCCGCGATGCTGCCGCAGGCGATCAGGAAGGCGGCTGCGATGGTCAGCAGCTTGCCGGTGTTGCTGTCTTGGATGTCGTTCATGGTGCTCTCCTCTCTGGGACTTCGGTCCCCTGCGGGTGCAACGAAGCGAATCAGATGCGGTCTCCCGCCGCCGCGGTGCGCGCGTGGAAACGCGGGTCCTCGGCGATGTCCACGGCCTGGCCGTCGATGATGTGCACGCTGCGCTGCGCGCGCGTGGCCAGTTCCGGATCGTGCGTCACCATCACGATGGTCGCGCCTTCGCGATGGATGTCCTCCAGCAGTTCCATCACGCCGCGCGCCATCTGCGTGTCGAGGTTGCCGGTGGGTTCGTCGGCGAGCAGCAGCCGCGGCGTACCCGCCAGCGCGCGTGCGATCGCCACGCGTTGTTGCTGGCCGCCGGAAAGCTCGGCCGGATAGTGCCTGGCGCGCGAAGCAAGGCCGACGCGCTCGAGCGATTGCATGATCCGCTGCTCGCGTTCGGAGGACTTCATGCCGCGGTAGCGCAGCGGCACTTCGACGTTGTCGTGCACGTTGAGGTCGGGGATCAGGTTGAAGCTCTGGAACACGAAGCCGATCTTCTCGTTGCGGATCTTCGAACGCGCGTTGTCGTTCAAACCGCTGACGTCCACGTTGTCCAGCCGGTATTCGCCGCCGCTGAAACTCTCCAGCAGGCCGGCAATGGTCAGGAAGGTGGTCTTGCCCGAACCCGACGGCCCCATCACCGCGACGAACTCGCCTTCCTTCACGTCGATGTTGAAGTCGCGCAGCGCGTAGGTCTCCACCACTTCGGTGCGGTAAACCTTCGACAGGTGGGTCATCTTGAGCATGGTGGAGTCCTCGACGTTTGGGTTTTGGATGCGGTTGCCGCGATTTGGGTTGCGTGACATTCGGTTGTGTCTGGAAAGTGGAAAGTCGCAAGTGGAAAAGCAGGTCGTGCTCTTGCTTTTCGACTCTCCATTTTCGATTTTCGATTTTCGGTTTTCGGCATCAATCACTGATTGCCACGCGCTGCGCGCCGTTGAACGCGTCGGTGCCGGAGATCACGATCTTGTCGCCTTCCTTCAGGCCCTGCAGGATCTCGACCTTGTCGATGCTGCTGGCGCCCGCGCGGATCGGCGTCTTGACAGCGATGCCGTCGCGCACGACATAGGCGTAGTTGCCGCCGGATTCGTCGATGAAGGAACCGCGCGCCACGGTCAGCACGTTCTGGCGCTGGTCGAGCACGATCCGCACCGACAGGCGCTGGTTCTGGCGCAACTGCTCCGGTTTCCTGCCTTCGAAGCGCACGCGCGCGGTGACCTGGCCGTCCACCACTTCCGGCGAGATCGCGCTGACCGCGCCTTTCCAGTCGCCGCCGTTGCCGCTGATGTCCGCGCCCATGCCGACCGCGAGGTCGCGCGCGAAGCTTTCCGGCACCGTCACTTCCACTTCCAGCGCGGAAAGGTCGATCACGCTCAGCAGCTTGGCGTCCTTGGCGACGGTCGCGGTGGGCGCGATGAACAACTGCCCCACCTGGCCGTTCACGGGCGACTTCACGTTGAGGTCGTCGACCTGCCGTTGCAGGTCCTGCACCAGCAGCTTCTGGCGATCCCACGCCAATTTCTTGGCCTTGACGTCGAAGCCGAGGCTGTCGTTGTCGAGATTCATGTCGGCGTTGGCGTGGCGCAGCGCGATCTGCGCCTTTTCCAGCGTGTCCTGCGCGTGCGCGACTTCCATCTGCGCCACCGC
Organism: Pseudomonadota bacterium; assembly: GCA_018241145.1. Taxonomy (GTDB): domain Bacteria; phylum Pseudomonadota; class Gammaproteobacteria; order Xanthomonadales; family Rhodanobacteraceae; genus 66-474. Next base: position 7,487 of record JAFEEJ010000204.1, on the reverse strand, counting down.
GCCCTTGGCGAACGCCTTCTGGTTGCGCTCCAGGTCGGTCTGCGCGGTCTTCTGGTCGACGGTCGCGTTGTCGCGCGCCTTCTGCAGTTCCAGCCGCTGCTTGCGCGCGTCGATCTGCGCGCGCTCGTAGTCGACCTGCATCGCGTCGGCGTTGGATTCTTCCTGCGCCAGCTTGTTGGTGAGTTCGGGGCTGTCGATCACCGCCAGCACCTGGCCCTTCTTCACCGCGTCGCCGGCGTTGACCTTCAGCACCACCGCGCCCGGCGAGGCGGCATACAGCGTCGGACTGATCGCCGCCACCACGCGCCCGTCGGCGGCGATGTCGCGCACGAACGGGCCGCGCTCGACGGTGGCGAAGGAAAGCCGCGACGCGCTCACCGACGTGTCGGTGGACAACATGCGTTTCGCGGTGGGCACCAGCAACGCGAGCAGCACCAGCACGACCGCGCCGGCGCCGAGCAGGATCAACTGGCGTTTGCGGTTGGGCTTCTTCTCGATCAGCCGGTCCTGCGCGGAGGTATCGCGGATCGTCATGTCTGGGCGCCTGCGGAAAATCTTGCGAACGGCCGCACGTCGCGGTCGCAGTGTTTTCTGCAATCGCGGTGCCAGCGGTGCGATGCGCTGGAAACCGCATGGGAATGCGATTTCCGCCTTCCGCTTCGACGCCGGAAGTGTCCGCGGACAGTGGCGGACGCGGCGGCGGACGGCTGCGCCGGAACGGCGGGGACGCCTGCGCGAATTCCGCTGCAACCCTTCCCGCGATTGGCGCATCCTGTAGGGGTGGAAACGACTACGTCCTTCGCGCAGCACATCGAACCGGAATGGCTCGCACGCCTGCAGCGGCGCGACGTCGCCGCGTTCGAGCACGTCTATCGCAGGTTCGAACGCGCCGCGTGGAATCTCGCGCTGCGCCTGAGCGGCCGCGCCGACGTCGCGCAGGAAGTGCTGCACGATGCGATGCTCAAGGCCTTCGAGCGCGCCGGGCAGTACCGCGGCGACGCACCGTTCTGGGCGTGGCTGCGCAAGCTGGTGGTCAACGAATGGCTGATGCGGCTGCGCCGCGAGCGCATGCAGCTGTTCGAGGTGTTCACCGATTCGCTGGCGGACGACGATTCCGCCGCGCCGTGGACGATGGCCGATTCCGCCACGCTGGACCGCGCGCTGAACCGGTTGCCCGACACCGCGCGCGCGGTGCTGTGGCTGTACCACGTGGAAGGCTATACCCATGTCGAGATCGCCGGACAATTCGGCCGCTCGGTGAGTTTTTCCAAATCGCAGCTCGCGCGCGGCACGCGCCGCCTGCGCGAGTTGTTGCAGTTGCAATCGAACATGGAGGATGCGCCATGCACGATCGGCTCGACCGGCAACGCATGAACGAAGACGCCGCGCTGGCCGCCGCCCTGCGCGCGCTTCCGGCGGCCGACCCGCCGGATGGCGGCTGGCAACGGCTGGCCGCGCGCATCGCGCATGCACGCCGCCGGCGCACATGGTTGCGGGTCGCGCTGCCGGCCGCGCTGGCCGCCGGCGTCGTGCTCGCGGCGTGGCTGCCGCAGTTGCATCGCGCGCCGGTGTCTGTCCATGCGCTGACGCAACGCGCCGCACCGCATCCCGCGCCAGCACCCGACGTGGCCGCGCTGCGCGCGCATTCGCAACGCCTGCAGGATTGGGTGCGCACGCTCGCCCGCGACGGCGCGCCGCTCGACGACGCCGCACTCGCCGACGCCGTGGCGCTGCAGGATCGCATCGGCCTGATCGACCTGCAGCTGAGCGCCACGCATGACCCCGCCGCCAGCGCGGCGCTTTGGCAACAACGCAACGCGCTGCTGCAACGACTCGGGTTGTTGCGGTTGCAACCTTCCACCGTCGCCATGCAGACCCGCGGCGCGCGCAAGGGCACGATGCTTCTCTGACCCCGAGGTACGCCATGAAACGCCTGATCATCCTGCTCCCGTTGTTGATCGCCCCCGCGGCGGTGGCGGCGCCTCCCGTGCCGTCTTCCTCGTCGGGCGAGGCCGCCGCGCAAGCCCGCAACGACGCGGCGCGCGCTGCCGCAGAGGCCGCACGTGCCGGCGAAGACGCCGCACGGACGGAAGATGAAGCCGCCCGGACGCGCGACGAGGCCGCACACGCAGCCGACGAAGCGATGAAAGCCGCGGATCTGCAAAAGCGCATGAACGACCTCGCGCAACGCATGGCGGAGTTGTCCGTGAAGATGGGCGACCAGGCCAGTGCCAGCGCGCTGCGTTATCTCGCGGACGGCAAGCGCGGCATGCTGGGCGTCGCGCTGGACCCGGATTCCGCCGGCCTGCGCGTCAATGCCGTGACGCCGGGCGGCCCGGCCGAACGCGCGGGCATCCGCAACGGCGACGTGATCGCCGCGATCGACGGCCAATCGGTGCGCAAGGGAAATGACGGCGTGCTGGCCGGCGAACTCGCCGCGGGCAAGCCGGTCACGCTGTCCGTGTTGCGCGACGGCAAGCCGATGCAACTCAAGGTGACGCCCGAACGCTTCCAGACCGCGGACTGGCAGGCGCTGGCGCGCACCGCCGACCTCGCCGCGCAACGTTCGCTCGCGATGGTGGATTCGCCGGAATTCCGCGCGCAGATCAACCGCAACCTCGCGGATGCGATGAAGCAGACCGAACAGGCGCGCGCGCAAGTCGCGGCGCAATGGGGCAAGGGCTTCAACCTCGACGGGCGCTGGTTCGCGCCGTGGTGGGGATTGAACCTCGCCTCGCTGAATCCGGAACTCGGGCGTTACTTCGGCACCGACAAGGGCGCGCTGGTGTTGTCCAGCGATGCGAAACGTTATCCGGGCCTGCAAGCCGGCGACGTGATCACCGCGGTGAACGGCAACGCGGTGGCGCAACCGGAAGATACGATGCGCGCGTTGCAGGCGTTGCCGACCGACAAGCCGGTGCACCTGGCGGTGCTGCGGCATGGCAAGCCGCTGGCGGTGGATCTGAAGTCGCCACCCCGTTGGGATGTGCTGCCGCCCTTGCCGCCGCTGCCGCCGGCACCGCCTGCGCCGGTGGCGCCACCCTCGCCGCCGTCCGCGCCCCCGGCCCGGCCACTGCCGGCACCACCGGCTCCGCCGTCGCATCCGTGAGAGGCACCGCTCCTTGAAAAACGTTTCGTCGCTTGGAAACCATCACCCTCGAAGGGGAATTCGAAATCCGGCGCCTTACGCGAGCGCGGCGTCGATCCGCCGCATCACCGCTTCGTCGAGTTTGCCAACGACGTCCAGCGCAACGAAATTCTCTTCCAGCTGCGCGCGCCTGCTGGCGCCGAGCATCACGGTGGAAACGTGCGGATTCTTCAGGCACCAGGCGATCGCGAATTGCGCCGGTGAAACCCCGAGTTCCCTCGCTACGGCCACCAGCTTGTCCACGCGCGCGAAGTCGACGCGGCCTTCGGGCGAATCGAAGCGCTCGCGCAACCATTCGTAGCCGGGCGTGTTCATGCGCGAATCCCCCGGCACGCCGCGCGCATACTTGCCGGTGAGCACGCCGGAAGCCAGCGGCGACCAGATCGTGAGCCCCAGGCCGAATTCGCGATAGAGCGGCGCGTATTCGACTTCCACGCGCTCGCGGTGCAGCAGGTTGTATTGCGGCTGCTCCATGGTCGGCGCGTACAGCGAATGCGTGCGCGCGATGTTGTGCGCCTCGCGGATGGTTTCCGCCGGCCATTCGGACGTGCCCCAATACAGCACCTTGCCCTGCCGGATCAGGTCGTCCATCGCGCGCACGGTTTCTTCCACCGGCGTGTCCGGATCGGGGCGGTGGCAGAAATACAGGTCCAGGTAATCCACGCGCAGGCGTTGCAGGGCCTGGTGGCAGGCGTCCATCACGTGCTTGCGCGAGAGTCCGCGCTGGGTCGGCTTCGGATCCGCCACGGAACCGAAGCACACCTTGCTGGACACGCACCACGAATCGCGCGGAAACCTCAGATCGGCGAGCGCATCGCCCATCACCCGCTCGGCTTCGCCTGCGGCATAGGTTTCGGCGTTGTCGAAGAAGTTGACGCCGTGGTCGTAGGCGCAGGCCAGCAGTTCGCGCGCACCGCCGCGATCCACCTGATTGCCGAACGTCACCCACGCGCCGAACGACAGCGCGGAAAGTTGCAGGCCGGAGGAACCGAGGCGGCGGTATTGCATTTCCATCTCCCTATCCAATCCATCGCGTGGTCAGCGTATCGGGGCTCGGGGCTCTGGACCCGGCACAAGCGTAACAACGAAATCGTCATTCCGGGGCCGACCGAAGGTCGGAACCCGGAATCCAGCTTCTGATTCCATACGAAAAACAGGATGACTCACCGCTTCCTTAAAGCTCACCCTTCAGGCCGCCGGCTTCGTCGTGTTCGCCCTGCATCCTGCGTGCGCATGCCGGATCACCGCTGCGCGACATCCGCAATCTCGGCGTGGATGGCGGCGGTTTGCGCTTCGCGTCTCCGCCTCGCCGCCCTGTTACCCTGCGCCGCCATGCAAGCCTTCCTGGTATCCCTCGGCGCGGTCGCGCTGGCCGAGATCGGCGACAAGACGCAATTGCTGTCGCTGGTATTGGCGGCGAAATTCCGCCGGCCGTTGCCGATCTGCCTGGGCATCTTCGTGGCCACGCTGCTCAACCACGCGATCGCCGCGGAAGTCGGCGTGTGGCTTGCCGCGTGGCTGACGCCCTCGATCCAGCGCTGGCTGATCGGCGGTTCGTTCATCGCGGTCTCGATCTGGGCATTGTTTCCCGACAAGGTCGACGAGGGTGCGGCGGCAACGCGCGGCCGCGGCGTCTTCGTCGCCACCGTGATCGCGTTCTTCCTCGCCGAAATGGGCGACCGCACGCAGATCGCGACCGCCATCCTCGGCGCGCAATTCCGCGCGCCGCTGCAGGTGATCGCCGGCACCACCGTCGGCATGCTGCTGGCCAACGTGCCGGTGGTGTTCCTCGGCGCGCGCTTCGCGCAGAAGCTCCCGCTGCGCGCCGCACGCATCGGAGCGTCGGTGCTGTTTGCGGCGCTGGGAGTCTGGATCCTCCTGCGCTGACGCGCTTGCCGCATTCGCGGGCATCAAATACGCTCGCGCGAACGCGCCGGGGCTTGCGATGAACCTGAAGTTGCGCCTGATCGTGATGAATTTCCTCCAGTACTTCATCTGGGGCGCGTGGTTGCTGACGATCGGCGCGTACTGGTTCCAGAACCGGCATTGGTCGGGCACGCAGTTCGGCGCGATCTTTTCGACCATGGGCATCGCCGCGCTGTTCATGCCGTCGGTGGCCGGAATCATCGCGGACAAGTGGATCAACGCCGAGCGGCTGTACGGAATCTTCCAGATCGCCGGCGCGATCGTGCTGTTCTGCATCCCGCTGGTCGATGATCCGGACACGCTGTTCTGGGTCATGTTGTTGAACATGATCTTCTACATGCCGACGATCTCGCTGGCAATCGCGGTGGCCTACAACGCGCTGAAGCGGGAAAACCTGGACGTGGTTACGGTGTATCCGCCGATCCGGGTGTGGGGCACGATCGGTTTCATCGTCGCGACGTGGACGGTCAGCCTGCTGCATTTCGAAACTTCGGCGTTGCAGTTCCGCGTGGCCGCCGCCGCATCGTTGCTCCTCGGCCTCTACGCGTTCACGCTGCCGCCCTGCCCGCCGCGCCTGGACAAGGCGCACAGCCGCACGCTGGCCGACCGGCTGGGACTCACCTCGTTCGTGCTGTTCCGCGATCCGCAGATGGCGGTGTTCTTCCTGTTCGCGATGCTGCTGGGCGCGGCGCTGCAATTGACCAACGCCTACGGCGACACCTTCCTGCACGATTTCGCCAAGCTGCCGGCGTACCAGGGACTGCTGGCGGTGAAATATCCGGCGATCATCATCTCGATCTCGCAGGTTTCGGAAACGCTGTTCATCCTGACCATCCCGTTTTTCCTGAAGCGCTTCGGCATCAAGGCCGTGATGACGATGAGCATGCTGGCGTGGTTTTTCCGCTTCGGCCTGTTCGCGTACGGCGATCCGGGCCCGGGCCTGTGGATGATCGTGCTGTCGTGCGTGGTGTACGGCATGGCCTTCGACTTCTTCAATATTTCCGGTTCGCTGTTCGTGGAAGGCCAGGCCGATCCGAAGATCCGCGCGTCCGCGCAAGGTCTGTACATGCTGATGACCAACGGCGTCGGCGCGGTGCTGGGCAGCCTGATCGCCGGCTGGGCGATCGACACCTTCTTCACCGACCGCGCCTGCAACGACGTGACCGCCGTGTGCAAGGACTGGCACGGCATCTGGAGCGCGTTCGCGATCTACGCGCTGCTGATGGCCATCCTGTTCGTGCCGCTGTTCCGGCCACGCCGACTGCCGGCCGCTTCCGAAGCCGAACGCGCGCTGGCCGACGATTTCATCGACCGTCCATGAGCGACGGCGCGCCGCGGGTGATCGTGGTCGGCAGCTGCAACCGCGATCACGTCTGGCGCGTGGACCGTTTTCCGCACACGGGCGAGACGCGGCTGGGACATGACTTTTCCACCGGCCCCGGCGGCAAGGGTTTCAACCAGGCCGTCGCCTGTCATCGGCAAGGCGCGAACACGCTGTTCCTCGGTGCGATCGGCAACGACGCGCTGGGCGCGGGCGCGCGCGAAGATGCGACGAACGAATCGCTCGCCTGCCGCTGGCAGGAATTCGACGATCAAGCCACCGCCTCGACCGCCGTATGGGTGGACGACAAGGGCAACAACTGCATCGTGGTGAATCCGGGCGCCAACGCGCATCTGGATGCCGCGTTCGTGCGCGCGCAACGCGATGCGTTCGCCGATGCCAGGCTGTTGCTGGTGCAACTGGAAGCGAACCTGGACGCGGTCGCCGCGGCGATGGAACTGGCGCACGAACACGGCTTGCTGCGCGCGTTGAATCCCGCGCCGGTGCATGCGGAACTGACCTTGGGCCTGCTGCGCGCGGCCGACCTGGTCACGCCCAACGAGAACGAATTCGCGCAGTTGTGCGGGCGATTCCTGGATGTGGATGTCGATGCGGCCGCGCTGGTTCCGATGAGCGACGCCACCCTGCACGCGCTGGCCCGGCGCCTGCTGCCGCAGGGCACCGTCGCGATCACGCTCGGCGCGCAGGGCTGCTTCGTTTCCCATGACGAACGGCAACGGCGCGGCGACGCCGCCTCGTGTTACCGCCTTCCGGCCGAACGCGCGAACGTCGTGGACACCACCGGCGCGGGCGATTGCTTCTGCGGCGCACTGGCCGCGGCGATCCTCCGATTCGAAGGCCGGCCGTTCGAGGACGCCGTCCGGCACGCCAACCGCGCCGCGGCGCTGAGCACGGAAACCCCCGGCGCGGCCTCTGCAATGCCGAGGTACGATGAAGTGATCGCGCGGTTTGGTTCGTGAGAAAGAACGCAAAGAAAGCCGTTCGTGCTGGGCGTAGCTTGCGAAGCAAGCGGAGTCGAAGCACCTTTCCCCTTCGACTTCGGGGCTTCGCGCCGTAACCTGTCCTGAGCCT
>JAFEEJ010000203.1 GCA_018241145.1 Pseudomonadota bacterium | reverse complement strand
TCAAGCAGTGTCGTGCCACTTCGAGGCAATCCGATCACAAAAATAGGCTGTGCGCCGTGCAAGTCTGCTTGTACCACTGATGCCATGAAATCCACCGCGGTGAGGGCAATCAGCGCACTGAAGAGCGACTCTTCCCCGGCGGCGTCGTGCGGCAGACGGCGACGCATAATGCTGTTTGCCCGCTCAAGGGCGATCCAGGCGCTTTCGTAATCACCCAGGTCATCCAGCTCCTTGAACTGTGCAAATTCCAGTGAGGCATGATCTTCGGTGTCTTTCTCCACGTCACGGATCTGCGCGCGGATATAATCGATATGATTCGAATCCGCAGTCTGCCGTTTCAAACGGGCCAAGGTAAGCGACGCGCGTCCGAACGTCGGTCTCAGTGTCAAGCACCCCTCCATCTCCGCTTCGGCTTCTTCTAGTCGTCCATTGAACTGCAATTGCAGCGCTCGAAAATAACGGAAGTCTGGATTGTCGTAACCCAACGCTTTAGCGCGATCCATGAATGCGAGCGCCTTGCGATGTTCGCCCAGCAATTGATGCACATGCGCCAAACTCATCAAGTTTTCGGTCGACGTTGTTTTCGCCACATCCGGGCTCTCCAGACAACGGCGTGCGCCCACGATTTCCCCTACCCGCACCATTGCAAGCGCGACCATGGCAATCAAATCGGAATCGTCAGGCACCACTCCCGCGGCTGCGTGCAGATGCGCGGCCGGCTCGCGTACGCGCTTATCTCCTGACAAGATGGAGACAGCAAGTAACACACGTGCCTCGACATTGGTGGGCGCCCGATGCACCAGGTTTTCCAACGCGATCCTTGCGGCTGTCTGCTGATCGCTTTCCAGATAACGGCGGATTTTTTTCCATGCGCGATCTTCGAACGCATTCATTGCGGACCCCTTAGCTTGTCAATCCCGGCATCAATTGTCTTTTGCAGAGTTTCAAGCGGAATTGCATAAGATTTTCGCTTTGTTGAGATTCCGATATCAAATAAACAATTCGACGCACTCCGCCACATCTCATCATCACTCGGATTGCGATCTGTAACGAACTCAAAACTCCGCTCAAGTCCACAAAACTTCAGCATCGCCCTCCCTGCTCGGCCATCTCGTAACCAATCGGGAGAGAGCTGATCCATCAGTGACTCCGGCGCCAGTTCGCGCCAATGCGTCATCAATTTCTGATATTCAAGGTAATGCGCCGCCATTGTGTTCCAGTCGCATGTGTATTCATGCGTGTCACCGAAGAAACCGCGGTATTGCGCAAAGCATGCATCCATCGGCTCGCAGGTGACGTGCAGGATGCGTGCGTGCGGCAGCGCGGCGTGGATCAGGCCGGCGTATTGCCAGTTGTCGGGCCGGCGGTCGATGTAGAACGGCTTGCCGCGCGCGCGCCATTGCGTCTGCGCAAGGTAGCGCGCGCCGACCTGCCCGAAGTCCAGCGTCGGCACGCGTTCAAGGAATGTTTCATCCCGGGTGTCGCGGTGGTCCGCGGCCCGGCGAAGCTGGTGTTCGAAGTCGTTCAATTCGCCCGCATCGGTCACGTCCGGATGGCCACCCAGGCATTCCGCGAGTTCGCGCGTGCCGGAATGCGGCAATCCGATGACGAAAATCGGCTGCGGCCCATCGTGCCGCGTTTGCGCCGGGAGCAACGTTTCGCGCGTGCACAAGGCGATGCACAGGTCGAACCAGTGCCGCATCCGTTCGACATCGCAGCGTTTGCGCTGCGCCATCACCGCGTTGGCACGGGTGAGCGTCTGCCAGGCTTCGTCGTAACGGCCGAGGTCTTCCAGTTCCTTGTACAGCGCGAATTCCAGCGCCGCGTGGCCAAGCGATCCGCGCGGCGCGCTCTTGAGGCTTTCGCCGAGCGCCTTGAGATGGTTGCGCTCGCGTGTCTGCGTGCGCAGGTTGGCCAGTTCGAGCGCAATCTCTCCGTGCGTGGGGCCGAGCAGGAAACCCAGTTCCAGCTCCGGCTCGGCTTCCTGCCTGCGGCCGAGCGCCACCAGCGCGCGACCGCGCCGGTAACGGATGCCGTCGCCGTCGAAGCCGAGTTCGCGCGCGCGATCCATCCGCGCCAACGCTTCGGCGGATTCGCCCAGCGCGTGCCAGTGATCCGCGAGGCGGATCAGCAGCGCATCCGACAGCACGCCATCGAGCACGGGACGGCGCAGGCATGCGCGCGCCGCCACGGATTCACCGGAACGCAGCAGGGCGCCCACGGTTTCGCAGATCAGTTCCGGATAATCGGGCAAGCCCTGCGCGGCGCGCAACGCGTGTCCGGAGGCTTCGCGCACGCGATCCTGGCGCCACGCAAGATTGCACAGCGCCAGCCGCGCCAGCGTGTGGTCGGGATCGACCGCGAGCAACGCCTCCAGCGCCGCGCGCGCCGGCGCGGCCTGCCTGGCGGCGAGATGATTCTGCGCTTGCGACCAGAGCAGTTCGACTTGCGATTCCATGTCGCGCGATCACAGCAACGCGATGTCGGCGATCGCGTCGAACTGCGCCTTGACCTGCGCCAGCAGGCGGATGCGGTTGGCGCGCAACGCCGCGTCTTCGTCCATCACCAGGACGGTGTCGAAAAATCCGTCCACCGGCGCCTGCAATTGCGCGAGACGGGCGAGACGGCTTTCGTACCCGGCGTGATCCCCCGAGGACGACTGCTGGCGCGCCGCCTGCAAGGCGCGCCACAGCTCGCGTTCGGCCGGTTCGCGCAGATGGGCCTCGTCGATCGGCTGCGCTGCCGCCGCACGCGCATCGATGCCTTCCTTGCGCAGGATGTTGGCGACGCGCTTGTTGGCGGCGGCGAGATGCCCGGCTTCGGGACGTTGCGCGAACGCCGCGACCGCGCGCAAGCGTCGATCGAAGTCGAACAGGCTGGCCGGCTGCACGGCGGCGACCGCCTCGAATTGCTGCGGCGTGAAACCGCGTTCGGCGTAGTAGCCGCGCAGGCGGTCGAGGATGAAGATGTAGAGTTCCTCGGCGAGTGTCACGCGCGCAGCGCCGGGCGAGGGTTCATGGCCTCGCGCAAGTTTCGTACCCTCACTCCCAGCCCCTTTCCCGCCGTGAGAGGGGAGAAAAACGCTCTCGGGCACCTGCTCCAGCGCCTCGCGCAACCACACGCGCAGGTCCAGTTCGATCGCGCCTTCGATCAGCGTGCGCGCCAAACCCAGCGCGGCGCGGCGCAACGCGAACGGATCCTTGTTGCCCGAGGGTTTCTGCCCGATCGCGAAGATGCCGGCGAGCGTATCCAGCTTGTCGGCGATCGACAGCACCTGCGCCAGCGCGCCTTGCGCGATGCCGTCTTCGGCGTTGCGCGGGCGGTAGAACTGGTCCAGCGCCTCGGCGACATCCCCGCGCTCGCCCTGCGCCGTCGCGTAATGGCGTCCCATCACGCCCTGCAGTTCGGGAAACTCGCCGACCATGCGCGTCAGCAGGTCGCAACGGCTCAATGCCGCCGCGTGCGTGGCGAGCGCCGCATCCACGTGCGTGCCGGATTCGCGCACGCGATTGGCGATCGCGCGCGCCAGTTCCGCCACGCGCACGGTCTTGTCCCACAGGCTGCCCAGCGCCTTCTGCCAGGTGACGTCGCGCAAGCCCTGCTGGTGCGAAGCCAGCGGCGTCTTCAGGTCCTCGTCGAAAAAGAACTTCGCGTCGGCGAAGCGGGGGCGGATCACGCGCTCGTAGCCGCGGCGGATCTGCGCCGGATCCTTCGATTCGATGTTGGCGACGCCGATGAATCGTTCCGTGAGCATTCCTTGCGTATCGAAAACGGGAACGAACTTCTGGTTCGCTTCCATCGTCATCACCAGCGCCTCGTGCGGCACCGCGAGATAGTCGCGATCGAAGGTGCAGGCGACCGCCACCGGCCATTCGACGAGGTTGGCGATCTCGTCGCACAGCGAATCCGACAGGCGCGGCGCGCTGCCGGCGCCGGCGGTGCGCGTTTGCTCGCGGATGCTCGTGCGGCGTTCGACCGGATCGGCCAGCACCTTGGCCGCACGCAAGGCATCCACATACGAATCCGCGTCCGCCAGATGCACCGGCTTGGCGTGCAGGAAACGATGCCCGCGCGACTGCCGGCCGCTGCGCAGGCCCATCACTTCGCCATCGACGATATCGTTGCCGTGCAGCATCACCAGCCAGTGCACGGGCCGCACGAACGAATCGTCGTGGTCGCCCCAGCGCATCGGCTTCGGGACCGGCAGGGCGGCCAATGCTTCCGCGACGATCCGCGGCAGCAGCGCGGCGAGCGATTGTCCCGGCTGCACGGCGCGATGCACGAAGCGCTCGCCCCTGGCATCCGTTGCGCGTTGCAGTTGCGACCAGTCGACGCCGGCCTTCTGCGCGAAGCCCAGCAGCGCGCGCGTGGGTTGCCCTTGCGGATCCAGCGCGAGGTTGACGTAGGGACCGAACGATTCGGTCTGCTGTTGCGGCTGCGTGCCCGCGACCTTCGGCACATACGCCGCCAGCCGGCGCGGCGTGCAGTAGTGCCGCGCGGCATCCGCATCGAACGTGATGCCGCGCCTGGCCAGCCCATCGCATATGCCACGCGCGAAGGCCTGCGCCAATCCATCCACGGCGCGGATCGGGAGCTCTTCCACTCCCAGTTCGACCAGGAGCGGGCGCGAGGCCTCAGCCATGCGCGGCCTCGGCGGGCTCGAGGACATCCTTCGCCACGTACGCTTCCGCCACCGCGCGCGCCAGCGCGCGCACGCGCAGGATGTAGCGCTGGCGTTCGGTCACGCTGATCGCGCGCCGCGCATCCAGCAGGTTGAACGCGTGCGACGCCTTGCACACCTGTTCGTAGGCCGGCAGCGGCAGTTTCAATTCGACCAGCTTCTTCGCTTCGGCTTCGCAGGCGTCGAAGCGGTGGAACATTTCGGCGACATCGGCGTGTTCGAAGTTGTAGGCGCTCTGCTCGACCTCGTTCTCGTGGAACACGTCGCCGTACGTCACCACGCCGTGCGGCGCGTGCGTCCACACCAGGTCGAACACGCTGTCCACGTTCTGCAGGTACATCGCCAGCCGTTCCAGGCCGTAGGTGATCTCGCCCGTCACCGGTTTGCATTCCAGCCCGCCGGCCTGCTGGAAATAGGTGAACTGGGTGATCTCCATGCCGTCCAGCCACACCTCCCAGCCCAGGCCCCAGGCGCCGAGCGTGGGCGATTCCCAGTTGTCCTCGACCAGCCGCAGGTCGTGCGTCAGCGGATCGATGCCCAGTTCCCGCAGCGAGCCGAAATAGCGCTCGACGATGTCGTCGGGGTTGGGTTTCATCACCACCTGGTACTGGTAGTAATGCTGCAGGCGATTGGGGTTCTCGCCGTAACGGCCGTCGGTCGGCCGTCGGCACGGCTGCACGTAGGCCGCGGCCCAGGGTTTCGGGCCCAGCGCGCGCAGGAAGGTCGCCGGATGGAACGTGCCCGCGCCGATCTCGATGTCCAGCGGTTGCAGCAACACGCAGCCCTGATCCGCCCAGTAGCGGTTCAAGGTCTGGATCAGTTGCTGGAATGTCAGGGCTGCCAACGCGATCCCGGTCCTGCGTGCAAAGCGCGTTAGTATAGCCACGCACATGCTTTTCCCCTCTCCCGCCGGGAGAGGGGCCAGGGGTGAGGGTCCATTCTTGCAAAACAAGAATCATCAGCTCGAATACGTTTGCGGAAAGCATTCATCCAGGCGATCCGTACCCTCACCCGCCCCTTCGGGGCACCACGGAGCTCTTGGCCATGGATGGCAGCTTTGCCCGAAAGGAGAGGGAAGGAGCTGAAATGGCCGTGAACCCGCAAGTCCGCAACGCCGCGCCCGTGCTGGGCCGGCGCGGGCGGCTGGAACTCGACGAGGTGCTGGCCACGCTGGTGGTGGACGGCCTGCTCTCGGCCGAGGACGCCAAGCGCGTGCGGGGATCGGACCGCAGCGGCAAGAGTGCGCTGGAACTGCATCCGCTGGTGCTGATCGGCACCGCCAAAGTGCCGGATCAACGCGCCCCCGGCAAACCGCTGAGCGTGGAATCGCTGACGGTGTGGCTGGCGGAAAAGGCCGGCCTGCCGTACCTGAAAATCGATCCGATGAAGATCGACGCCGGCGCGGTCACGCAGGCGGTGTCGCACGCCTACGCGCAACGCCATCGCATCCTGCCGGTGGCGGTGGACGGGAATTCCGTCACCTTCGCCACCGCCGAACCGTTCGACGCGCCCTGGGCCGCGGATCTCGCGCAGATGATCCGCCGCGAAGTGAAGTGCGTCGTCGCCAATCCGCTGGACGTCAACCGCTACCTGCTGGAGTTCTACGGCGTGCAGCGCTCGATCGCGCTGGCGCGCGACGCCAAGCAGGAAGATTACGACGCCTCGAAGGTGCTGAACTTCGAGCAGCTGCTGGAGCTGGGCAAGGGCGGCGAAATCGGCGCGGACGACCGCCACGTCGTGCACATCGTCGACTGGCTGCTGCAATACGCCTTCGACCAGCGCGCCTCCGACATCCACCTGGAACCGCGTCGCGAAGCCGGGCAGATCCGTTTCCGCATCGACGGCGTGCTGCACAAGGTGTTCGAACTGCCGCCGCCGGTGATGACCGCGGTGACCGCGCGCATCAAGATTCTTTCCCGGCTGGACATCGCCGAGAAGCGCCGGCCGCAGGACGGCCGCATCAAGACCCGCTCATCGGGCGGACGCGAAGTGGAATTGCGCATTTCGGTGATGCCGACCGCGTTCGGCGAAAAAGTGGTGATGCGCATCTTCGATCCGGACATCGTGGTGAAGGCGTTCGCGCAACTGGGTTTTTCCGCCGACGAGGAGAAAGCCTGGCGCACGATGGTGGAGCGCCCGCACGGCATCGTGCTGGTGACCGGGCCCACGGGTTCGGGCAAGACCACCACGCTGTATTCCACGCTGAAACACCTGGCCACGCCGGACTTGAACGTCTGCACGGTCGAGGATCCGATCGAGATGGTCGCGGCCGAGTTGAACCAGTCGCAGGTGCAGCCGGCGATCGATTTCGATTTCGCCGCCGGCGTGCGCACGCTGCTGCGGCAGGATCCCGACATCATCATGGTCGGCGAGATCCGCGACCTGGAAACCGCGCAGATGGCGGTGCAGGCGTCATTGACCGGCCACCTGGTGCTGTCGACGTTGCACACCAACGATGCGCCCAGCGCGGTCACGCGCCTGCTCGACCTCGGCGCGCCGCATTACCTGATCCAGTCGACGCTGGCGGGCGTGGTCGCGCAACGGCTGGTGCGCACGCTGTGCCCGCATTGCAAGACCGAAGGCGCCGTCGACGAGAGCGCCTGGCGCGCGTTGACGCACGGCTGGAATCTCGCGCCGCCCGAACGCGCGTACGTTCCAACGGGTTGCCTCGAATGCCGCAACACCGGTTATCTGGGCCGCACCGGCATCTACGAAATGATGGCGATCTCGCCGGCGCTGCGCGCGATGATCTCGCCGCAGCTGGATCTCGCCGCCTTCAATGCCTGCGCGCTGGCCGAAGGCATGCTGCCGCTGCGCATCTCCGCAGCCGCGCAGGTCGCGCGCGGCGTGACCACGATCGGTGAAGTGATGGGCGTGTTGCCGGCGGAGTGACTGCGTGAGTCGTGAGTCGTGAGTCGTGAGTCGTGAGTCGTGAGTCGTGAGTCGTGAGTCGTGAGTCGTGAGTCGTGAGTCGTGAGTCGTGAGTCGTGAGAGCATAAACAACATCGTCATTCCGGGGCCGTTCGCGACAGCGAACGGAACCCGGAATCCATTTTGATCCTGATTTTGCCTCTTGTGCCCAGATCACGATGGATTCCGGCTTTCGCCGGAATGACGCAAATGCAAGATACTTCCGTCTTCCGTCTTCCGTCTTCAATGTCCAAACCCCTGCTGATCATCCAGACCGGTGAAGCGCCGCAACCGATCCTCGATAAGTTCGGGGGGTTCGCGCAATGGTTTCGCGTGTCGATGCGCTTGCGTCCCGGGCAGGCGCGCACCGTGCGCGTGGACGCGGGCGGGAAGCTGCCGAAGTCAAATGAAATCGCGGGAGCGGTGATCACCGGCTCCGGCGCGATGGTCACCGATCGTGAACGCTGGAGCGAAGACACCGCGGCATGGCTGCGCAACGCGATGGATGCGCAGCTGCCGCTGTTCGGCGTGTGTTACGGCCATCAGTTGCTGGCGCATGCGCTCGGCGGGACCGTCGGCTGGTTGCCCGCCGGGCGCGAAATCGGCACGCAACCGATCGCGCGCAACGGGCATGCGGATGCGTGGCTGGACGGCATGCCGTCGAATT
>JAFEEJ010000202.1 GCA_018241145.1 Pseudomonadota bacterium | reverse complement strand
TCGGGCACGGTGCGTATGCGCGCGCTGACGGACGCGCGCGTGGTCGTGGTCGGAGGCGCGCCGCTGGATGCGCCGCGTCATCTCTGGTGGAATTTCGTGTCGTCCTCGCGCGAACGCATCGAACAGGCCAAGCGCGATTGGGCGGAAGGTCGGTTCGGGCTCGTGCCGGGCGACGAGCGGGAATTCATCCCGCTGCCGGAAAAGTGAAAGGGGCGGAAGGCGGCCGCTCGCCGATTTTCGCGATCGTGGATTGAACGAAGGAACGCATGGGCCGGCATGTCACGAGGGTTCACCACTTTCCGCGATTTTTATCCGTTCTATCTCGGCGAACACCGTGATCGCCGCTGCCGGCGGTTGCATTTCGCGGGTTCGTGGCTGGTGATCGCTTGCGCAGGCGCCGCCATCGCATCGCGCAATGCGTGGTGGCTGCTCGCGGCTTTGTTTTGCGGCTATGGCTGCGCCTGGATCGGCCACTTCGCCTACGAGAAGAATCGTCCCGCCACTTTCCGGCATCCGCTCTACAGCCTGATGGGCGACTGGGTGATGTTCGTCGATATCCTGCGCGGCAAGGTGCGGCTCTAGCGCACCGGTGCCGGGGCTACCGGTATTGCCGGTGGCACTCGTCGCAATGGTCGCCGACCTGCGTCAACGCCTTCTGCAGTCCGGCGCAATCCGCGGGCGGATTCGCCGCGAACTGTTGATCGAGGGTGTGCGCCTGCGTGGCGAACCCCGCGAACTTCCGGTCCTGCATCAACGCGGGGAAGGCGCGGGGGATTTCACCCGACATCGCCACCAGCATGCCGAAGTGCGCCGAGGTGGCGTCCGCGCCGCAACGGCGCCCGCGCAGGGACTCGTCCAGCGCTCCGGCGTGATGCGCCATGACGTCCATGACGCCGCGCGGATAAGCGTCGCGTTCGCGCAATACGGCCGTGATCTGCACCGCGGCCACGACCCCGACGGCCGCGGCGATGAGCATCAGCAGGAGCGTGCGCATGGAGGGTCCTCGCCGGTATCGCGCGCATTATCCCCCATGCCGCGCCGCAATGACGTGCCGGCCGCGCCCGTATCATGATCGGCATGAACGACACGCGTTTCCTCGGGATCGACAGGTTGTACGGCAAGGGCAGCGCCAGCCGGCTCGCGACGAAAAACGTCGCGGTCATCGGCTTGGGCGGCGTGGGTTCCTGGGCGGCCGAGGCGCTGGCGCGCAGCGGCGTCGGCGGGTTGACGCTCCTGGATGGCGACGAGGTCTGCGTATCCAATGTCAATCGCCAGTCGCACGCGTTGCAGGACACCTTGGGCCGCGGCAAGGTGGATGTGCTGGCCGAACGCCTGCGCGCGATCAATCCGGACCTGCGCTGCCAGGCGCGCGCGGAATTCCTCGTCCCCGCGAAAATCCCGGCGTTGCTGGACGAACGCCACGACCTGATCCTTGATGCGTGCGACGCCTTCCGCGTCAAGCTCGAACTCATCGCGGCATGCCGGCGTGTGCGCCGGCCGCTGGTGGTCGTCGGTTCCGCCGGCGGCCGCACCGACCCCACGCAGGTGCGCGTGCGCGACCTGTCGCGCACCGAACACGACAAGCTGCTGAGCCTGATCCGCAAGAAGCTGCGCCAGGATTTCGGTTTCCCCAAGCGGCCGGAACGGTATTTCGGCATACCGGCGATCTACTCGCTGGAAAACGTGCGTTATCCGCAGCCGGACGGAAGCGTCTGCGGCTTGCGTCCGGCGACGGATGCCGCGGGCAGGATGCGGCTGGATTGCGGGACCGGCCTCGGTGCGGCGATGCACGTTACCGCGGCGTTCGCCTGCGCGGCGGTGGCACGTGCCATCGAATCGCTGCTTAAGGTGGCGCCTGCTCATTGAGTCCGTTGTGCCATTCGGACACGCGGCTTCCCGGATTCAGGCGCGCGGTGCGAACAGACGGCGGGCACTGGCCGTCGTTGCCTGCGCGATCGCTTCCTCGGACTCCTCGCGCAACCGCGACACGCATCGCAGCACTTCGGGCAGGCGCGCGGGTTCGTTGCGCCGGCCGCGATGGTCGGCGTCGGGTTGGTCGGGCGAATCGGTTTCCAGCAGCAGGAATTCCAGCGGCATGCCCGCGACCAGCCCGCGCAGGCGTCGCGCGCGTTCGTAGGTCACCGGGCCGCCGATGCCGATCAGGAATCCCATGTCCCACAACCGCCGTGCCTGTTCCGCGCTGCCGGAGAAGCTGTGCACCACGCCGCGCAAGGTGCCTGCGAACCGGCGCAGCTCGAGGATCACCTGTTCGAAGGCGCCGCGTGCGTGCAGGACAACCGGCAGGTCGAAGTCCCGTGCGATCTGCAGTTGCCCGCGCAGGAAATGCAACTGCCGTTCGCGATCCGGCGCCGCGTCGTGGAAGTCGAGTCCGCATTCGCCCACCGCCGCGGCAGGATGTCTGCACAGCCAATCGCGCAATGCCGCGAGATCCTCTTCGCGATGGCGCGACAGATATACCGGATGCAGTCCGTAGGCAGGATGAAGCCCGGGTTCGGCATGGCAGAGCGCGGACAACGCGTCCCAGTCGGCAGCGGCGACGGCCGGTACCAGCATTTCGTGCACGCCTGCGCTGCGCGCATCGCCGAGCACGCGCGCGCGGTCGGCAGCGAATTCCGGCGCATCGAGGTGCGCATGGCTGTCATACAACGTCGCGGGCATGGGCGGATTCGAATGCGATGCGGCTGCGCAACTCACGCGAATTCAACGTGGCGCAGCGTAAGCTGAGCGCAAGTGTAACGAGACCGCGTCGCGTTGGCGTCCATTCATCCGCAGGTTGCTTGAATCATGACGCACTTGAAATACATTCCGCTCGCGTGAGCGTTCCGGGGAGGAGATCACCATGAGCAACAAACCAGTGATTGCAGGGGTCGCGATTGCCGCACTCGGCATCATCGCCGCCATTGCCATTTCCGCGCATTACGTCGTGGCCCGCACCGACAATCCACAAGCGCAGACGCCGCTGGCGCAGTCCGGCCTGCCCGTTCCTCCTGCCACGGCGGCCATGGCCCCGGCCGCGACGATGGCTGCGCCGGCGCCGGCTCCGCAGGAAGTCGCGCAGCAACCGCCGGCCGAGCAGTTTGCGCGGGTCGTGGCGGTCAAGCCGGTCAAGCAAACCAGCACCACCTCGACCCCGCGCCAGGTCTGCCAGGACGTGCAGGTCGTGCATCAGGAGCCCTACAAGGACAAGAACCAGATCGGCGGCTCGGCGGTAGGCGCGGTGGTGGGCGGCCTGCTCGGGCACCAGATCGGCGGCGGCAAAGGCAAGACCCTGGCCACGGTGGGTGGCGCGGTCGCCGGCGGTGTCGCCGGCCACGAGATCCAGAAGAAGCATCAGGAAAACAACGCCACCTATACCACCACGGAGAACCAGTGCCACACCGTGGTCGACAAGTCGAGCCATACCCGCACCGTCGGCTATGACGTGACCTACCGGTACGATGGACAGGACGGTCACGTGCGCATGAATCGCGATCCGGGCGTGGGCAATGGCCTGCCGGTCACCATGACGGCGAATGGTCCCGTGGTGACGAATCAGTAAATCGAACATCGAACTTGCGGCCCGGACACGGCGCGCAGTTCGCGATCAACGTCAGGAGAAAGGCATGAATCTTCCATTTGCACGACGAATCTGGGTATTGGCCCTGGTGGCGGTGGTCATGCTGCTGGCAGGCTGCGAACCATATCCGACCCGACCTGCTCCGTACTATGGTGGCGGTTCCTATTACGGCGGCAACAACTACCCGCCGCCGCAATCGAGTTGCTACAACAGTTGCGGAGTGGTGCAGGACATCCAGCAGGTCTATCTGCAGGGGTACAACAACGGCAACGCCGCACTGGGCACGGTCATCGGCGCGGTGGTGGGCGGAGTGCTGGGCAACACCATCGGCAAGGGCGATGGCCGCAAGGCCGCGACCGTCGGCGGCGCCGTGGCGGGCGGTTTCGCCGGCCACGCCATCGGTTCGCACTCCGATGGACAGGGCACGGCGTGGCAGATCGTGGTCCGCCTGGATGACGGCCGCTATGCCACCGTCACCCAGGGCGACCCGCCGAACGTACGCATCGGCGATTACGTCAACATCGTCAACAACCGCGTCTATCCGCGCGGCCGCTGAGCGATCCTTTCGCGCACGGCAAAAGGCCCGCACGAGCGGGCCTTTTGTTTTGGAGAAGTCGGATCGCGTCAGTCCACCGCATAGAAGCGGTGTTCGCCGATGGTCGCCAAAGGCGTCTTGGCCCAGTCGGCGCTGGCGTCCAGGCGCATGAAATGATCGGCGTGCGGCACCACCACGCTGCGCCGGTTGCTCGGTAACTCCCACACCCGCAACGCCTCACCCGCGATCCGCCACGATTTGTTCCAGGCGTTCTGGTTGTCGATCCGGAAGGACTTCGGGGTGGTGGTGATCGCGAATTGATGCGGCGCGGTGACCACGGCGCAGATGGTTTCGCCGTAACGGCCGAGGTCGCGCCGGCGCAGGGCGACTTCCGCCACCGCCAATTGCCCGCGCGCGGGTTCGCTGCGCGCTTCCAGATACACCGTGGCCGCAAGACAGGTCTGGTCCGCCACGGGTTGCGGCAGCAGAGCGGTCAGTCCCAGCAGCCATCCGATCGTCATTCGGTACTCTCCGGCGCAGCACGGCCTGCGCTTGCCCAACGGGTCGGTTCTCGCTGTCCCGCACCCGCCGGCGCTTGCGCCGGGATCAGGCCGACGAAAGGCCCCCGAGGTGTCCGCGAAACCGGTTGTCAAATAAAAGGCTGGTAGGCCGCCGGGACGGGAACCGGCAATGGGCCGGGCGTAACCGCAGCGATGCTTGCACCAACTCATCGGCGGTCCGATCGACCGCCACCACGCAGGGACGAAACTCGCTAGCCCAAGCGCGAGCCGGGTGATCTCCATCACACTCCGGCCATCAAGCCGCGCGAAGGCTAGGGGAGACGGCGGCCTCGCGCAACCCGAAGGGGGTCGCCGTTCAGGACCCGGTCAAGAAAAGCTTGCGTCCCATCAGGGATCGAATCTCGCAATCACACGAATTACATCATCTAGATATTTGTATTCACTAGCAGAGGTTTCATCCAATACACCGAGGGCATGAAAGGCTCCGGGCACCTGGACCGCTTCCAGAATCCACGCCGTCCCGTTCGTCAAGGCGAGTCGATCACCGGCATTCATCGGCAACGGGCAAGTCAGGTGGGCGAGCCGGGCTTTGTGCCCACCGCGATAGTGCAGGCGGGCGGCGATTTCCTGCCCCGGGTAACAACCCTTGTCGAAAGCCACCGCTCCCAGATGCTCCAGACCCAGCGCGGGCGGCAGGAACTGGCCTTCGCTGCCGGGCGGCAGCCGGGGCCAACCTGCCCGGATCTCGGCGAGGCGGAAAGCCTGGTGCCGTTCGTTGTCGCAGGGAGATTGCCGGGACCCCAGCCACAGGCTGCGGCCGCCATGGCCGAAACCGACGGCATCATCGCGGCTGCGCAGTTCGTGCAATGGCAGCGGCGGGCCGATGGCGACGAAGCGATCCAGCAGCGGTTCGACGCGTACGCGAGCACGCAGCACATACCGGCGCAGGTCGTTGCCCACCGTTTCCGCATCGCCACCGCGCAACAGGGCGATCAGGCGTCCATCGCCGGCGTCGGCGAGATGCAGCAGCGCTTGCACGCGGCCCCGAGGATCCAGCCACGCGCCCCATTGCCAATGCGAAGGTTGCAGCGCGCGGACATCGCAGGAGAACTGCGCCTGCGCGAACGCCCGTGCATCCTCGCCGGAAATCACGACGCATTGGGCCGGGCCGAACGCGCAAAGCGTGTCAGGGTCGAATGCGGGATCAGGCATGAGGGCAGGGTAACATTGTTGCCCCGCGGCGCCCTGCGGTAACATTCCTCGGATTTTGCAGCGACGCCGCGGTGGCGGGCGCGGCGAAATCCCGCGCATCCGCCTCTTGAGGAAAGCGTCCGTGCCACACCCTCGACCACTGTCGCCGCATCTTACCGTCTACGAATGGCGGATCACGATGGTGCTGTCGATCCTGCACCGCGTGACCGGCGCGTTCCTCTGCCTCGGCCTGGTGCTGGTGGCGTGGGGGCTGATCGCGCTTGCGGCTGGAGAGGCGGCGTGGAGCACGTTTGCCGGCTTCTGCGGAAGCTGGATCGGGGTCATCCTGCTGGCGTGCTGGACGTTCTCGCTGTTCCTGCACCTGTGCAACGGCATCCGGCATCTGTTCTGGGATGCCGGCGCGGGCTTTGAAAAATCCGGCTACTTCACCAGCGCATGGGTGGTGGTGATCGCCGGCGTCGCGCTGACGGTGATCGTGTGGCTGTGGGCGGCGATGGTCGGGGGTGCCGCATGAGCGCGCAACCGCGGCAGGCGCCGCACGACATGCGCACACCGCTGAAACGGGTCCGCGGGCTGGGATCGGCGAAGAGCGGCCTGGGCCATTGGTGGTGGGAACGGGTGACCGCGCTGGCGCTGGTTCCGCTGTGCCTGTGGTTCGTCTGGCTGGTGCTTCGCCTGCCACACCTGGATTTCGCCTC
The DNA here is from genome assembly GCA_018241145.1 of Pseudomonadota bacterium. Taxonomy (GTDB): domain Bacteria; phylum Pseudomonadota; class Gammaproteobacteria; order Xanthomonadales; family Rhodanobacteraceae; genus 66-474. The sequence goes on along the minus strand of JAFEEJ010000202.1, from coordinate 5,914 downwards.
GGCGCACCTCGTGGTGGCCACGCCCGTCAACACCTTGCTGCTGATCCTGTTCACGACAATCGGGTTCTGGCACGGCCAGCTCGGCCTGCAGGCGATCATCGAGGATTACGTGCACACACGCTGGATCGAACTCGTCCTGCTGGTGGCGATCAAGTTCCTCGCCGTGATCGGTGCGCTGGCGTGCGCGCTGGCGGCGTTGGACATCTGGCTTGCGGTCTACTGACGGCGGATCATGGCGAACACGACAAAAATACAAACGCACCAATACGACGTGATCGTGGTCGGCGCCGGCGGCGCGGGGCTGCGCGCGACGCTCGGCCTCGCGGCTAAGGGGTTGTCCACCGCGTGCGTGACCAAGGTGTTTCCCACGCGCTCGCACACGGTGGCGGCGCAGGGCGGCATCTCCGCCGCGCTCGGCAACATGGGCCCCGACGACTGGCGCTGGCACATGTACGACACCGTCAAGGGCTCTGACTGGCTGGGCGACCAGGACGCGATCGAATACATGTGTCGCGAAGCGATCCCGGCGATCATCGAACTGGAACACTACGGCGTGCCGTTCTCGCGCACCGACGAGGGCAAGATCTACCAGCGCCCGTTCGGCGGCATGACCACGAATTACGGCGAGGGCACCGCGCAGCGCACCTGCGCCGCCGCCGACCGCACCGGGCACGCGATCCTGCACACGCTGTACCAGCAATCGCTGCGTCATGACGCGCGTTTCTTCATCGAATACTTCGCCACGGATCTGGTGACCGACGCCGATGGAAACGTGCGCGGCGTGCTGGCGATCGACATGAACGAGGGAACGCTGCATTTCTTCCGTGGCCATGCGGTGGTGCTGGCGACCGGTGGTTACGGCCGTGCGTACTTCACCTGCACCTCGGCGCATACCTGCACCGGCGACGGTGGCGGCATGGCGCTGCGCGCAGGGCTGCCCTTGCAGGACATGGAATTCGTGCAGTTCCATCCCACCGGAATCTACGGCGCCGGTTGCCTGATCACCGAAGGCGTGCGCGGCGAGGGCGGTTTCCTCACCAATTCGAAAGGCGAGCGCTTCATGGAGCGCTACGCGCCGAATGCGAAAGACCTGGCCTCGCGCGACGTGGTCAGCCGCGCGATGACGCTGGAAGTGCGCGAAGGCCGCGGCGTCGGCGAGCACAACGATCACATTTTCCTCAATTTGCAACACCTCGGGCCGGAAGTGATCCACGAACGCCTGCCCGGCATCGCCGAAAGCGCGCGCATCTTCGCCGGCGTGGATGTCAGCAAGCAGCCGATCCCGGTGCAGCCGACCGTGCACTACAACATGGGCGGCATCCCGACCAATATCCATGGCGAAGTGGTGCAGAAACGCGGCGACGACCGGGAGGCGGTGGTTCCGGGCCTGTTCGCGATCGGCGAGGCGGCCTGCGTGTCGGTGCACGGCGGCAATCGCCTCGGCTCCAATTCATTGCTCGACCTGGTCGTGTTCGGTCGTGCGGTCGCCAACCGCTGTGCGGAATTGATCAAGCCGAATTCTCCGCACCGGGATGTCGCATCCGATATCCTGGATCGCCCGATGCAGCGGCTGGAGAAATTGCGCACCGCCGACGGCGGCACACCCACCGCGCAGATCCGCCTGAACATGCAGCGCACCATGCAGACCGACGCGGCGGTGTTCCGCACGGCCGAAACGCTGCAGGAAGGCTGCAGGAAGATTTCGGAGATTTACGCCAGCTTCGAGGACGTGCGCGTCACCGACCGTTCGCTGATCTGGAACTCGGACCTGATCGAAACCTTCGAGCTTTCGAACCTGCTGGGCCAGGCCGTGGCCACGATGTATTCGGCCGAACAGCGCACCGAGTCGCGCGGCGCGCACGCGCGCGAGGATTTCCCCGAGCGCGACGATACGAACTGGATGAAGCACACGTTGAGCTGGGTGGACGACAAGGGCGCGGTTCGTTTCGATTACCGGCCGGTGCACTTGAATACCTTGACCGATGAAGTGAAGACGATTCCGCCGAAGAAGCGGGTGTATTGAAGAGCAGGAGCCGGTAACCGGTATTCGGTAGCCGGAGAACCCGCGGAAACCAGCTTTCCGGTTACCGGCTTCCGGTTACCGGCTACCGAACGGAAATGCAAATGGCAGAATTCACGCTACCGAAGAATTCCAAGGTCAGGAAAGGCCGCCACTATTCCGCCAAGCCCGGCGCGAAGCAGGTGCGCACGTTCCACGTCTATCGCTGGGATCCGGACACGGGCGAGAACCCGCGCATGGATGCCTACGAGGTGGATGTCGGCAACACGCCGATGGTTCTGGACGTGCTGCTGAAGATCAAGAACGAGATCGACCCGACCCTGACACTGCGCCGCTCGTGCCGCGAGGGCATCTGCGGTTCCTGCGCGATGAACATCAACGGCGGCAACACGCTGGCGTGCATCAAGGCCATGCATGACCTGCCGGAGGGCGATGTCAAGATCTATCCGCTGCCGCACATGCCGGTCGTCAAGGACCTGGTGCCCGACCTCACGCATTTCTACGCGCAATACGCATCGATCAAGCCGTGGCTGCGCACGCAAAGCGCGCCGCCGGATCGCGAGCGCCTGCAATCGCCGGAAGAACGCAAGAAGCTCGACGGCCTGTACGAATGCATCCTGTGCGCGTGCTGCTCGACCTCGTGCCCCAGCTACTGGTGGAACCCGGACCGCTACCTGGGGCCCGCCGTGCTGTTGCAGGCGTACCGTTGGATCATCGACTCGCGCGACGAGGACACCGGCGCACGCCTCGACGACCTCGAGGATCCATTCCGGCTGTACCGCTGCCACACCATCATGAATTGCACCAACACCTGCCCCAAGCACTTGAACCCGGCGCAGGCGATCGGCGAGATCAAGCAACTGATGGTGAAGCGGGCGGTGTGATGATCGACTGGTACCTGTCCCTGCGGCGCGCCTCGGTGAAACACCGCTTGTGGGCGCTGGCCGTGCTTGTCCTGTGCTGGCTGGGCACCATCCAGCAATGGCACAACCTGCATGCGGATCTTGCGATCGCGCGTTGGCTTGCCCGTGCCGATGTCGTCGGGGCGGTTTTCCTGACCCCGATGCTCCTGGTGATCCTCTTCGGTGGTCGCGTGCCGCGCGCACTGATCCGCGATTCGAGTTCGCTTCGGAAGACGATCCCGCAGATCCATTCGGAAATCCGCCGGGAGCATCAAGAGCGCGAGAACCGCTCGCGATGGTTTTGAACGAAGCCACGTTGAAGCGCCTGCGCTGGCGTTGCCGGCGCGGCACGCGCGAACTGGATGCGCTTCTCGGCGGGTGGCTGGATGCGGATGGCGCACAAGCCGACGAGGCAACGTTGTCGGCTTTCGATGAATTGCTGGAACAGCCCGACCCGCTGCGCTGGGACTGGCTGATGGGAAACGCCGCGCCGCCGCGCGCGGACTGGCAGGAGATGGTCGATGCGATCCGCGCCCGCGATCGGGTTTGAATACCGGCCCTCCCGCATGATGGCGCTCGCCGCGGCGTTGCTGGTCGTGCTGGCACTGGCCGCGGTCGCGCTCGGCGGCGCACCGGCCTGGTCGAAGGCAGCGCTCGGCGGGTGCGCGCTCGTTTACGGCGGCGGATCGCTGTGGCGCTACCTGCATCCGCGCATCCGCGCCGTCCACTGGCGCCAGGACGGCAGCGTTTCGATCCGGCTGACCGATCGCGCGGGCGTACAGTCCGAAGCGCAGGGCGTGCTGCACGATGCGCGCGTGCTGGGCCCGCTGATCGCACTGCAGCTTCGCTGGCTGCGCGGGCGCGCCGCATTGTGGCTGCTGCCGGACAACCTGGATGCCGACACACGCAGGCGGCTGCGGGTGCGGCTGGCGCTGGACGGAGCGCGCACGTCGGTGAACGCCGACAAGGTTTGAGGGTCTTGACGGCTTGTTTGCGCAGCTACGTTCCGGCACGCTGGCCCTGTTTTTGCGATCATCCATGATCGCAGCTCGACGTTTCGTATTCGCGAAGTATCGGTCATTGCACGGCTGGCACCGGAAGTGGCCATCCTTGACCACGCTTTCAAACAGCAGCACGCTTCGAAACGATGCTTTTTCGCGCTGATATCCATTTTTCCGACCCTCAATGTTCCGACCCCTCGAACTCTTCATCGGCCTGCGCTACACGCGCGCCAAGCGACGCAATCACTTCATTTCCTTCATCTCGGTCGTGTCCATCGTCTGCATCACCATCAGCGTCACCGCGCTGATCACGGTGATGTCGGTGATGAACGGCTTCGATTCGGAGTTGCGCTCGCGCATCCTCGGCATGGTCGCGCATGCCACCGTGTCCGGCGTCGACGGCACGATCACCGACTGGCCGCGCGCCGTGGCCGTGGCCGAACGCAATCCGCACGTGCGCGGCGCGGCGCCGTATGTCGAGCGCGAGGCCTTCCTTCGCGGCGAAGCGGCGAGCCAGGGCGCGATCCTCCGCGGCGTGCTGCCTGCGCAGGAATCGAAGGTTTCCGATATCGGCCAGAAAATGATCGCCGGGCGCCTGTCCGCGTTGGCGCCGGGTTCGTGGGACATCGTGCTGGGCAAGGATCTGGCGCTGAACCTCGGCGTCGGCGTGGGCGACAAGGTGGTCGTGTATGCGCCGGAATTCAACGTCACGCCGGTCGGCGTGGTGCCGCGCATCCGGCGCTTCACCGTGGCCGGGATCTTCGAGGCGGGCATGCAGGAATACGATTCCGGCCTCGCCGTGATCAACATGCAGGATGCGGAAAAACTCTACAACATGGACGGCCCCAGCGGCGTGCGGTTGCGGCTGGACGACATGTTCCGCGCCTATCAGGTGGCGCGCGACCTTGCCGACGATTTGGGCCAAGCCTATCGCGTATCGACCTGGATGGAAGGCCACGCCAATTTCTTCAAGGCCGTCGCGATGGAAAAGCTGGTGATGTTCATCATCCTCTCGCTGATCATCCTGGTCGCTGTGATCAACCTCGTTTCGATGCTGATGATGCTGGTGATCGACAAGCAGGCCGACATCGCGATCCTGCGCACGCTCGGCGCCACGCCGCGCAGCGTGATGGCGACCTTCATGGTGCAGGGCCTGCTGGTGGGCATCGTCGGCATCGGGCTGGGGGTGGCGCTCGGTTCGCTGCTGTCGTGGAAGCTGCCGGCGATCGCGGACTGGATCCAGAACGTCTTCCACGTGCAATTCCTGTCGCCCGACGTGTATTACATCAGCGACGTGCCGAGCCGGTTGTTGATCGGCGACGTAGGCTGGGTGGCGCTGGTGACGTTCGCGTTCACCCTGCTGGCGACGCTGTACCCGGCATGGCGCGCGGCGCGCACGCAACCGGCGCAGGCCCTGCGCTATGAGTGAGAACAGGGAGGCGGGAGGCGGGAGGCGGGAGGCGCAAAGCGTGGTCGTGCTGCGCGCGCGCAACATCGCCAAGACCTATCAGGAAGGCAAGCTGCGCACGGAAGTGCTGCTGGATGCCGGCTTCGAATTGAACCGCGGCGAGACCCTGGCGATCGTTGGCGCTTCCGGTTCGGGCAAGAGCACGCTGCTGCACATCGTCGGCGGGCTGGATACGCCGACCGGCGGCGAGATCGAACTCGAGGGCCGCGTGCTGTCGAAACTTTCGGATGCGGAACGCGGCCGCGTGCGCAACCGCTCGCTCGGCTTCGTGTATCAGTTCCACCACCTGTTGCCGGAATTCAGCGCGCTGGAAAACGTGGCGATGCCGCTGCTGATCCGGGGTACGCCGATCCACGATGCGCGCGATCGGGCGCGTGCGTTGCTGGATCGCGCTGGTTACTCTCCTGTTTTCATTCACAATGACGCTGTACCCGGCATGGCGCGCCGCGCGCACGCAACCGGCGCAGGCCCTGCGCTATGAATGACGAAAAACAGGGAGCGGGGAGCAGGGAGCAGGGGAACG
>JAFEEJ010000201.1 GCA_018241145.1 Pseudomonadota bacterium | reverse complement strand
GCTGACCCGCGCGATCGCCGAGGACGGCAAGGTCAATCTGGCGGAATCGGAACTGCTGCGCGTGGTGTGTGCCGTGCTCGGGTGTCCCCTTCCGCCAGTGCTGGCCGACGCGGGGGCCTAGTTCTTTCCCGCCAGGATCAGCCCTGCCGCGACTTCCGCGATCATGATGGTCGGTGCGTTGGTGTTGCCCGAGGGCAGTTCCGGCATCACCGAGGCGTCCACCACCCGCAGCCCCTCGATGCCGCGCACACGCAGTTGCGGGTCGGTCACCGCGTGCGCGTCGCGGCCCATCCGGCAGGTGCCCACCGGATGGTAGATCGTGCGCGCGTTGTGCCGGATGAACGCCTCCACCTCGTCGCGCCCGGTCGCGTCCGGCCCGGGCAGCAGTTCCTCGCCGCGGTAGGGATCGAACGGCGCCTGCGCCAGGATTTGCCGCGACAGGGCGACGCCCTCCACCAGCATCGCGAGATCGTGGCCTTCCGGGTCGCCGAGATAACCCGCGAAAATCGCGGCGCGCGCGGCGGGGTCGGGTGAGTGCAGGCGGATCCTGCCCCTGCTGCGGGGCTTCAGATGGCACACGTGCAGGTTGTAGCCACCGCCGTGCCGGTCGCTCCGTCCACGGTCGTTCAACATGGCCGGCACGAAATGGAATTGCAGGTCGCAGCGCCGGTCGGGCGCGAAACGGCTGCGCACGAAGCCGCCGCTTTCGGCGATGTCGGACGCGCCGATGCCCGAGCGCGTGAACAGGTAGTGCAGTCCGACGGCCAGCTTGTTGATGCCGTCGTAGGTCACCGGCAGGGTGCAGCCCACCAGTGTCGAAACATCGAGGTGGTCGGAAAGGTTCTCGCCCACACCGGGCAGGTCCGCCTCGATCGCGATGCCGTGTTCGCGCAGATGATCGGCCGGGCCGATTCCCGACAGCATCAGCAGCTGCGGTGAATTGATCGAGCCGCCGCAAACGATCACTTCGCCCGCCTCGATGCGCTCAATGCGCCCACGCCGTTCCACCTCGACGCCGGTGGCGCGGCCGCGTTCGATCACGATCCGCCGGCACAGCGCACCGGTGCGCACTTCGAGGTTCGCCCGCGCCATCACCGGCGCAAGGTAGCCGCTCGCCGTCGAGCAGCGCACGCCGTTCTTCTGCGAAACCTGGTAGTAGCCGAAGCCTTCCTGGTCCGCGCCGTTGAAATCGTCGTTGCGCGGGAATCCCGCTGCGGCCGCGGCTTCGATCAGCGCCGCCGACAGTTCATTGTGGTGGCGAAGATCGGAGACGCCCTGCGGTCCGTCGCCGCCGTGCCACGGACCGGCGCCGCGGCTGTTGCTCTCCATGCGCTTGAAGTGCGCCAGCGCATTCGGCCACGCCCAGCGTTCGTCGCCGGTCGCGCGCGCCCAGTCGTCGTAATCTTCCGGTGCGCCGCGCACGAAGCACATCGCGTTGATCGAACTGGAACCGCCGAGCACCTTGCCGCGGGGCCACCATATGCGCCGATCGGCTACCCCGGGTTCCGGTTCGATGCGGTAATCCCAGTTGATGGCGTGGTACCTGGCCAGCTTGCCGAGCCCCGCCGGCATGTGGATGAAGGGATGCCAGTCGCGCGGGCCGGCTTCGATCAGCAGCACGCGCCGCGATGCGTTCGCCGAAAGCCGGTTGGCCAGTACGCAGCCGGCCGAGCCCGCGCCGACGATGACATGGTCGTATCCCATGACGCTGTTCCCCTTCTTCCATCGCCGCATTCTGGCACGACGCGAAAGGACCTCGTGATAGCCTTGCGCGACCGCAAGGGCCGCAAGCCGAAGCCCGTACCGGAAAGGAAATCCATGCCGGAATCGCGAATCGCCGTGCGCGCCGACGAGGTCGGTCGCGTGCTGCTGGCAGGGCTGGCGTTCTTCTGCCTGCTGGCCGCGTACTACGTGATCCGGCCGGTGCGCGACCAACTCGCCGGCGCCACCGGATCGGTCGCATTGCCGCTGTTCTATGCCGGCACCTTCATCGCCATGCTGGCCATCGCGCCGTTGTTCGGCTGGCTGACCGCGCGCCTGCCGCGCCGCGCGTTGCTCGCATGGAGCTACGGCTTCTTCATCGCCTGCCTGTTCGCGTTCATCCCGTTGTTCGCGCAACAGGCATCGATCGGCGCGCGCACGCTGGGCATCGCGTTCTTCATCTGGGTCAGCGTGTTCAACCTGTTCGTGGTCTCGCTGTTCTGGAGCGTGATGGCGGACGTGTTCGACAGCGAGCAGGCGCGGCGGCTGTTTCCGCTGATCGGCATCGGCGGCGCGATCGGCGCGCTGGTCGGGCCGGCGTTGACCTCGCTGCTGGTCGTGCGCATCGGCGTGGCGCCGTTGCTGGGCGTTTCCGCCGCGTTGCTGTGCGCCGCGCTCGTCCTGCTGTGGCGCGCGTCGGTGTCGGGCACGTTGCGGGAGGCGTCCGACCGGGACGGACCGATCGGCGGTTCGATGCTGGCCGGACTGCGCGCGGTATTCACCATTCCGTTCGTGCGCGACATGGCGTTGCTGATGCTGTTGTCCGATGGCGTGGGCACGCTGGCTTACGCGCTGGTCGCCGATTTCGCCAAGGCGCATTACCCCGATGCCGCGTTGCGCACCGCGTTTTACGGACACCTCGATCTGGCGGTGAATCTCCTGCAGATCCTGCTGCAGGTGAGCCTGACGCGCTGGATGCTGGTGCGGATGGGTTACGCGGCGGGGCTGGTGGTGCCTGCGGCGGTGAATGTCGTGCTGCTGCTCGCGGTGTTCGTGTTCGGCGCGGTGCAATTCGGCATGCTCGGCTACACCGTGTCGGTGGTCACGCTGATGCTGGTGGTGACGCGCGGCTTCGCCTACGGCGTGACCAAGCCGGCTTACGATGGCCTGTACACGCGCGTCAACCGCGAGATCCGCTACAAGGGCAAGAACTTCGTCGATACCGCGGTGTGGCGTTTCGGCGACCTGGGCGTAACCAGCGGCCTCAACCTGTTGCGCGCCGCCGGCGTCGGGTTCGGAAGCATCGTGTTGATGTCCGCGGCGGCGGCGGGTTGTGCAGGCTGGTTCGGCTGGCACGCCGCACGCAAAACGCAATCTGATCCGTCCGATACCAAATCGCGTGCCGTCATTTGAGAGTGCGGACAGGGCTGTCCGCTTTTTGACCTTGCGATGCGATCAGGGATCGATCGCAAAAAACAACAATCAACTGCTGATGTAGCGCTGCAATTGGTCGATCTCCACGGCCTGATCGTCGATCACGGCCTTGACCAGGTCGCCGATCGAAACCAGGCCGACGATTCGCCCGTTTTCCACCACCGGCAGGTGCCGGATGCGCCGGTCGGTGCACAGGCGCATGCATTCGTCCACGCTGGCGACCGGATCCACGCTGATCGGCAGCGAGGTCATGATTTCCGAGACGGCGGTGTCACGCGACGACCGGCCCTTGAGGATCACCTTCCGTGCATAGTCGCGCTCGGTGATGATCCCGGCCAGTTCCGCGTTGCGCATCACCAGCAGCGCGCCGATGCTGCGTTCGGCCATTTGCTTGATCGCTTCCAGCACGGGCGCTTCCGGTGCGATCGAGTACACCGCGTCGCCCTTGATCTCGAGCAGATGCTTGACCTGGCGCATGGTTGTTCTCCCTGCGGCGATGGACCAGGATTTTAGCGCGCCTCAGCGCTGCGTGCCGCGCGGCGGGCGCGGATGCGCGTCCAGCACGTAGGAGACTCCGCCCAGCTGCGACATTTGCCGCTGGATCCACGCCGCGCGCCGCTGCACGTAGGCGGAAGGATGGTTCGCGTGCAGCCGGCGCGGATCGGGCAGCACGGCGGCGAGCAGCGCGGCCTGATGCGTGCCCAGTTGCGATGCGTGCTCGCCGAAGTACGCGTTCGACGCGGCTTCCACCCCGTAAATGCCGTCGCCGAATTCGGCGATGTTGGCGTACACCTCGAGGATGCGGCGCTTCGGCCAGGTCGCCTCGATCAGCACGGTGAAATACGCCTCGATGCCCTTGCGCACGAGGCTGCGGCCATTCCACAGGAACAGGTTCTTGGCGGTCTGCTGGCTGATCGTGCTGGCGCCGCGCAGGCGCACCCCCTGGTCGGCATCGTCGATCGCCTGATGGATCGACTCGAAATCGAAGCCGTGGTGGAAGGGAAATTTCTGGTCTTCCGACGCGACCATGGCCAGCGGCGCCGTCGGCGCGATCTTCGTCCACGGGACCCATTGATAGCGGATGCGGAAATCGTGCTCGCCGTGCAGCGCCGCGCCGATGCGGCGTTCGAGCATGAAGGCGCTGGTGGCGGGCGGAAGGAAGCGCAGCAACAGCACCGGCAGCCACGTGAGGAGAAACAGGACCAGGAGCGCGATCAGCGCGCGGCGCCACCATCGACGTCGGCGCGGTCGTGCTGCTTGCGCGGTCACACCCCGGCCTTCGACGCGGGCACATGCCGGTCTTTAAGCCAGGTTTCGGCGGGTTGCGCGTGCGAGAACAGGAACCCCTGGCCGTATTTGCAGCCCATCCGCATCAGCAT
>JAFEEJ010000200.1 GCA_018241145.1 Pseudomonadota bacterium | reverse complement strand
GTGACGCCGGGGCGCTACACCGTGCCGCCGCCGCTGGTCGAGGACATGTATCGTCCCGCGCTGCGCGGCGTCGGCAAGGCGGTGCCGGCGAAGGTGACGGTGGTGGAACCTTGAGGGAGCCGATGACGGCCTTGAATGCGCTTCCACTCCGCCCGCTTGCGCGAGCTGCGCCCGGCGCGAACGGCATGCGGAATGCCGTTCGCCTCGAGCGCAGGGTAAAGGCCGGAGTCGAAGGGCCCTATTGAATTGCTTTCCATGGGCACACGGCTTTTCACAACGCCTTTCAGGCGGTGGATGTTCGGGCTGGCGATATGCCTGGTGTTGCCGGTGGTCGCCGCCATTGTCCTCGACCGCCTGTTCCCGCTGCCGCTGCCGGAATCAGGCGGCGGCAGCACGGTGGTGTTGGCGCGCGACGGCACGCCGCTGCGCGCGTTCGCCGATGCCGGCGGCGTGTGGCGTTATCCGACCACCGCCACGCAGGTTTCACCGTTGTACCTGCAGGCGCTGCTCACCTACGAGGACCGCTGGTTCTGGAAGCATCCCGGCGTCAATCCGTATGCGCTGGTGCGCGGCCTGTCCGGCGGATTGCTGCATGGTCACGTCGTCTCCGGCGGTTCCACGCTGACGATGCAGGTGGCGCGCATCATCGAACCGATCCCGCACACGTTCGGCGGAAAGATCCTCCAGATCCTGCGCGCGTTGCAGCTGGAGGCGCACCTTTCGAAAACGCAGATCCTCGACCTCTATCTCGATCGCGCGCCGTTCGGCGGCAACATCGAGGGCGTGGAAGCGGCGTCCTGGGCGTATCTGGGCAAGAGCGCGGCACATCTCTCGCGCGCGGAAGCCGCGCTGCTGGCGGTGTTGCCGCAGTCGCCCAGCCGCCTGCGGCCGGATCGGCATGCGGAACGCGCACGCGTTGCCCGCGACAAGGTGTTGCGGCGCATGCGCGATTCGAAAACCTGGAGCGCCGCGCAAGTCGCCTCGGCGATGATCGAACCGGTATCGGCGCGTTCGCTGCGCGCGCCGATGAATGCGGCGCTGTTGGCGCAGCGGCTGCACGACCAGGCCCCGCAGCGGCGGCGGATCACCACGACCATCGATGCCGAAATGCAGCGCGCTGCGGAGGATCAGGTGGCCGATTACCTCGCGCGCCTGCCGCCGCGCAGCTCGATCGCGCTGCTGGCCGTGGACAATGCCACGCTCGCCACGCGCATCTACATCGGTACCGGCGCGTTCGCCGATGCCGCGCGCGCCGGGCACGTGGACATGGTGCGCGCGCCGCGCTCGCCCGGTTCCACGCTGAAGCCGTTCCTGTACGGACTGGCGCTGGACGACGGCCTGATCGATTCGCAAAGCCTGCTGGTGGACGCGCCGCAGGACTTCGACGGCTACAGGCCCGGCAATTTCGACGAAGCCTTCAACGGCCCGGTCAGCGTCGCCGAGGCCTTGCAGCGTTCCTTGAACGTGCCGGCGGTGGATGTGCTCGACCGCGTCGGTCCGACGCGTTTCATGGCGCGGCTGGCGAACGGCGGCGTCGCGCTGCAACTGCCGGAGGGTGCGAAGCCCAACCTCTCGATCATCCTGGGCGGCGCGGCCACGAAACTGGAGGATCTCGTCGGCGCCTACACCGCGTTCGCCAACGCCGGTGTCGCCGGCGCACCGCGTTACACGCCGGAACAGGAACCGCGGCGGCGAAGACTGCTGTCGCCGGGCGCGGCGTGGATCGTGCGCGACATCCTTTCGAGCAACCCCGCCGACGTGGAAGGCGCGCCGATCGCCGGCAGTGTCGGCCACTCAGACCTCGCATGGAAAACCGGCACCAGTTACGGCTATCGCGACGCATGGGCGATCGGCGTCGACGGCCGCTGGACGATCGGCGTGTGGATCGGGAGGCCCGACGGCACACCCTCGCCGGGACAATACGGCGCGGTGACCGCGTTGCCGCTGCTGTTCCGGATTGCCGACATGCTGCCCGCGCGCGGCGGCGTGCCTTTTCCGAAACCGTACAGCGTGCGCGCAATGGATGTCTGCTGGCCGCTGGGTGGCGCAGCGGATCAGACCGACCCTTCGCTGTGCCGGCAGCGCCGCCACGCATGGATATTGAACGATGCGTTGCCGCCGACGTTTCCGGATCGCGGCAGCGGTGCGTGGATGGATCCGCGCGTGGTATTGCGCGTGGATGCTGCCGGCCGACGGTTGAGCGCAGGTTGTCACGGCCGCGGCGAACACACGATCACGATCGCGCGCTGGCCGGCACTGGTTTCGCCATGGCTGGAGGTGGATGATCGTCGACAAGAAGGTTTGCCGCCGCTCGCTCCCGGCTGTTCGCCCGATGCGCTCGAACGCGCCGAGGCGATCCGCATCACCGGCTTGAACGACGAGGCGATCCTGCGCCGCGCGCCGAATGCGGACAAGCCGCTGCGCGTCACCCTGCGCGCGCTGGGCGCGCAGGCTCCGGTGGAATGGTTGGTCGATGGCCGCCTGCAGGCCAGCGCGCCGGGCGATGCGCCGGTCACGCTGGATCTGGATCAGCCGGGCGCGCATCGCTTGACCGCGCTTGCCCGCGACGGCGCCTGGGACAGCCTCGCCTTTTCGGTGATGGACAATTGAGAAGTGCGCCCATGGATGGGCGCTTTCGACCTTGCATCGCGTTTCCACCTGCAGCGATCACGGAAGATCGCAAGGATATTGCGTGCTACCATCGCCGCGATTCTTGTTTCCGGGATCGCGCATGCAGATCGAGACCAAACTCCCGAAGGTCGGTACCACGATCTTCACCGTGATGAGCCAGCTCGCGCTGGAGCACAAGGCGGTGAACCTGGGGCAGGGCTTTCCGGATTTCGATCCTCCGCGGAACCTGCGCGAATCGCTGGCACGGGCGATGGACGAAGGCCGCAACCAGTACGCGCCGATGAGCGGCATCCCGAAATTGCGCGAACAGATCGCGCTGGCGACCGAGCGCCACCATGGCCGCCGCGTCAGCGCCGATACCGAGGTCACCGTCACCTCCGGCGCGACCGAAGCGATCTTCGCCGCGATCGCCGCGGTGGTGCATGCCGGCGATGAAGTGATCGTGCTCGATCCCTGCTACGACTGCTACGAACCGGCGATCGCGCTGGCCGGTGCGCATACGGTGCACGTGCCGCTGC
>JAFEEJ010000199.1 GCA_018241145.1 Pseudomonadota bacterium | reverse complement strand
TCGGACGTTACGAACGCACGCGCCTCGTCGGACAGGGCGATCCATTCCGCCCGGTCATTCGGCGTGAGCGTGATCCAACCGTTCATCACGCGGCCACCACTTTCGAAACATTCGGCCCGCTTCGCGGCAAGCAATTCCGCGACACGCGCCGGCGGCAGCTTCAGCAACAGGCGATGCGAGCGCGTAAGTGCAGCGTAAATCTTGCCGTCGACGCGCAACGCGTTCGAACCGAACTTCGGCGAGGCGCTGGGCGTCCACGCCACACCATGATGCTTGGCGACGGCACGAAACCACTCAATCGCGTGTTCGGCATTCTTGGCCATGGATTGTGTCCATTCCGGACACGCGACTCAGATTTCCTCCACCGCCGTCACCTTCGCCCGCCGCATCAGCCAGCCCACGCCGCGCAGGTCGGCCAGCCCGACCCACAGGCGGTCCAGCATCCCGTACTTGGATACGCCGCGCGTGCGGTGGCGGTGGCTGACCGGCACGCTGACGCTGGTGAAGCCCGCGCGTTTCACCAGCGCCGGCAGGTAGCGATGCATGTGGTCGAAGTACGGCAACGCCAGAAACGTTTCGCGTTCGAACAGTTTCAATCCGCAGCCGGTATCGGGCGTGTCGTCGCGCAGCATGCGTGAACGGACGCCATTGGCGATCTTCGAGGAAATGCGTTTGTTGAAGCTGTCGCGCCGGGTGGTGCGCCAGCCGGCGAACAACTTCACCCCGGCGTCGGCGGTTTTGCGCGCGTCCAGCAATTTCGGGATGTCGGCCGGATCGTTCTGGCCGTCGCCGTCCAGCGTGGCGATCCACGCGGAGCGTGCAGCGCGCACGCCGTTCCGGATCGCCGTGCTCTGGCCGCTCTGCTTCAGGTGCCGCACGATGCGCAACTCGGGGTGCCGCGCGCGTTCGGCCTTCAGCACGTCGAGTGAATCGTCCGCGCTGGCATCGTCCACGTACACGATTTCGTAATCCGTGCGCCCGCGCAACGCGGCGGCGATCTCCGCCAGCAACGGCGGGATGTTGTCGCGCTCGTTGAATACCGGCACGACCACGGACAACTCGGGCATGCGTGCGCTTCCGCCTCGGACAAGCCGGCATTATCGCGTAAGCCGCGTGCGCGTGCGGGCCCGGATTCGACGAAGCCGTCACCGTGCAGTCGCGCTGTCGGCAAGCCACCTTTCCTGCGGGAGTACGCCGGCCGCGTTGCGGGCCCTGCCATCCATGGCGGAAAGCTGCAAGGCGCGGCGCTCGTCGCCGCAACCTGCGCCGGCGTCGCAACGGCCGAGCGCGACGGCTCGCCCATGCAGCGCATCGTCCAGGGTGCGTTCCACCGCGGCGAAGCCCTGCGCGTCATCGCCCAGCATCATCAGGGTGCCGTGTTGCAGCGGCACCTCGCGGACCTGCACGCCGGAGCGGCGGAAATCGCGCGCTTCGGCGATCGCGTGATCCGGGAAATACAGCGCGGTGACCGGCTTGCCGCCTTCGCGGAACACCAGGTGCACGGTCCGGTACGGTCCGACCGGGCAGTCGTGCACGTACACGGCGTTTTGCGGAAGCTCGCGCAGCGTCACGCCGCGCGCGGCGAACCCGGCCCGCAGGGAGGCGGCCGGGACCGGCTCGGTCAAGCCGAGCGCGAACGCTTCGGGCCCGCGCATGTGGGCGATGGCCAGTTGCGGCAGCGATTCGGCGTTCGCACCGCGCCACGCCATGAAACCCGCGCCCAGCACGACGACCAGCGAAGCCGCGAGCGCCAGACCGACGCGCCAGCGACGGCGGGTGCGCAAGCGCAGGCCGGTCGCGTGCGCAAGCAGGACGCGTTCGGCGAGCTGTGCCGGCGCGTCGATCTGCAAGGCGTTGTCGAGGCGGCGCTCCAGCCGCTGCGCGCGCCACCATGCTTCGGTGCAGCCGGCATGGCAACTGTCGCGATGGGCGAGGAACGCGTCCTCGCGCGTACGCGGATCCGCGGCGAGCTGCCGCCGGAATTCAAGGCATTCCACGATGCTTCCCCCCATCCACCGCGCCCGGCGCGGGTTCCAGCAGCGCGCGCAGTTTCTGCCGCGCGCGGAACAATTGCGTCATCACGGCACCCGGCTTGCTGCCGAGTTCGCTTGCGATCTCTTCGCAGGAAAAACCACCCAGTACCTGCATCAGCAGCGGTTCGCGGTATTTCGGTTCCAGTTGCAGGATCGCCGCGCGCACCTGCTCGTCGCTGCCTGCGCCTTCCGGCCCCGAGCCGCTCTCGTCGGGAATCGCATCGTCCAGTTCGGTGAGGTCGAAGGCCTTGCGTTCGAAGCCGCGCGCATGTTCGCGCCGCAGGATGGTCAGCAGCCACGGCTTGATCGCGGCGCCGTCGCGCAGGGAACCGATCGCGCGCCAGGCGCGCAGCAGGGTTTCCTGCACCAGGTCCTGCGCGCGCGCGTCCTCTCCCGACAACCAGTACGCGAAGCGATAAAGATCGCCCGCGTGCGCGCGGACCAGCGCATCGAACTGGCGTTGCCTGTTGCCCACCTTGTCGGAGACCGGAGGCACGGTTTTCCTCTTTCACCCGAAGCCGCGAAGACTCAACGCAGTTTCTCGAGCACGCCTTCCAGCTCGTCGCTGCTGTGATAATGCACGGTGAGTTTGCCGCGACCGTTGCGGCCGTGTTCGATCCGCACCCGCGCTCCGAGTTTTTCGGACAGTTCGCGTTCCAGTGCGGCAACGTCGGGATCCTGGTTGCCCGTGGCGCGGCGCCTGCCCGCGGGCGCCAGTTGCGCCAGGCGCACGCGGTCTTCCAGCTCGCGCACCGACCATTCTTCGATGGCGGCCTTTTCCGCCAACGCGACCGCGCGCGGCGCAGGCAACGTGGCCAGCGCACGCGCATGGCCCATTTCCAGCCGGCCATCGTCGAGCAGGCGGCGAACGGGCTCGGGCAATTCCAGCAGGCGCAGCAGGTTGGTGACCGCCGCGCGCGAACGGCCGACCGCATCGGCGGCCTGTTGCTGGGTCAGGTCGAATTCCTCGATCAGGCGATGCAGGGCCTGCGCTTCCTCCAACGCGGTGAGTTCCTCGCGCTGGATGTTCTCGATCAGCGCGACCGCCAGCACCGACTGCGCGGGGATGTCGCGCACCACCGCCGGGATTTCTGCGAGGCCGGCGATCTTCGCGGCGCGCCAACGGCGTTCGCCGGCGACCAATTCGTACTGGCCGCGGCCGACGTCGCGCACCACGATCGGCTGGATCAGGCCCTGCGACTTGATCGATGCGGCCAGTTCGTCCAGCGCCGCTTCGTCGAAGTGATGGCGCGGCTGGTACTCGCCGGGCCGGATCGACGTGACCGCAATGCTGGCAAGGGTTTCGCCGGTTTCCGGGGCC
>JAFEEJ010000198.1 GCA_018241145.1 Pseudomonadota bacterium | reverse complement strand
CGTGTTGCGCGAGATGGTCCGTGATCGCCTGCGCGCGCGAAGTCAGCTTCGGCGCATCGTTGACCGCGTTCGCGCCCAGCGAACTCCACGATGCGAGTTGCCGGCGCGGCAGCAGCACGATCGGCGAGGCGCGTACCGGTGCCGCACCGCCGCCGCTCGATGCGCGCAGCCGCGTCCATGCGATGCGCCCCGACGCGCACAAGGCATCCAGCCAGCCGATGTCGTAATCGCGCAGGCGCGCAGGCAGCAGTTGCGTTTCCCATGCGCCGGCCGGCGCCTCGAAGCCTTCCAGTTGCGTCAGCACCGCGGACAGCGCGTCCGCGCCGCGCAGCCGCGACTGCGGCGCGAGGTGCTGCCAATGGAACAGGAAACGCATGAACTCGCGCGGCGCGACCGGTTCGATCTCGCGGCGCAAGCGTTGCAGGGTGCGGCGATGGATGCGCGCCAGCAGGTGCCGGTCACACCATTGTTCGTCGTCAGCGCCTGGCGTGAAGCGACCGCGCATCGCGCAGCCCTCGCGTTCCAGCGCGGCCAGCGTGATCGCGATGTCGCTGTCGCCGACCCCGAACGCGTGTGCCAACTCGTCAGCACGGATCGGACCCACGCAGGCCAGGCGCGCACGCAGCAGTTCGATCAGCGCGTCCTCGCGCGTCCATTCCTTTTGCGCGAATTCCGCGGGCGCTTCGATCACAGGCTGCAACGCTGCATCCGGATGGATCGCGCGCCACATCGGCAGCGTTTCCGCCGCGATCCACAACTTCGTCCCCTCTCCCTCCGGAATAGGAGTAGGGGTGAAGGTTCGGGTCCGTGCAGAAAGTTGATGCGGGTCCGAACCCTCACCCGCCGCTGCGCGGCACCCTCTTCCGGTGGGAGAGGGGAAAAGCAGGCACGTCGAACGGTTCGCCCGCATCAATTCTTCAAGATGGCCGCTCCATCCGGCGTTGCGCGCCGCTTCGCCATCCGTAACTGCAGCGAGCGCCAGCAGCGCCTCGTGCATCTCGTCGGCGTCGCGCGGCGTGGGCCACGCTTCCTCGCGCACCGCGGCGATCGCGTCGGCGTCGAGCTTGCCCAAATCCTCCGCGCGCTGCGCATCGATGAAACCGCGCGAGGATACGGCTTGCGTGCGGCGGTTCTGCACTTCGCCCTCGTCGTCGAGGAAAGCGTACGGCCGGGCACCCAGCACTTCCGCGGACAGTTGCGAGGGCGCGGTCAGGTCGCGCGCGACGATTTTCACTTCGCCGCCTTCGAGTCTTTTCAGCAACGCCGTGAGGCCTTCCAGGTCCATCGCGTCGTACAGGCAATCGCGCAGTGTCTGCGCGACCAGCGGGTGGTCCGGAATCCTGCGTTCGCCCACGATGTTCTCGAGGCAGGCGACCTGGTCGGGAAACACGGTGGCCAGCAGGTCTTCCGATTTCATGCGCTGGATCTGCGGCGGCACCTTGGTGCCGCCCGCGAAACGCGGCAGCGCCAGCGCTGCGCCGGCGTTCCAGCGAAAGCGCAACGCGAACATCGGCGCATCCAGCAGCGCCTGGGTCAGCACGTCGTGCACGGTATTGGAGTGCAGGTAACGCGCGACCTCGTCCAGCGGAAAACTGTGGCTGGTCGAAAGCGACAGCACGATCGCGTCTTCGGTCGCGGCCGCCTGCAATTCGAAATTGAAGCTGCGGCAGAAGCGCTTGCGCAGCGCGAGACCCCACGCGCGATTCAGGCGGCTGCCGAACGGCGAATGGATGATCAACTGCATACCGCCGGATTCGTCGAAGAAGCGTTCCATCGCCAGCGTCGATTGCGTCGGCAGCAGGCCGAGTTCGATTCTCGCGGCGGCGAGGTAATCGACGAGTTGCCGCGCGGCGGATTCGCCGACGCCGACTTCGTCGCGAAGCCAGGCAAGTGCTGTCACTTCTCCCACCGGGAGAAGGGGCGTGAAAACGCCGCCTTTTCTTTCGCGCGAAGCGCCGGATGAGGGTTCGGTATCCGTGGAGTGTTCATCGTCGACCGAACCCTCACCGCTGCACCTCTCCCGGGGGGAGAGGGGTTCGAGCCGTTGCGCAATTTCGTCTCGCAACCGCGCCACCGCGAACGACAGCTCATCGCTGCGCCCCGGCGCTTCGCCCAGCCAGAACGGAATCGACGGCGGCGCGCCTTGCGCGTCCTCGACGCGCACGCGTCCACGTTCCACGCGCAGGATCCGGTACGACTGGTTGCCGAGCTGGAAGATGTCGCCGGCGATCGAGTCGACCGCGAAATCCTCGTTCACGCTGCCGACGCGCAATGACTGTGGCTCCAGGACCACGTCGTAATCGGCGTTGTCGGGGATCGCGCCGCCACTGGTGAGCGATGTCATCCGCGCACCGCGGCGCGCGCGCAGCTTGCCGTTGACGGCGTCGCGATGCAGGTAGGCGGCACGGGTGCCGCGCCGGGTGCTGTAGCCCTCGGCCAGCATCCGCACGACATCGGTGAAGGTTTCGCGCGAGAGCGTGCGGTACGGATACGCGCGCCGGAACGTTTCGAACAATTCGGTTTCGTCGCGTTCGCCGCAGGCGACTTCCGCCACGATCTGCTGCGCCAGCACGTCCAGCGGCGCGGGCGGCATGCGCAGGGTGTCGAGTTCGCCACGGCGCACCGCGTCCAGCAATGCCGCGCATTCGACCAGGTCATCGCGCGAGGTCGGGAACAGGCGCGCCTTGGAGATACCGTCCACCGCATGTCCTGCGCGCCCCGCGCGCTGCAGGAACGCCGCGATGGAACGCGGCGAGGCGAGCTGGCACACCAGATCGACTTCGCCGATGTCGATGCCGAGTTCCAGCGACGCGGTCGCGACCAGCGCACGCAGTTGTCCCGATTTCAAACGCCGTTCGGCG
>JAFEEJ010000001.1 GCA_018241145.1 Pseudomonadota bacterium | reverse complement strand
CCGCTGGCCAGCAGTTCATCCGGATCGTCGCTGCCGCTCTCGTGGCGATATTCCGCGCCGGCAGCGACCTTCAGTGGACCGGCCGGCAGTTCGAACAGCGCGGTGGTGGCGTGCAGGGTGGAATCCCAGGTCTCGCTGCGCACGCGGTTGCTGGCTTGCGCGTTCACGTAATCGAGCATCGCGGGCGTGATCGAACCGGGCGGCCCGAACAGGTCGAGCGGTACGCAGCCTTCGATCGGCGCCGATGGCGTGCCGCAGCGCGCCACGCCATCGGCATCGAAGAACGACGGACCGACCGCAAGCTCCAGTTTCGTGTTGTCTTCAAAGGGACCGACGGATTCGCGCTGATCCGCACGCATGTGCGTGACATCCGTGCCCCAGGAAATCGAGCGGCCGGCGAGATCGAACAAGCCGTCGAGGCCCAGGTGTTCGCGTGTCGTGTCCATGGTCTGCTCGAAGCGGGTTGGAGGGTTTTCGAGAAACAGCCGGAAAAAGGAGGTAATGGGCACACCGAAAGGGTTGTAGACATTGTCCGCCGAGACGTCGAAGGCTGAAGGGGGCGTGTCCTGGCAACAAAACGATCCGAATTGAATCTGCGGCGGCGTCAACTGCTGCGCGGATCGCCTGCGGTTGAACAGCACATCCCCGGACAGTGCCAGATTCGGCGCCAGTTCGTAGCGGCCCTGCGCGAATATCGCCTTGCGCTCCAGCGGCGTCTGCAGGTAGAGGTACGGGGTGTAATTGATATCCGGGTCGGTCGCGAAATCGAAGGGCCGAAAATCGTCCGGGGATGTACCGGGGCGCCCCGGGATCAGGGTGTAGCGGCTGTAACTCAGGGTGTAGGGATCGTAATGGCGAAACAACATGAAAGGGAGGCCGGTCGCCGCGAGCGGCAGGCCCGCAACCGGCACCGATGAAATCGTGCGGGCGTCGGCGAAAACCGGATCGTCCTTTGCATACTCGATTCCGAACGAGGCATTCCAGCGTTCGCCACCGCGGCCGTAGCTGAAATCGACATCGCGGCGGATGCCGTCGCCAAGGTCCGTTTCGCCGAAGTAGCTTCCGAATTCAACGCCCGTGAAATCCTTGCGGGTGATGATGTTGATCACGCCCGCGATGGCATCGGAGCCGTAGATCGCGGACGCGCCGTCTTTCAGCACTTCGACGCGTTCCACCAGCGCCATCGGGATCGCGGAGAGGTCCACCGCGCCGTCCAGTGCGCTGACCCAGCGTTGCCCGTTCACCAGCACCAGCGTGCGGTTGGCGCCCAGGCTGCGCAGGTTGACGAGCTCGCGGCCGTCGCTGACGTTGTTGAGGTTGCGATTCTGCGTCTGTCCGTTGGCGACGATGTTCTGCACGATCTCGGCGACATCGGACAAACCGGTGCGCAGCAAATCCTCCCGATTCAGCACGAGCAGCGGATGCCGGGTTTCCTGGTCGATGCCGCGGATATGCGTACCGGTGACGTAGATCGTGCCGAGCGTTTGCGTCGTATCGGAAGTGCTCGAAGCCTGTTGTTGCGGCAGGTTGCTCTCATCGAGCGGCGGATCAACGGCGAATGCATCCGCATCTCCACACAGTGCCAGCAGAGTCAACGAACCGATGATGCGCTTGCCGAATGACATGGCACGTCCCCTCGCCTGCCGCCATCACTGCACTTACGTGTTTCATTTGGCCTTGCAAACTTCCAGTTCAGAATTTCTGCCGGTAGCTTGCGTAGAAGAAGCGACCGGGGATGTCGTAGTCGGGGAAGAACGAATTGAACCCCTTGTACGAACGCGCCAGCGGCGGGTTGCGATTGAGGGCGTTGCGCGTGCCAAGTGTGAACACGCCCTGCCACGGCGCGCGCCAGTTCGCTTCCAGGTCGACATATGTCACAGCGCCAACGCGGTTGCGCGGATCGGGCGTGCCGCCCTCCAATGTGTGATCGGGGTCGGAACACAGCAGCGCCAGCGAGGGGTCGCCGACCACATCGGCGATGTGTGGGGGGCCGGGACAATCTTCGATGATCGACGAGAAATAACGCCCCGTGATCGACGCGGCCCAGGCGCCGCGCTG
>JAFEEJ010000019.1 GCA_018241145.1 Pseudomonadota bacterium | reverse complement strand
GCCACGAGGGAGCAAATGGCTCAGCGAATGGCCGGGCGGGATCGGTTGCGTGTTCAACGCCTGCTTGCCGCCGACGAAGATGATGCCGTGCGTATTGGACTCGCTTGCGTGTTGTTCGATCGGCGCGCCGGGTTGCGGCTTCACTGTCGACTTGTCGATCATTTTCGGCGCGAGCGTGTGCGGCTTGGAGTGCGTCGCCGGGACCGCGGATGGCGCGTGCACAGTGGATTTCATCCACGGATGGTGCGTAGGCGCCGGCCCGGGAATGCAATGCCCGGCCTTGGAGCGGTAACCCGGCGGGCAATCCGCGATCGCGGTCTGCACGACCAGTGCGCCGAGCAGGCATGCGGCGGTGAGCAGGCTGCGGTGGCCAAGCCGATGGTTCGATGATTGCATGATGTCTCTCCTCGATGACGCGCTTGCGCGCTAGGGTTTTCTTCCCGAATCGAAATCGTCTGCCGACAACACCGCGAAGCTGCCGCCCCAGGCGTGTGGATAATCCGCGCTGCGGATGAAGTTCTGCATGGTGCCGAAATAACCGGCACGTCCCGGCAGGATCTGGATCATCACCAAGCCGCCGCGTTGCGCGTCGATCGCGCCGGCGTGCGCGGCGGCGGCGCAGATCGACGACGCGTCGGTGTAGGGGCCGCTGCCGGTCACCGATTCCGGCACGGGTTTCCCCGCCGGGCAACGGAACCGATAGCTCTTGCCGTCCATGCCGCGCAGGTTCAGGTCCAGCGGACTGGTGCGCCAGTCGATCGCCGGCGGCGGCTTCGCGGTGTGCGCGTGATGGCAGCCCGCGAGCGCCGCGACGGTCGCGGCGGCAACGAGGGTGCGGATGGCGGCGTGCATGGCTTGTCGACCCGTGGGCGAGGTTCATTGCGCGGTCGGGTTGGCGTCCTTCATCGATTCGAGCTTGCCGAAATCGATTTGCGCCAACGCATCCTTCAGCGCAGCCATGTCGACGTTGTCGCCGGTGACGTCCACGCCGTAGCGACTGGCCACGATCAGCGACAGTTCGCCGTGCTTGCTGGACGCATCCCATTTCTCGTGCACGGCCTGGCCGCCGATGGTTTCGTTCTTCTCGTAGTTGTCGCCTTGTTCGGACTCGCTGCCGTTGTTCGCCATCTGGGCGAGTCCGGCCAGGCCCGAAATCGCGGCGGCATCCTTGATCGAGACGTTGATGCGCGCGTTGTTCGGTCCGTTGAAATCCACGTCGGCGGAACTTGCCTTGATGCCCATCGCCTGATTGGCTTCGCCGCGCGGCGTGCCGCGCTGCATGCCCGGCAACGACGACGGCAGCAAGGCTTTCAGCGCATGG
>JAFEEJ010000197.1 GCA_018241145.1 Pseudomonadota bacterium | reverse complement strand
GTCCTACGCGAGCTACGACGCCCCGGCGCCGTGATCATCCGGGGATTGCGCCAGCGCTTCGAACCGCTCGATCACGTCCCCCGTTTCGACCAGATCCATCACGCCCGGGAATTCGATCTTGGCGCCCCAGGGGATTTCCGCCGCACTCTTGTGCAGGAACTTGCGGGCGGCCGCATCGTAGCGGTCCACGCACCAGCGGCGATCCGAATACGGCCCGGATCGCGCCGGATTGCTGGCTGCGTGCAGGCCGATCACCTTCGCGCCGACGGCGTTGGCCATGTGCATCGGGCCCGAATCCGGCGTCAGCAGCACACCCGCGCGGCGGTAAAGCGCCAGCGCACGCTTGAGGGTGTCGCGGCCGATCAGGTCCAGCGGCTGCGACTTCATCGCGGCACGGATCGCGTCGCCCATGGTGCGTTCCCGCGGATCCGGGCCGCCGCACAACACGACGCGCCAGCCACGCGCGGCCGCATGGTCGGCCACGGCCGCATAGCGCCGCGCGCGCCAGTTGCGCAACGCATGACTGGAGCAGGCCGAAACCAGCAGGGTGGGCGTGCCGTCGTCGGGCCATTGCATGGCGGCCCATTCGCGCGCCTCGTCGGGCACCGGAAGGTCCCAGACCACATCCGTCTGTTCCAGTCCCAGTGGTTCGGCGAAACTGCCGATCGCATCCAGCACATGCTGTCCGCGCCGCGCGGGGATGCGCTCGTCCACGAACAGGCCGTGCAGGTCCTTCGAACGCGCGCGGTCGTAGCCGATGCGGCGATCCGCGCGCACGCACAGGCTCAACAGGTTCGAACGCAACGCCACCTGCATCTGCAGCAGCGCATCGAAGCGCCTGCCGGCCAGTGCGCGCCGCACGTCGCGATAACCGCGCCAGCCGGCACGCTTGTCGAAGACGACGAATTCCACGCCGCCGATGTCGCCGATCAGCCGGTGTTCGAGCTTGCCGATCAGCCACGTCGATGAAGTCGACGGCCACGCCCGTTGCAGCGTCCGCACCAGCGGCACCACGTGCGTGACGTCGCCCAACGCGGAGGTGCGCAGCAGGCAAAGCGATCGTGGCGGCGATGGGGACATGGGGCTTGCTAGACTCGGGGAAATTTCGGTGTTGCCCAGGCGTGGCAGCTCTTGATTTCTCGCCCCCTTGAGTCAAGGGGGCGGAAGCCATTGCACGGCAATGGCTACGGGGGTTGTGGGAGAATGATGTGCGGGAGAGAGCGAACTTCCATTCGATTGCCAAGACCTTCCTCAAGTGGTGAACACGAGCGAGACCCGGCCACGCGCGGCGCTGCAACAGGCCATGGCGGACACCCGCATCCATGCGGCGGGCACCGGTGCGATTCTGTTCGACGCGGGGCTCGCCGTCCAACCCGGCGATGCCTGGTTCGATCCGGATCATTGGCGCACCCTCGGCAAGCTGCAGGCCGCCGCGCACGCAGGACGCGGCCATGCGCTGTTCGTGGAGACCCCGGTCGGCGATTGCGTGTTGCGACACTACCACCGCGGCGGGATGGTGGCGCCGCTGCTGGGCGACCGCTATCTGTGGAACGGCCGCGAACGCACGCGCGGCTTCGCCGAATTCCGCCTGCTGGCCGAATTGCACGGCCGCGACCTGCCGGTGCCGCAGCCGGTGGCCGCGCGCTATCTGCGCAGGGGCGTGCACTACACCGCGGACCTGATCACGCGCCGCATCGAATCCGCGCGCACCCTTGCCGAATGCCTGCGCGCGGGGCAGCTGGGCGAGAAGCTTGCGGCCCGCGTCGGCGTGCTGGTCGCCCGTTTCCACGCGGCCCGCGTGGACCACGCCGACCTCAACGCGCACAATGTGCTGGTGATGCCTTCGGGTCTGGCGCTGGTGGATTTCGATCGCGGCAGGATCCGCCGCCGCGACGGCGACTGGCGGCTGGGCAATCTGCGGCGATTGCGGCGTTCGCTGTTGAAACTGGGGGCATGCGATCGCGACGAAGCACGCCTCGACCGCGAAATCTGGACGCCCCTGATGCGCGCCTACGAAAGCGCGATGCCGACATGAATTTCGCCCTGCACGTACTTGGCGCGGGTGCGGCGCACGCTGCGGAGCTGGGATCGTCCAGCGCGGTGCTGGAGCGGGACGGTCAACCGCTGTTGTTGATCGATTGCGGCCCGGAAACCCTCGCGCGTTATCTGCAGGCCTATGGCGAAGCGCCGCGCGCGGTGTACGTCACGCACACCCACATGGACCACGTCGCGGGCCTGGAGCGCCTGTTCTACCGCGCGTGGTTCGACCCGGCGTTGCGCGGCAAGGTCAGGATCTACGCGCACGCGGCGCTGGTGCCGCTGCTGCAGTCGCGGGTGGCGGACTATCCCGGCGTGCTCGCCGAAGGCGGCGCCAATTTCTGGGATGCCTTCCACCTGATCGCGCTGTCGCGCGGTTTCTGGCACGAAGGCCTGTGGTTCGACGTGTTTCCCACGCGGCATCACGCACCGCACACCTCGTTCGGGCTGGCCTTGCCCGGATGCTTTGCCTGGACCGGCGATACCCGCCCGATTCCGGAGATGCTGCAACAGCATGCCGCGGGCCAGGCGCT
The DNA here is from genome assembly GCA_018241145.1 of Pseudomonadota bacterium. Lineage (GTDB taxonomy): Bacteria > Pseudomonadota > Gammaproteobacteria > Xanthomonadales > Rhodanobacteraceae > 66-474. The sequence goes on along the minus strand of JAFEEJ010000197.1, from coordinate 1,588 downwards.
GGTCGCGCACGACTGCACGCTGCATGGCAATCCTTCGCACTCGGGCCTCGAGGATCTGGAACGCGAATATCCCGAATCGCTGCGCGCGCGCCTGTTGCTGTATCACTACGCCAGCGTGGAGGAAGGCCGCGAACTGGCGCGCCGCGGCTATCGCGTGGCCGAACCCGGGATGCGTTACCCCCTGCACGCGCCGGGTGAAGTCGCGGCCGGCGCGGAGGCGCACGCGTCATGACCCTGCCGGTCGCCATGCGGCTCATGAACGAAAGGGCGCCGGCCGACGCGCTGGGCCGCCGCTTGTCGGACCTGCGCATCTCGGTGATCGACCGCTGCAATTTCCGTTGTCCCTATTGCATGCCGGCGGACCAGTACGCGCACGACCATGCCTTCCTGCGCGCGCGCGAGCGATTGTCGTTCGACGAGATCGAAAGGCTGGCGCGCATCTTCGCCGATCTCGGCGTGCGCAAACTGCGGCTGACCGGCGGCGAGCCGCTGCTGCGCCGCGACCTGTCGGAACTGGTCGCGCGGCTTGCCGCCATCGACGGCGTCGAGGACCTCGCGCTGACCAGCAACGGCGCGTTGTTGCCGCGGCATGCGCAGGCGTTGCGCGACGCGGGCCTGCGCCGCATCACGCTGAGTCTCGACAGCCTCGATCCTGACATTTACCGGCGCATGGCCGGTGGCCGCGGCGAAGTCGGGCAGGTGCTCGACGCCATCGAAGCGGCCGAACGCACCGGGTTCGGAACATTGAAGATCAATTGCGTGGTGCTGCGCGGCGTCAACGAGGACGGCGTGCCGGAACTCGCCGGGCATTTCCGGGGCAGCGGGCACGTGTTGCGCTTCATCGAGTACATGGATGTCGGCACCTTGAACGGCTGGCGCGCCGATCGGGTCGTGCCCGGCGCGGAATTGCGCGCGCGCATCCACGCACGCTGGCCGCTCGAACCCTTGCCGCGCCGCGCGTTGTCCGAAACCGCGAGCCGCTGGCGCTACGCCGACGGCAAGGGCGAGCTCGGCTTCGTCGATTCGGTCAGCGCGCCGTTCTGCGGAAACTGCACGCGCGCGCGGTTGTCGGCCGACGGCAAGCTCTACACCTGCCTGTTCGCACGCAACGGGCACGACCTGCGCGGGCCACTGCGCGCTGGCGAATCCGACGAGGCGCTGCGCGCCCGCATCGCCGGCCTCTGGAGCCTGCGCGGCGACCGCTACAGCGAACGCCGGGCGGAATTGCGCGCGGCGGGCGTGGTGGAACACGTGGAAATGTTCAAGATCGGGGGGTGAGAGCGCGCGTTTGGCCGATGCCGGGGGCATCGGCCAAACGCTCGACGTGGCGCGCATGGAGCGCGCCCGAACGCCGAAGGCGGCCCGAAGGGCGAGCTCCATGGATGGCGCGAGTAACGCCCGCGACGTGATGTCGCGGGCAGGCGCAACTTGATGAGCACATGGATGTGCGAATCTGATTGCCGGGTACGATGTGCAAATGGCCAGATCGAAAAATCCGGAAGAACCGCAAAACCCCATGACGCATGTGGCCTCCGATGGCCGCCCCCGCATGGTCGATGTCGGCGCCAAGGCTGTCAGCGCGCGCGTC
>JAFEEJ010000196.1 GCA_018241145.1 Pseudomonadota bacterium | reverse complement strand
CGCTCCGGACGGCAACGCGTATGCCGATCCCGCGGCGATGTCGCTGGCGATCGTGGAGGCCGCGCGCGAAACGGGCATCGGCCTGACCTTGTTGCCGGTGTTGTACCAGACGCGCGGATTCGACGGCGGTCCGCTGGGCGAACGCCAGCGCCGCTTCGGCATGGACACCGATTCGTATCTGCGGCTGCTGGAAAGCCTGTGTGCGCTGCAATCGCCGATGCTGCGCATCGGCATCGCGCTGCATTCGCTGCGCGCGGTGCCGGAGAATTCATTGCGCGAAGTGCTGGCCTCGCCGCCGGCGCGCGAAGGCGTGGTCCACATCCACATCGCCGAACAGACCGGCGAAGTCGAGGAATGCATCGCCACTCGCGGCGCGCGGCCGGTGCGCTGGCTGTTCGATCACGCGGACATCGATGCGCGCTGGTGCCTGGTGCACGCCACGCATCTGGACGAAGGCGAGCTGACGAGCATCGCGGCTTCCGGCGCGGTGGCCGGCCTGTGTCCGACCACCGAGGCCAATCTGGGCGACGGCTTGTTTCCGCTGGCGGATTTCCTCGATGCGAACGGCACGCTCGGCATCGGTTCCGATTCGCACATCTCCGTGTCGCCGGTGGAGGAATTGCGCTGGCTGGAATACGGCCAGCGCCTGATCACGCGCCGACGCAACATCGCCGCGCGCGCAGCCGGCGCGAGCGTCGGCGAAACCCTGTGGCGCGCCGCGCTGGCGGGCGGGGCGCGGGCATCGGACCTGCAGCCGTTCGGCATCGGCGCGCGCGCCGACCTGCTGGTGCTGGATGAAGCCTCGCCATGGCTCGCCGCACGCGATCCGGGCAATGCGCTGGACAGTTTCCTGTTCGCCGGCAACACGCCGCTGGTGCGCGACGTGATGGTCAACGGCGAATGGCTGGTGCGCGATTTCCGCCATCGCGACGAGGAACGCATCGCCGCGCGATATCGCGCCTGCGTCCAAAAGCTGGCGGACAGCGACACTTGAAGCGATCGCCGGCATGGCGCCGGCGATCGCGTGCCGCCTGCGGCGACACTCCAGGATCGGCTATTGCGCGGAAGCGTCGTCCGGGGGCAACGGATGCTGCGCCTGGAATTGCTTCCACTGCTGCATGCGTGCCTCGTGCTGCGCGCGGTCGCTGGCGAGCTGGTTGCGCTGCGCCGGCGTCAGGAGGTTGTAGACCTGCGCACGCAACGAAGCTTCCTGCAACACGCGCGTGCGCGTCGCCGCGGCTTCCGCATCGGCAAGGCTGTTGGCCGCCGACTGGTAGCCGGACGCGGTCGGCGCCAGGGATTCGAACGCATCACGTTGCTGGTGCAGCGACTGCATCTGCGACTTCATCTGCTGGAAGGCCTGCCGTGTAAACTGCTGGATGCTGGTGCGCTGCGCGTCGCTGAGGTCAAGTTTGCCGAGCTCGTGCATCGCCATCATCCCGTGGCCGTGCCCATCGTGGCCGAAGCCGGGACCGCCGGGCGCGCCCAACGCCAGGGCGGAGCCGCCAATCGTTGCGGCGGCGATCAGGGAAAGCAGGGTCTTGCGCATGTCTTTGCTCCTTTGGCTATGCGACCATCCATGATCGCGGCGATCAAAATGCGGTTGCGAAGCTCTTGCGGGGGATGGCGCTCTTGATCGCACGATTCGAGGTTCGCCCATCGAACCTTTGCGACATTGGATCGCAGCGGCGGGTTGAAGATCGTGCGCGCGGGGTAAAGAAGGGTAAAGCACGCGAACCCGTGCAGCCTGCGCTCAGGTTTTCCGCGCAACATGTACGCATGCCGGGCATCCTGATCGCCGATGACGACCGCGAACTGTGCGAGCTGCTCGCGGCCTACCTGCGCCGCGAAGGGCTTGAAGTCGACTACGTGCACGACGCAGCTTCCGTGCTGGCGCGTCTTTCCGACGCCGGGCTGCGTCCGGACCTGCTGATCCTCGACATCGGCATGCCGGGGCGCGACGGCCTCGATGCGTTGCGCGAGTTGCGCCTGAAACATCGCCTGCCGGTGATCATGCTTTCCGCGCGCGGCGAGCCGGTGGACCGCGTGATCGGACTGGAACTCGGCGCCGACGACTATCTCGCCAAGCCGTGCCTGCCGCGCGAATTGCTGGCGCGGGTGCGCGCGCAACTGCGGCGGCACACGCTGGTTTCGGCCGGCGACCTGCAGGTGGGCGAGCTGCGCCTGACACCGGGGGAACGCCGCGCCTTCGTCGGCGGCAGGGAATTGCCGTTGACCGGCGCGGAATTCGGGTTGCTGTTTTCGCTGGCGCAGCGCGCCGGCGAAGTGGTCGACAAGGCCGCACTCTCGCGCACCGCGCTCGGCCGCGAACTGGAGCGCTTCGATCGCAGCATCGACGTGCACGTCAGCCGCCTGCGGCAGAAGTTGAAGCAGGCCGGCGCCGAACTGCCACGCATCGAATCGGTACGCGGCGCCGGCTACGTGCTGACGGTGTCCGGAGCGCCCGCATCGTGAGCCCGCTCAGGAGCCCGCTGTTCTGGCGGCTGCTGGTCTCGTTCTGCGCCGTCAACCTGCTGGTGTTCGTGCTGGGCGGTGCGCTGACGCACCGATTCATCGAATACACCTCGCAGCGCGACATCGACTGGAATGCGCTCGCGCAGCATGCCGAACAAGCCTACGACGGCGGTGGCGCCGCAGCGTTGCAGGGCTGGGCGGACGAGCAACATCGACAGGGCATCCACGCCACCCTTTATGTGGACGGAAATGAGTTGCTGCCGCTGCGCCTGCCGCCGCCGGTGCGGCACATGCTGCCGCAATGGTTGGGCGCCGGGCGCGACGCGCTGATCCAGCCGTGGCCCGGCGCGTACGTGTCGATCCAGCAGCTCGCCGGCACGGACGGAAAGCCGCACCAGTTCGTCGGCTTCGCGTTTGCGCACGATCGCGTGCCGGAACGCACGCGCATGGCGATCTTCCTCGGCGTGCAATTGTTGTTGTCGCTGCTGCTGATCGGCGCGGTCGGATGGTGGGTGGCGCGCAGCGTGGCGCGCCCGGTGGAAGCGTTGCGCCATGCCGCGCGACGCATGGCCGTGGGCGAACTGTCGGCGCGCGTGGATCCGCGCTGGGACGGCAACGACGAACTCGGCCAGCTCGCGCGCGACTTCAACGGCATGGCCGAACGCATCGAGGCGCTGGTCGCGCATGACCGCGGTGTGTTGCAGGATCTCTCGCACGAATTGCGTTCGCCGCTGGCGCGGCTGCAGGTGATCCTGGAGCTTGCCCATCACGCGGCCGATCGCCGCGAGGCCGACACGCATTTCCGCCAGGCCGAGCGCGAAATCGCGCGCCTCGATCGCATGACCGGCGAAATGCTGACGCTGTCGCGCCTCAAGGGCGACCTGCCCGGCATGGAACGCGAAGCCGTCGAACTCGTCGTGCTGCTGGAGGAGTGCGTCGCCACCCAGAAAATCTCCGCCGACGAACGCGGGGTGTCCCTGCAATTCGCCCACGGCGGTGCGCTCGTGGCATCGGGCAACGCGGTGCTGCTGCGGCGCGCGGTCGACAACCTGGTTTCGAACGCGATCAAGTTCGGCCCCTATGGTTCGCGCGTGCGGGTGGAACTGCGCGCGCAGGACGGCGACGCGATCATCGAAGTGCGCGACCACGGTCCCGGCGTCGCCGCCGGTGAATTGCCCCTGCTGTTCCGGCCATTTTTCCGTGGCGGCAACGCGCGGCTGGCGGAGGGCCACGGGCTGGGGCTGACGCTGGTGCAACGCGTGGCCAAGGCGCACGGTGGCGAGGTCGAGGCGGAAAACGCCGAAGGCGGCGGCCTGCGCGTGATCCTGCGCCTGCCGCTGCTGCAAGACGACGACGAACCGCACGTCAGCGGCGCATAAACGGATGGCACGCACTTCCGCGAGGATGCCGGCGCGGCTTTCCGTTTTTTGGCGTACACATCGCGTGGACCATGCCGACCGCCGACTGAATGCCTGTGCGCACGTGTCAACGCCGTACAGCTTTCCATCGTTAGCCTGTGCGTGGTTCACAGCGGAGAACGACATGACGCATGCAACGAGACTGTTGTTGGGCGCGCTGGTTTTCGGCAGCACGCTCGTCGCAACCGGATGCGTGGTCGAGCCGCGGCGTCCGCCGCCGCCCCCGCCGCCGGTGGCCTGCGTGATGGTGCCCGGGCATTTCAACGCAAACGGCTACTGGGTGCCGGCGTATTGCCGCAGGTGATTCCGGATGTCCTGCACGTTGAATCGTGCGGCCGGCGCGGCAATGACTGTGTTCGCGACAACGATGACCGGCAAATGCGCGCGCATGGAGCAAGACGGTTTCCCGGTGGTCAGGGACGATCGCCGGGATGGACCGATTCCGGGTCCAACATCGTCCTGAAAGGGACATCGCTGCCGTCGTTCTTTTCCGGCACGACGTGCAGCAGGTACGCGAGCAGCGCATACACGTCCACGTTCGGGAACGGCGGCGCGACGTAGCCGCGCCGGAACGCCGGCCCTTCCGCCACGAACAGCGCGCGCATGCGCGGGTCGGCATTGTCGTAGCCGTGTTCGCCTTCGTCTTCGTGCGGGTGCTTCGCGTGTGCGGCGCGCGTGGTGATCAGCCAGCCGGTTTGCGCCACGCAGAGGATCGGCGGTACGCGCGCGTTGCCGCCGTAGTGGAAACGCGCGGGGATGTCCTGTTTCTTCCAGCATCGCATGTGCGGATGCGGCGCCAGCAGCTTGCGCGTGTCCGGCATCACGCCTGCATCCGGCCGAACACCGGCGATGGCGCCCAGGCCCACCGTGCGCGCGCGCCGCGTGTCAAGGAAGTCGTCGATGTAGACCAGATGATCCGTCGGCACCGCAGCCATGCCGTGGTCGGAGACGATCACGACATTGACGCGATCGAACAGACCACGCTGTTCCAGCCCTGCGATCAATCGCCCGAGCGCGGCGTCGGTCCGGCGCAGCGCCTCATCCACCTGTTTCGAATCGGGCCCGTGTTCGTGCGCCTGATGATCGACCTGGTCGAAGTACAGCGTGATGAATTGCGGGCGCTGCGCGGGCGGCAGGTCCAGCCATTGCAGTACCTGATCCACGCGCGCGTTCGCCGTCACCTTCATGTCGAACGGGCGCCAGCGATCCGGGCGCACGCCGTGGATCGCCGCTTCCGATCCCGGCCAGAACATCGTCGCGGCGTGTCCGCCCTGTTGCTGCACGCTGACCCATAGCGGCGTGGCTTCGTCCCACCAGCGTCCATCGCCAACCGCCTGGCGATTCTTCAAGGTGAAGCGGTGGTCGGGCTGGATCGACGGATCGTCCATCGTGTTGGCGACGATGCCGTGGTGGTCGGGATACAAACCCGTCACCAGCGTGTAGTGGTTCGGGAACGTCTGCGAAGGAAACGACGGCGTCATCCACTGCGCGCGCACGCCGCGGTCGGCGAGCGATTGCAGGTTCGGCGACAGGCCGCGTTGCAGGTAATCCGCGCGATAGCCGTCGATGGAAACCAGGATCAGCGGATCGGCCGAAGCGACGGAGGGCCGCGGCGCGGCCGGCGCAACCCATGTTGCGGCGGGGCGTTCGTCCGGCGGCACGCGCGCCGCGCAGCCGGCCAGCGCAAGCGCGGCGGCGAGGTACAGCATGCGAAACGTTCGCGGCATCGGCGG
>JAFEEJ010000195.1 GCA_018241145.1 Pseudomonadota bacterium | reverse complement strand
GCCCGAAATTTCCGCCCCGCCCTGTTGCGCTTTCGAGCTCGACTGGATTTTCCAATGCGCGATCGCGGTGGCGTAACCGGCGCCGCGATCGACGCTGGTCGGCGCGTAGTCATTCCCCGCGCATGCGGCCGCCGCCGCCGTCAATGCCATCAGCGCGGCGGTCGTCAGGAGTGCGTGCCGGATGATTCGCATGGCGTCAGTCGCTCCCGAGGTAGGCTTCGCGGATTTCCACGGGCGCGAACGGCCAGGACCGGTTGACCCTGGCCCACGCGAGGAAAACCACCAGTCCGGCAACGATCCACACGCCCGACAGGACCAGGGACAAGGTCGAGGCCGACACATAGACGTATATCCATCCGATCATGGCGATCACGCACGGCAACGGATACAGCCATTGCCGGTAGGGACGGCGCAAGCCCGGTTGACGCTTGCGCAACACCACCAGCGCGATGATCTGCGCGGCCGACTGCACGATGATCGTCGCGGCGAGCAGCATGTTGATCACCTGGGTCAGGTCGAAGAAGGTCCCGGCGGCCATCACGACGCCCATCACCAGCAGGGCCACGTGCGGAAAGCCGTGCTTCGCATGCAGCCGTCCGAATGCGGACAGGAACACCTTGTCGTGCGCGGCCTGGTACGGCACGCGCGAGCCCCCCAGCAGGCCCGCGAACACCGAGGCGAATGCGGTCACGATGATCAGGACCGTCATGATCGCGGCGGCGAAGTGGCCCCAACTGTGCTCGACCACCAGCGAGGCGATCGATTTCGAGGTCGCAACTTCCTGCCAGGGCACCACCCCCATCACGCTGATGTTGAGGACGAGGTAGACGAACATCATCGCGATCACCGAGATGATGATCGAACCGGGCATGGTCCGGCCCGGATCGCGCAGTTCGTCGCCCATGTACGCGGTCGTGTTGTAGCCGAGATAGTCGTAGACGCCGATGATCAGCCCGGCGCCGAGGCCCACGAAGAAGTGGCCGCCGAAGGCGCCGGCCGGAAAATCGAATGCCAGCTCCGGATGGAAATCCCGGAACCCGGCCGCGGACACGCCTGCCACGGAAAGCAACATGATGACCCACAGCGCGATCGTGATCGCACGGATCGATTCGATCCGCCGGTACAGCAGCATGACCACCAGCGCGGTCGCGGCGAGGCCGATGAGGCGTTCGGAACACCAGCCGAGATGGGGGAAAAAGAACCCGAGGTATTCGACCATGCCGATGATGCCGGTCGACATGATCAGGGGAATCGTCAGCAGCACCGTCCAGATGAACAGGAACGGCATCAGCTTGCCGGTGCGGTACTGGAATGCCTCGCGCAGATAAACGTACGTGCCGCCCGCGCCCGGCATCGCCGCGCCCAGTTCCGCCCACACCATGCCGTCGGCCACGGCCAGGATCGCGCCGACGATCCAGCCGATGATCGCCTGCGGCCCGCCCATGGTGGCGACCATGATCGGAATGGTGATGAACGGCCCGATGCCGCACATCTGCGTCATGTTGATCGCCGTCCCCGCGAAGAGGCCGATCGATCGGTGGAAGCCGGTGCCGGGGGCGGATCGGTTCGTCTCGGAAGCTTGCATGTCCATCGGGCCGTTGCTCGGTTGCGGTCGGATTACCTGCGCGCAGCCATCCCGCGCATCCTGTCATGCGCCACGCTCAGAACTGTCCGCGTATGCCGACCATGTACATCCGTTCGGAGAAGTTCGAATGCGCCAGCTGGTCGGGCCACACGAGGTAGAACCGCTGGTACTCGTTGCCGAGGTTGGTGCCCTGCAGGAACACTTCGGCATATTTGTTGAGCTTGTACGAAACCGACGCATCGACGTACTTCTGCGGCGCCTCGTACATTTCCAGCCCCGTGATGGCGCCGACGTCGGACGACACCGCGCGCCGCGAACGATAGTTGTAGGCGACGCGCGCCTGGAACCGGCTGTCCTGGTACCACAGGATCAGGTTGCCGGATTTCTTCGAATTGTCCTGGAACGGAATCTGGTTGCCGGCCAGGTCGGTCTGCCCCGAATCGCTGGGCGCATAGGTGGCATTGAACTCCATGCCGGTATTGCGCAGCCACCCGGGCAGGAACGTGAATGCCTGCCGGTAATCGAACTCCGCGCCGTGGATGCTGTTGCCGGTGCCCTGCACCGGCTCGGTGATGACCACGCAGCGGTCGCGGACCACGCCGTCCTCATCGGGCAGGGTGCAATTGATCACGCTGCCGCTCTGGATGAAGCTCTGCACGTTGATGCGGAAGAAGGCGAGGCTGACCATGCTCGACGGGTTGATGTAGTACTCGAGCGACGCGTCGTAGTTCGTGGAACGCCACGGATCGAGGTTCGGGTTGCCCCCCGAATCGCCGCCGGCGACGCGGAACAGCGCGGGTTGCCCGGGGACTTCCGTCAGCGAGTAGTTCAGCGTCAATCCGCCGCCCCAGGTGCTGAGGTCGAGCGGCATCATGTTCTTCGAGTAGGCCAGGCGCAGCTTCAGCTTGTCGGTCAGGTCCATCGCGAAGTTGGCGGCCGGCAGGTAGTCGGTGTAACTGCGCTGCGTGACTTCGGTGCCGATGTCGTCCGGCGGCACGCCATAGGGCTGGGGCGCCCCGGTCAGATGCTGCGTGATGTCCAGGTTGGTGCGGATCACGCGCATGCCGACATTGGCGGCGTAGGGCATGCTGCCGAGGTGGCCATCGAGGTTGGCCTGCAGATAGGCCGACGATTCCTTCATCCATACGGCCCAGGTGGTTCCGGGATCCTCGTAACGCATGGTTCCCGGATAGAGCGATTGCCAGTAGGACTCCGGGTTGTTCATGGCATAGGGATCGACCGCCCAGAACGTCACCCCCGAACCGAGCAGGTTGGTGTATTCCTTCCAGTTGCTGGACAGCGGCGCCGGGGTATTGGACAGGAACTGCGCGGACAACGGTCCGGCGCGGAAGAATCCTTGCGAGTTGCCGGCCGAACACGAGTCGTCGTCCATCACCACGTCGGCGCCCACGTAGCGCACCAGGCATCCGTTCGGATCGCTCGCGCCCATGCCCGCGTACACCGGGGTGACCAGGGTAAAACCGACATTGTCGGCGCTGCGGATGCTGTTGCGCAGGCCGAAGTCCAGCTTGAACCCGTTGTCGAAATCGTAGTGGCCGTCGAAGCGCACCGCACTCAGGCCCACTTTCCTGTCGTAGTCGTCGGCGGATTCCAGCGTCTTCAGCGCCCAGCCGTCGGGATTGGCGAAAGTGTCCGCGAGTATCGACGGCATGCTGATCCCGAGGTTGCGGTAGTTGAAATCCGCGATGATCGGGATCGTGTTCTGCGGAATGCCGTTGGGGTTGAACACGCGGTTTCCGCCCAGCTCGTCGGGGTAGATGTACGTGCCCGGAGGCGCCGCGTCCTCGGGATCGTTGGGCCATTGCGCGCCATCGGACTCGGAGATGTTGAGGTCGGTCTCGACGTTCAACTGGTGCGCGGTATCGCGGATGCCGCGCAACGTCGCCGTGAACGGACCGCCGTTGTCGTAGTCCAGCTGGACATTGAAGTTCCTGGCGATGGAGCCCTTCTGGGTGATTTGCGAAAACGACTCCACGTCGCCCGGCCACTTTTCGTACACCTGCGTGGTGTACAGGTGCATTCCGTCCCACGGCGGGTCGTCGGGCGTGCCGTACTGGCCGGCGACGGTAGTTCCGGTATCGCGCGAACTCAACGGCACGTAGGTCGCGCCCTGCCAGTTGGTGGAATTGAACTGGATTCCGACATTGCGGTCGTACTGGTCCTGGCGCGCGAAGAAGAAATCGCTGGTCAACGTGAGCCCGCCCCCGAAGTCCATCTGGAACGAGGCATTGCCGGCCTTGCGCCGCCGCTGCGTGGTGATGTCGTACAGGCTGATGTCCTGGCTGCCCATGAACACGCCGTCGGATTTTCCGTCGCCGTTGACGTCGACGCTGCCGTCGGCATTCTGCTTGATCTGGGGCGGGATCGGCGCGCCGTTCCACGGCGTCAGGAAGCCGTAGTAGCCGTCCGCGCTGACTGCGTTCTCGCCGTTGAACACGACCCCGTATTGATCGAGGCCCTCGGTCGAATTTTCCGTGGTGCTGTCGGAGAAATCGCCGGACAGCAACAGGCCCCAGCGCCCGCCGCTGTTGTAGGAGACGAGCCCGCTCGCCTCCTGCCCCCACTTGTCGACCATGTCGCCGCGTTGCCCCTGCGCGGAGTAACTGTAGGTGAAACCGCTGGGCAGATCCCACGGCCGGTACGTGTGCAGGTCTAGGTTGCCGCTGATGCCGGTGTCGAGCATGTTGGCGGTGGGCGACTTGATGACGTCCACGCCGCGGAACAATGTCGCAGGCAACATCTCGAAGTCGGGCTGTTGCGAATCGATCTGGTTCGGCGTGATGAACACTTCGCCGTTCAGCATGGTTCCGACCTGCGGAAGGCCGCGCACGTCCACCGACGTGCCCACGCCGCCGTCGCGATTGATCTGCACGCCGGTGATGCGCTGCAGCGCATCGGTGATGGTCGCGTCCGGAAGCTGGCCGATGCTCTCGGCCGTGATGCTGTCCTGGATGTTGGGCGCGCTGCGCTTCAAATCGATCGCGCGCATCTGCGAGGCGCGCACGCCGACGACCGTGATCTCCGACAACGTGGTCGGTTCGTCGGATTGCCCGGGCTCGTCCGTCTTGGGTTTGGCCTGCGCGGCCTGCGCCGTTTTCTCCGTCGTGGCGGGCTGCGCCGTGGCGGTTTGCGCCGTGGCGGGCTGCGCATCCTGATCGCTCGTCTGCGCCTTCGCGCTTGGCGACGCGATGGCCGCTGTCGCGACCAGGGTGAACAGCGACATCGATATGGCAAGCGACAACGGGTGTCTGCGATGTACGGTTGGCATGGACCTTACCCCTCGTTGATGTGCGTCGCATCCCCGATGCGAGCGGGCAATTCGAACCTGCGTATCCCGACGATTCCTGCTCCAGGGTGCGTTTCGGCGTGGGCGACCGGCATCGTCACGGCGTGCAACCGCAAGCCGGCGCAGGCCGTGCTGGCCGCGGCGCGCTTCATGCGACCAACCCGTGCGCGGCGGCTGATGGTGGCGACGCGTCATCGAAGGTCGAACGCCGCAGATACCAGCGGGCGGCGCCCAGCACGCCGAGGCGGTCGTGGTCGATCACCCGCACCGGCATGCGCGACAGCAACGCGCGCGCACTGCGCCCGTGCAGGAACCGCTGCTCGAAATGGCTGCGCCGCAGCAGCCCGAACATCGAATGCAGGAAACCTCCGGCGAGATACACGCCGCCGGTGGTCATGAACGCCATCGCGAGGGAGCCGACGAAACTTCCCAGCGCCGCGAAGAAGATCTCCACGGCTTCCACGGCTTGTGCATCGCCGGATTCCACGGCCGCCGCAGTGACCGCTTCCGAGGTCGCGAAACGCGGCGGCAGACCGTGCAGCGTGCACAGGACCGTGTACAGGGTCAGCAGCCCCGGACCGGACACGATCCGCTCGTACGCAACGTAACCGCCATCCGGCGCCAGGCTCGCGAGGATTTCGCGTTCGAGGATCGTGTTCGGCGCAAAATCCATCTGGCCGGCTTCGGTCGTCAACACGCAGCCGCCCGCGGGCCCGGGCAAATGCACGGCCGCGCCCAGGCCGGTGCCCGGTCCGACCACCAGCACCGGACCCGCCCCGTGAATGTCCGGCCCGCACAAGAGGTACCCATTTCGGGCGAGGGCGCCATCCAGCGCGTATCCCAGCGCTTCGAAATCATTGAGGACGGCGACGTCTTCGAAGGCGAGCGCGTTGCGCAACTGCACAATACCGATCGGCCACGCCAGGTTGTCGTGCAGGACTTCGCCGTCCATCACCTGCCCCGCGCAGGCGAGCACGCATTGCCGCACCTGCGCCTGCGCTTCGTCGCCGAGGAACGCGTGCAGCAGATCCGACAGCCCCGGGAAATCCGCGCAGGCGAACTTGCGATAGGTCAAAACCTCGAGTCCACCCTCTTCATCGCGCGCGCCGCGCACCAGGGCGACCCGGGCGCAGGTACCGCCGACATCCACGGCGAGGAACGGCGTCGGGCCGTCGCGCCGCCACTCCGTACGGTTGGTCCCTGCGTCCACGATTTCCCCACGCAGTCCGAGCGGCCGCGAGTGTGGGTGCCATTGACAGCGCTGTCAATTTGCACTGCACCATGCCCGCGTCGGCAAGTCGCCTCGGGTCGGACCGGTCATGCGCGACAGCGATCGCGGCGGAAACTTCCCCTCCGATCCTCTCCTGCGAAGAACGACACATGCGCGACACGCTGCGCGTCCCGCTTCGACAGACAGGCAACCGCCGGAAACGAAAACGGCGCGACCCGCAGGGATCGCGCCGTTCGAT
>JAFEEJ010000194.1 GCA_018241145.1 Pseudomonadota bacterium | reverse complement strand
ACAAGTCCGCGCAGCGGACGCGATCCACGCGCACGTTCCACAATGTGCCGCTGGCGGGGTCGTGCGCCTACGATCCTGTCTGGTTGTCTGCGCTGAATGGCGTGAGCAACACGAAGCGCTGATCCGACACAACCGGCGTGCCGTCATCGGGAATCGCATCACCGCTGCCTTTTATCGCTGTGCGCTGCGTGTCATCGTCGGCGAATACCCGCTTCACCCGGAAGGCGGCATCACGACGGCTTGAACGTTCACACGCTGCGCGATCTGCGCGCGCAATGCATCCGCATCCGCTCGCGAGCCGAGGGGCCCGACGCGCACATTCCACAATGTGCCGCTGGGCGATTGCGTGCCGACGAGGTAGGCGTTGTAGCCGAACTGCCGCAGTCGGTCGCGCATGGCGCGCGCGTTCTGCGGGCTGCCGTACGCGGCGACCTGCAGGGTCCACTGCGCGGCGCCGGTCGCGGACGCCAGCGGCTGCACGGTCGCGGTCGCGGGCGCGGCGACCGGTGAGGTCACCGCCGCTTGCGGCGATGCGGCGCTTTCGGCGGCGGCGGGCATCGACGAACCGGTCGAAGCGGCGGCGGCATGCGCGTCTTCCTGCAGGATCGGCCGCAGCGATTCGAACTTGGTCTGGTACTCGTCGGTAATCGCGCGCGCGTCCTGCGAATTGCCGATCACGCGCGGCGTGATCAGCACGATCAGTTCCTTGCGGTCGTGGCTGCGGCTGGTGGTGCCGAACAGATGCCCCAGCACCGGAATACGGTTGAGGAAGGGAACCCCGCTGTCGCTGTTGATGTCGTTCTGCTGGATCAGGCCGCCCAGCAGCACGGTCTGGCCGCTTTGGACGGCCACCTGCGTGCTGAGCGAACGGTTGGAGATGGTGAAATTGCCGTTCTTGTCGGGGTTTCCGGCCGGATTGCTGACCACCTGCTGGACGTTGAGGTACACCAGCCCGCCCGGATTGACGCGCGGCGTGACATCCAGCAGCACGCCGGTGTTGATGTATTGCACCGAACCGACGTTGTAGTCGCTGCTCGTGCCCAGTCCGGGCGTGATGTAGGTCTGCACCACCGGGATCTTGTCGCCCACCATGATCTGGGTGTCGTGGTTGTTGAGCACCACGGTGGAAGGTTCGGACAGGATCTTGGTGTTGCCGCTGCCTTCCAGCCCGCGGATCGCGAATTGCAGGTCGTTGCCGGCGAAGGACCAGAACATGCCGTCGGTGGAAGGGTTGTACTGCACGCCGCCCAGGCCCGCCGCGCCCTGATGGCGATGGAAGGATTGGTCCGTGCCCGGCGGCGACCCGGCCTGGGTGCCGATCAGGCCGGCGAGGTAGTACTGCACGCCGAGCGAGAACTGCCCGGAAAGATCCACTTCCAGCACGCGCGTTTCGATCTGCACCTGCAGCGGCACCTGGTCCAGCCGCTGGATCACCGGCAGCATTTCCTGCCACTGGCTGGGACGCGCGCGCACCAGCAACTGGTTGTTCTCGTCCACCGCGGCGATGCGCACGCCGCTTTGCGTCACGTAGGACGCGGTGCGCGACGGCGCGTTGGAATTGTTGCCGTTGTTGTTTCCGTTGCGGCGTGGCTGCAACCCGGCGCTGCCCACGCCATTCATGTCGCCCGCGGCGTTCATGCCGTTGTCGCCGCCGAGGCTGTTGTCGTTGTAATTGTTCTGGTTGTTGTCGTCCTGCGAGCCGCCGTTGTCGAACCCGCTGTTGGAAATGCCGCCGACGCCGCCCAGGCCGTTGTTGCCCTGTTCCAGCGGCGTGAAGCCGGGCGCCACCGCGCCGGCGTTGTTGTTGTTGTTGGCAGGCGCATTGCTGTAGAGCGCGTTCAGGTGCTCGGCCAGATCGGACGCCTTGATGTTCTTGACGTCGTACACGTACAACCCGTTGGAACCGCCGGCGCCGGCGTCGATGCGGGCGATGAAATCGCGCACCTCGTCGACGTACACGGGCTGCGGGGTGATCACCACGATGCTGTTGCTGTGCTCCAGCGGGATGAAGCGCGCCATGCCGGCCATGGGCGAATCGCCCTTGCTGCCGAACATCTGGTCGAGCTGCGGCATCAGCTGCGAGGCCTCGACGTGCTGCAGCGGGATCACCGCCACCGACATGCCGCGCAGCCAATCCACGTCGAAGGTGCGCACGGTGCGCTGGTAGTTGGCCAACTCGTCAGGCGTGCCGGCCATCACCAGGATGTTGCGCTGCGGATCGACCAGCAGGAACGCATCCGGACGCGCGAACGGTTTCAGCAGTTTCTGCATCGCGTCGGCGGACACGTAGTGCAGGGGAAACAGCCGCGCGGCGTAACCGCTGCCGGGAGCGACCGCGCCGAGTCCCGGCACCAGGTTGCCGCCGGCGGCCTGCTTGGACGGCATCACCACGTATCGGCCGCCCTGGCGCACCAGCGCATTGTTGGTCCAGGACAGCAGCATCTCCAGCACCGGCAACACCTGCGACTGGTCGATCGGCTGCGAGGTGGAGAAGGTGACGTTGCCGGTGACGCCCGGCGAGATCACGTAATTCTCGTGCAGCACGTCGCCGAGGATCGCCTTCACCGCCGCCTGCACGGGCTGGTTCTCGAAATTGAAGGTGATCGCGCCCTGCCCTTGCGCGGCGATCGAAGGCATCGGCGCGCTCGCGGCGCCCGGGTTGATGAAACTGCCGCTGCCGATCGTGGTGGTGGCTTGCGGTGGCGCCTGCACCAGCGGCTCGACCTGCCGCTGCGGCGTCGGTGGCGGTGGCGGCGCGCGCGTGCCGGAGATCGCCTCGCGTTCCAGCGAATGGTTGTCGTCGGGGCGCGTATTCGGCACACAACCGGCCAGCAACGCCAGCAGCACGACCAGGATCGGGGTTGCCCATTTCATCTTGTTCGCTCCGGACTCACTCTGGCTGCTGGGAATCTTGCTGCGGGACGGGTTGTTTCGGTTGCTGCGGTTGCTGCGGTTGCTGTTGCATGAGTCGCGCCCGGGCCTCGGCCTGGCGGCGGCGCTGCTCGATCCGCTGCTTGAGCATGCGGGCGCGCGCCTGGTCGGCCATCGGTGTTGCCGGCACCGGTGGTTGCGGCGGCGACGTGGCATCCTCCTCCACGGTGTCCGCGCCCGGGCCGGGGGGCGGATTATCCCCCGGGTTGGCCGTTGGTGCGGGTCCGGGCTTCAGCGCCAGTTCCAGGCGCGTCCCGCCGGCTTCCACCACGGCACTGCGCGGTTTCACCTCGATCACGCTGGCGCCTTCCGCACTCTGGCCTTCACGGATGCGCAGGGTACGCCCGGTCGCGCGATCGCGCAGCAACGCCATGCGCAGGTCCGGCAAGAGGATCACCCCGGTGAGGTCGAGATTGTTGCTGCTGGTGCCGTCGCCGCTGTCGGGCGCGCCGGCAATCGGCTTGCGGTCGGGACTGAACAGCGGGTGTTCCCAGACATTGGCGAAATCCTGCAGCGGCGGCACGCCCGGTGCGGCCGGGGCCGCCTTCAATGGCGGCAACCGCGCGGGCGTGGCGGTGTCGTTCCAGTGCACGCCGCGTCCGGCGCCGGCCCACAACGCGAGCAACGCCAGCGCCAGCAGCAAGCACGCGATGCCCAGCGCGGGGGTCAGGCGTCGGCGGTCGGCGGCATTCATGTCGGATTGCTCGCCCCGGCGCGGATGTAGCCCGACAGGGTGAATTGCACTTCCAGCTTGGGCGAAGCGGCGCCGCCCGGCTGGCCCACCAGATAGATGGTGAGATCGTCCACGAACATGTAGGGCAGCGCGCGATCGAGGTCGTGCAGCACGCCGACCAGCGGCTGCATCCCGCATTGCAGCGTGATGCTGACGCTGACCCGGCGATACGGCTCGGAACCGGCGTTGCCCTCGATCGGCATCTTCTGCGGCATTTCGCAGCCGCCGTCTTCGGATGCATGCGCCGCGACCACGTCGGAGGCGCGCTGGATCAATCCGGCGGCAGCCGAGGAAGGATCGGTTTCCGGAAGAAAGGCATTGCTCGACGCGCCGCCTTGCGCGAGCTGCGCGATGCGCTTGCGCAGCGCGGGCGACTGCGCGATCGCCGCGGCATAGCGCGCATGGCTTTCGCGCAGGTCCTGCATTTGCGCGCGCACATCCAGCAGCGGCGAAACGAACCACCAGTGCAGCAACAGGAAATACGCGCCTGCCAGCGCCAGCAACGACAGCACGATGGCGGCCAGTCGCGATTGCGCGGGATTCAGCTTGACCGGTTTAGCGCGCATCGTCCCGGTTCCCGGTTCCGCGCAACTGCGCGGCGAGGTCGAAATGTTCCTTGCCGGTCTGCGGATCGGGCTGGATCACGCCCTGCAGCTTGGGTTCGGAAAGGAACGGCGATTCACGCAGGCGGTCGATCAGGCTGGCGGCCTTGGCGCTTTCGCCCTGCATGGCGATCTGCCCTTGCGCGTCCTGCGAATAGCGTTCCAGCCAGGTATCGGGCGGCAGCCTCGTCGTCAGGTCGTGCAACACCGCAAGCGTCGAGGGCATGGCGCGCTTGCGCGCTGCGAGAAACCCGGAGGCCCCGGCGGCGTTGATCAATTCCTCGCGCAGGGCCGTGGCCTGCCTGGCCTGCGCACGCAGCGTATCGGTCTGCGCCTGCATGGCATCCAGCGCGGTGCGCTGGTTGGCCAGCCATTGCAGCATCGCCAGCACCAGCAGCAACACGCAGGCGGCGGCCAGTGCAAGATTGATCCGCCGACGCGGTTGCCGGCGGCGCGGCCGTTGCGCCGGCGGCAGGAGATTGACCCCGGCACGGCCGTTCGCGGCCGTGGCCACGTCCACCGCGTCCGGCGCGATGCCGATCCCGCGTACTTTCTCCAGCAGGGGGTCGACCGCGACGCGCGGCGCGACGATCAACTCGACTGAAATCTGGCCCGGTGCGGCGTCGTTCGGCAGCAGCCGCGCGTCGTACCACACCTGTTCCGGCTTGAACGGCGTCTGGCGGTCGATTTCATAACCGACCACGCGCAACAGGTCGGAAGCGGCGGCTTGCGGCAGGTGCAGGCGCTTCTGCAACACGCTGTCGGCCGGCAACAACAGGATCAAACGCCGGTCGGAAGGCTCCACGCTCGCCGAAGCGCGCGCAAAATCCGCGCGCTGCGTTTCGTTTCCGGCGGCCCAAGGGATCGCGGCCAGCACGTCGTTGGTACGCTCGCGACGCACCCGCAAGCCCTGGGTGTGCACGGTCAGCAGCAGGATTTCCGGGCCGCGCAACAGGCGTTCGCGTAGCTGGACCGGGAGCAGCGCGGCCAATTCCCGGCCCCACCACGCAAAGAAGGCGGGTGCACTCGAGCGTCGCCACGCCAGTTTCAGGCGATCGAGGGTGGGCGAAAAGCCGTTCATGGCAGATTTGGCGCGGCCTCTGGCGGTTCTTCCGAAAAGCTGCGCCAGCCTAACACGGTGTATGGCCGCGAAATGCCGCCTATTGCCACAAGCCGCACGATCGCATCCTGGCCCGATTGCGTGCCATCGGGCATGGTGGCCAGGCTGCGGATCTCCTGGGTGATCCCGCCGAATCCGGCGACCGGCGGTTGCTGCATCGATACGCCCGCGGCCCGCATCGGCGTCGCCCCGAGCGCCGCCGGCGCCTGCGCCCGCCGCGCCGCCACGAGGCGCGTGGCCTCGGCCAGATCGCCATCGCGGCCCGCAGCCAGCGCCAGCGCCCCGGCGTATTGAGGATCGGGGAAGTTGCGGCCGGAATAAACGGTCACCGCATCGGCGACCTTGCGGTACAGCGCATCGCTCATGCCGTACACCCGCGAAAGTTCGTCGGGCGTACGGAACGGGCCGTTGCGCGGCAGCCATTTCATCCCCGCGCGCTTGTACGCGTCGGCTTCCGCGCCGTAGGCGTGCGGGATGTCGTCGCTGTCGCGCCAGTCCTGCACGGCATCGGACAACGCGCGTGCCTGGGCGTGGCTGGTCCCGGCAGCGAGGAACAGGTTGGTCAGCACGTCCGGCGTGGCGGCATTCAAATCCACCTGGCCGCTGACGTCGTCGATCCGCACCTCCACGCGCGCTCCGTTGTACTCGAACCGGTACATGCGGCCGTCGGGCACCCATCGGTTGGCAGGATTGCTGTCGCGCAGCGCAGCGACGGCGCGCGCAACCCCGGCCTCCGCCGCATAACGCGCCTGCACTTGCGAATACAGATGGCGCGCGGCTTCGCTTTCGCTGCGCGCGCCCAGCGCAAGGCCGGCCAGCAGCGCCGCCAGCAAGGCCAGCGCCCACAGCGCGAACAGCAAGGCGATGCCACGCGCGCGTTTCACTGGAAAATCTCCGGTTGATCCGGTTCTCCACCGTAACCCTGGCCGTTGCCGGCGCGCACCGGAATCAGCATTTCCGGAAACGCGATCCGTTCCTTCCAGCCGGGCTTGATCGCGATGCGTATCGCCAGCGGCAATCCGGCCGTGCTCCGCCAGTTGTCCCGCCATCGCGCGGACTCTCCGGAACGAGTCACCACCAGGTATTCGAATTCGCCGTCCGCGACGTCGTCGAGCAGCAATTCCGGCGTGGCGGGCGCCGGCGGTTTCGTGTCGCTGGTGAGCGGCGCATAGCTCAACTGCAGGGTGTAGCCGCGCGCGTCCTCGTCGGGCAGAAGGCGCAGGGTCTGCACGAACAAGCCGCCGTCTCCCAGCTGCGCGGGCATGGGTCCCACCCAGGTGAGCTGGCGCGGCGCGCCATCGAACATCCGCGCCGATTTGTCGGGGCCGGACAGATACGGTTGCGGCTGAGCGCCGCCCAGATATTCGCGCAGGAACTGCTGCACCGCGCGCACGCGATCGCTGCGCTGGATGGTGGTGTCGGCGCCGCGCACCAACCTGGCGCCGGTGTGCAGGGCGCCCCAGACGGCCACCATCGTGATCGCCATCAGCGCGAGGGCGAACAGCACTTCGAGCAGGGTGAACCCGGATCGGCCCCGCGGTGCGCGCGGGATCACCAAGCGGCATTGCCTGGCGGTGTGGGCCGGGATCGATGCCTCCGCCGCGCGCGGGAACCCATGGACGCTCACGTCTGCGCGCACCTCGCCCCTACCGCCTGTTCGCACCGGCACCGGCTTGTGCCAGTTGCGCTTTCAGCGTCGACAGATGCAGCGTGCGCCCGCCGGCGTAGCGCACGTCCAGGTCCAGCCGGAACAGATCGATGCCGTTGTTCTGGTCGAGTTGTCCCGCCAGCGGTTGCGGCGCGGAAAATGCCGCCGCGGGATTCACGTTCTGCACGGGCGGGTGGTACGCGCGGGTCTGCAATCGCCAGACCGCGCCATCTCCGAAGCTGCCTTGCCGCCAGCCCGCGCGCAACGGCTCCTCGAGGCCCTGCATGTCCAGCAGCGATTGCGCTTCCAGCACGGCATGGCTGGTGGCCTCGCCGCGCGCGCTGTTGCCGAGCGCCGCGCTCATCGCGCGCAGGCCGATCGCGAACGAAAGCGCCAGCAACGCGACCGCCGCGAGCACTTCCAGCAGGGTGAAGCCCTTCGAGCCATGTGAACAGGGAACAGGGAGCAGGGAAAAACCGCTCGCTGGAATTCCGGAATTCGGAGGCAAGGTAGTCATGTGATCGTGCAACTACTTCCTGCTCCCTCTGCCCTGCTCCCCGCTTTCGCTCATCGCGACCGCGCCCGTCAGCCAATCCACGTCGATGCGCACCTCGCGCTGCCGGCGCGCGAGTTCGATGTGCCCGCCGGTGGAGCTGCCATCCGGAAAGAATCGGATGCGCGCCAGGCCCGGACGGCTGGCGTCCTCGGCAGCCGAGGTGGCGCGCAGGGAGGTGCCGACGGGGAGATCCCGCGGCGCACGCCCGGGCGAGGCGAAACGATGCGCGTTCAAATCCAGCGTGAACCACTGCGGACGCCGGTCCATCAGCGCGACCGTGCGCGTGTGGCGCAGCGCCGCCGCGATTTCACGACCGGAGGCGTCCAGCCGTGCGCGCTCCAGCCCGCCATCGAGGCTGAAGGCGGTGACGGCCACGGCGATCGCGATCAACGCCAGCACGGCGAGGATCTCGATCAGCGTGAAGCCGTGCGCGCGAGGAATCTTCGAAAGCCGCCGCGAGCAGGGGCCGATCGTGCGCCGCCGGCGTGCAGGGTTTCGATCGCGGCAGGTCTGGCAGGATTCGGTCATTGCTGCCAGTTGCCGAAGTCCGCATCGACCCCATCGCCACCGGGCTTGCCGTCGCGGCCGTAGAAGACGATGTCGTACTGGCCATGCTGGCCGGGATACGCATAACCGAATGCATGGCCCCAGGGATCCTTCAGGTCGCCCACCTTGGCGTACGGACCGTTCCACGACGGCGCGTCGCCCGGCTTGACCAGCAGGTCCTGCAACTGCTTCGGCGGCGAGCCGTTGTCCAGCGCGTAGCCGTCGATGTCCTGCGAAAGCTTTTCCAGTTGCAGCTTGCCGGCCTTGTACTTGCCCTCGGTGACCTGGCCGAACACCGTCCGGGCAACGATGGTGCCGACGATGCCGAGCAGCACGATCACGGCAAGCATTTCCAGCAGGGTGAAACCACGGGGGCGGCGCGAACGGGAAAATGAAAAACGCATGTCTGTTCCTCTTGAAGTCACTGGATGCGCGCCGCGGTTCCGGCCGGATGCCGGGACGGCGCGCGATGCAACGGATCCGGATGGCGGGATCGTGCGAGGCCGATTATCCGTCGCCGCGGTCTCCTACTGGACATTGCCGGCGAGGCTCAGCAACGGCAGCAGGATCGCCATCATGATGCTCGCCACCAGCAGGGCCATCACGATGGTCAGCACCGGCACCAGCGCGGCCAGCATCTTGTCGATCGCGCTGCGCACCTGTCCGTCGTAAGTGTCGGCGGCGCGCAGCAGCATGGTATCAAGCGTGCCGGATTCCTCGCCGACCTGCGCGATCTGCACCGCCAGTTTCGGGAAGACGGTGTGGGCGGTCAGGGCGCGCGACAACGCTTCGCCGCCTTTCACCGCTTCGGTCGTGGGTTCCAGTTGCGCCGCCAGTTCGCGGTTGGCGACCACCTGCCGCGCGATGCCCAGCGACGACAGCAACGGCACGCCGTTCTTGAGCAATGAACCGAGCGTGCGCAACAGGCGCGCGGTATCGACCTTCAACAACAACGGGCCGAGCACCTTCACCCGCAGCAGCCAGGCGTCGAACATGCGCCGCGATGCCGGTTCGCGCAGGCGCATGCGCGCATACAACGCGAAGAAGACGACCAGCACCAGCAGGATCCAGCCCCAGTCGTGCAGGAAGTTGCCGAGCGCCATCAACACGCGGGTCACGAAAGGCACCGGCACGTTCATGTCCGCGAAGATCGGCACGAACTGCGGCACCACGAAAGCCAGCAGCAGGATCAACGAACCGAGCACGCCGAAAAGCAGGAACGCCGGATACACCAGCGCGCCGACCACGCTTTCGCGCAACGAACGCGCGCGTTCCAGGTAATCGGCCAGACGTTTCAGCGTTTCGTCCAGCGCGCCGCCGGCTTCACCCGCGCGCACCATGCTCACGTACAACCGCGAAAACGCGCCATGCTCCTCTTCCAGCGCGCGCGACAGCGAGGAGCCGCCGCGCACGCGCTCGCGCACACGCTCGATCACCCGCTTGGCGCGTTCGCCTTCCGGGATTTCCAGCAACAATTGCAGCGAGCGGTCCAGCGGCAACCCGGCGCCGAGCAAGGTGCCGAGCTGCTGCGTGAATTGCACCAGCGCCGCGCCGCCCAGTGGCTGCCGCTGCCAGCGCGCGAACAGCGAACCGCCGCCGAGATCGGCGTCGTCGGCCGCCAACGGCACGTTGCCCTGTTCCTGCAGGCGCGTGATCACGTCCTCGACCGAAGGTGCGTCCATCCGGCCTTCGACGACCTCGCCCGTGGGCGTGACGGCCTTGTAGTGATAGAGAGCCATCAACCGCAGGAAGCAGGGAGCAGGGAGCAGGAGAAAAGCATGTTGTTCGCCGAGATCTGTACGTCTGGTTTAAAAAATGAATCGAAACGGTGTCGCTTTTCCCTGCTCCCTACGCTTCCTGCGTCACACGCAGCACTTCCTCGATGGTGGTTTGCCCCTCCAGCGCCTTGCGCAGGCCGTCCTCGTACATCGTGCGCATGCCTTCGGCGCGTGCCGCGCGCTCGATGTCGCCGGCGTCGGCGCGCTGCATCACCAGCCGCCGCAAGGGGTCGCTGAGCGTCAACTGTTCGATGATCGCCAGCCGGCCGCGATAACCGCTGGGATTCTCCGCCGACGGTTTCGGCCGGTACAGCCGCAGCGGACGCCGGTCGGTGAGCTTGTCGAGGCCGAGTTCGCGCACCATTTCCGGCAGCGGCTGGTAGGCCTCGGCGGTGGCGGGATCCAGCCGCCGCACCAACCGCTGCGCGACGATCGCGTTGACCGTGGAAGCCAGCAGGTAATCCTCCACGCCCATGTCCAGCAGGCGCGTCAGGCCGCCCGCGGCGGAATTGGTGTGCAACGTCGAAAGAACAAGGTGTCCGGTGAGCGCCGACTGGATCGCGATCTTGCAGGTTTCCAGGTCGCGCATTTCGCCGATCATGATCACGTCCGGGTCCTGGCGCACGATCGATCGCAGCGCGCCGGCGAAATCCAGCCCGATCTGCGGCTTCACCTGCATCTGGTTGATGCCTTCGAGCTGGTACTCGACCGGATCCTCGACGGTGATGATCTTGCGGTCGGGCGTGTTGATCTTCGACAGCGCCGTGTACAGCGTGGTGGTCTTGCCCGAACCGGTCGGCCCGGTGACCAGCAGTATCCCGTGCGGCTGTTCCAGCACGCGCAGGAATTCCGGCAGCGTGCCGGTGTCGAAGCCGAGCGCGGCGAAATCCAGCACGACGTTGCCGCGATCGAGGATGCGCATCACCACCGACTCGCCGAAGCTGGTCGGGATGCACGACACGCGCAGGTCGAGTTCCTTGCCCTGGATGCGCAGCATGATGCGGCCGTCCTGCGGCAGGCGGCGCTCGGCGATGTTCATGCGCGCCATGATCTTGATGCGCGAGATCACGGCGGCGGTGGACGACGCCGGCGGCGCCTCCACTTCGTGCAGCACGCCGTCGATGCGATAACGCACCTTCAACCGGTTCTCGAACGGTTCAATGTGGATGTCCGACGCGCGCGCTTCCACCGCGCGCTGGATCAACAGATTGACGAGGCGAATGACGGGCGCTTCGGAAGCGAGGTCGCGAAGGTGCTCGATGTCGTCCTCGCCGCCCGCGCCCTCGCCGTCCATGCCTTCCACGATGGCGCCCAGCGCGCTGCGCCCCTGGCCATGCCAGCGTTCGATCAGGTCGTCGATCTCGGAACGCAACGCGATCCGCAGCACCACCGGCTTGCCGGCTGCCAGCGCCACCGCCTGCAGCGGATAGGGATCGCCGGGATCGGACACCGCCAGTTCCAGCGCGCCATCGCGATCACCGACCGGCAAAACATGGTGCTGTTTCATGAAGCGCAACGACAGCGGCTGCGCTTCCGGCGGCGTGTCGCCCGCGTCCTTGGCGTAAAGCAGCGGCAGTTTCAACGTTTCCGCCCAGGCTTCCGCAAGGTCGCGTTCCGACACCAGGCCCAGCGTCGCCAGCAAGGTGGTCAGCGTGCCGTCCGGCGATTCGGTATGGATGCGCTCGGCGCGCGCAAGGTCGCTTTCCTTCAACTTGCCGCGCGCGATCAGCAACGCGCACACCGGCGCCGCGACGGCGGAGATTTCGTAAGACGTGTTTTCCGCGAGGGATGGCATCGAACGATCCACGAAGCGGCCGTTTGGCATAGCGTTGACAGGCCCTAGCATAACGGGCACGAGGCTGCCGCGTTCCGTGGATCGGGCGTCGAAATGCAGGCGACCCTGGGCCGCCCGTCACGATTCCGGTCCCGGCACCTCCGGGACGCGACTAGCCCGTGTCCCTGGTGTAGCCCAGGTGCAGGGTGATCTTGTCGCCCTTCTTCAGGTTTTTCGCCGCACCGGGGAAATGCACGCGAAGGTTCATGCCTTCGCAATCGACTTGCACCATGCCCGAGGCGCTGACCGATTCCACCGTGCCCTGCATCGTGTGCTCGCCCATGACCTGCGGCGCGGCGCCGGTGCTTTCGCTGGACATGCTCGAGGTGGTGGACGACATGCCGGAAGTGGCGGCCGTCATCGGCTGGTGCGTGATCGCGCCCGACTGCGGATGCTGCATGCCGTTGTCCTGTTTCACCGGCGTATTCGCCGGCGTGGACTGCGCCAGTGCAAGCGGTGCGACGCAAACCAGCAGCGTCGCGGCGAGGATGGCCTTGATGGGTCGTGTGCTTTGCATGGGTCCTCCTTGTACGCGCGGAAAACGGAAACCGCGCCACGACATGGCGCGCCCGTCGCGGGAACTGTGTCATCGAAACGGATGACTTCCTCCAGTACACGCCCGCCCGCGGCAGGATTCAAGCGATCCGGCGAGTCCGTTCAGCCCATCTGAACAAGTGCGACAGCTGGGGGTCAGATTCGCTTCGTTGCCGCTCGCGACGTGCATTGCGCAACCACACGATCATTCGCGTCAGCACTCGATGACGTTCACGGGCTTCCGGTTCCGCGACTTGAGTGACCGGAAGCGTCGTGGCCGGATCTCCATTAGACTGGATGGTCAACCTT
>JAFEEJ010000193.1 GCA_018241145.1 Pseudomonadota bacterium | reverse complement strand
GACTTCCTCCTTCGCTTCCTCGCAACCGGCGACATCGACGAAGGTGACCTTGACCTGGTCCTCGCCCTGCAACTTCGCGCGCGAGCGACCGAAGCTCATCGCGCCGCGGCCGCCGGCGCCCGACTGCATCTGCCGCATGAACCAGAACAGGATGCCGATGAAGAACAGGAACGGCAGGTACTCGATCAGCACCCGCATCAGCGAGAAGCCGTTGTCGCCGGGTTCCTGGGTGGTCTTGACGCGGTGCGAATCCAGCAGGTCCTGCAACTTGTCGTCGCCGAATACCGGCATCACGGTGTGCAGGTTGCTGCCGTCCTTCAACTTGCCGGTGATCACCGTCGGCACCGAAGGACTGGCCGAGATCGAGGCGACGTTGTCGTTCTTCACCTGCTGCACGAATTCGGAATACGACATCTGCTGGTCGCCGCCGGTCAGGCGGGGCGACAGCGACTGGTAGACGACGATCAGCACCGCCGCCACGATCAGCCACAGCAAGGCATTTTTGGCGATATCGTTCATCGGAGGTCTCATGGCGACTCATCCTTGCGCGCGTCCTGCGCAACCGCCCGTGCCTCCAGGCGCGGGCCTTTCACTGACGACTTGCGACGGCAGGCCGGGGCGGACATGTCAGCGACTTGCGCCCTCGCACAGTCTGGAGGCCAGTGCGTAAACTTCGCGCGAACGTGCGCGCGAGGCCTTCGGTTTGCGCAGTGTCACCCGCGCGAAGTCCGCGCGCAACCCGCGCAGGTAATCGTCGAAGCCCGCGCCCTGGAACAATTTCACCAGAAAAGACCCTCCGGGTTTCAACCAGTTGCGGGCAAAGTCTAACGCCAATTCCGCCAGATGCATCGCCCGCGCCTGATCCGCCGTCTCTATGCCGCTGATATTGGGCGCCATGTCACACAGCACAAGGTCCGCCTTCGTGCCGTTCAGCCGGGCTTGCAGCGCCTCCAGCGCGGCGTCTTCGCGGAAATCGCCTTCGATGAATTCCACCCCGCCGATCCCCTGCATCGGCAGGATGTCCAATGCGATGACCCGCCCACCCTCGTCCAGTTTCCGCCGGACCAGTTGCGACCAGCCGCCGGGTGCGGCGCCAAGGTCGACCACGATCATGCCCGGCTTCAACAGGCGGTCGCGCTCCAGCAATTCCTCCAGCTTGAACGCCGCGCGCGAACGCATGCCTTCAGCCTGCGCACGTTTGACGTAGGCATCGTCGAAATGTTCCTTCAACCAGCGTGCGCTGCTTTTGCTGCGAGGCATGTCTTGCCCATCCATCTACCTACCCGCGCTGCGTTCACGCGCGCGGACGCGAACAATTTCGTCTTGCCCGACCCGCTTGGTCGGCAGCAAGCGAAGCCGGGAAACCTGCCGCGAACGTCGCTGCCGCTTGCCGAGCCTGTTGCCGTTCTGAGCCATGATACCCTTTCGACCCTTCGCACCTTGCCCGCCTTCCACGCGATGCAGCTCACGCCCACCCAACGCCGCTATTTGCGCGGCCTTGCCCACCTGCTGAAACCCGTGCTGCTGCTGGGCGGCAAGGGCGTCACGCCGTCCGTGCTGGCCGAACTCGAACACGCGCTGGACGACCACGAACTGATCAAGGTCAAACTGGCGGGCGCCGATCGCGGCGAGCGCGCTTCTTCCCTGATGCAACTGTTGGATGCCAGCGGCGCGGAGAACGTTCAAACCATCGGCCACGTCGCGGTGCTGTACCGGCGCAATGACGAGCAGCCGAAGATCGCGTTGCCGCGGTGACATGGGCGGCAACCCACGAGCCGTGAAGACCGGCCAGCCTGGATATTGTCGTCATTCCGGGGCTGGCATGGACGAAGTCCGTGACGGAACCCGGAATGACGAACAAAGTTGGTCGCACGCGTAGCTGTCAATCTGATGGAACTCAGTCTCGAACGTCCCGAAGATTTCCTTTTCATCCGTCGCACGGATGCAAACGCGGTGACGGTGGTCGATCGCGACATCACCGCCAGCTTCATCCTCGCGCGCGACCGCGTGATCGAGGACTGGAACGTCAGCGACGTCACCGCGATGACGCCTGAAGACGCGAACCCGATCCTGGCGCTGAAACCCGACGTGGTACTGCTCGGCAGCGGCGCGCGCCAGCGGTTTCCCTCGCAGGCGGCGCTCGGCGCGTTCCTGCAGCGCGGCATCGGCGTGGAAGTGATGGACAACGCCGCCGCGGCGCGGACGTGGAATGTGCTGGCGGGCGAACATCGCAACGTGGTCGCGGCGTTCATCCTTTCGTAGCGCGCGTCGCGCACGACCTTCGTAGCCCGGATGCAGCGAAGCGGAATCCGGGGATTGGTCGCGCAAGTAATCCAGGATTGATTCGCGACATCCATGTCGCTCACCCTTTGGCCGGCTTCGCCGTTCGCGTTTGCAATCCCGCAAACGCAGTCCGCGCTGCGCGCCTTCATCCGGCCACGCTGGTTGAGCGAAATCAAGTACCGCAATACATCGGATGAATAGCTGCGAACAACGCACGCGTTTTCCGTACGGTACGTCACCGCCCCGGCAAATACGCCGTCGGATCGACCGGCTTGCCTGCCTTGCGGATTTCGAAGTGCAGTTCTTCGCGCGGCGCGCCCGAGGAGCCCATTTCAGCGATCTGCTGGCCGGCGCGTACGCGCTGGCCTTCCTGCACCAGGCGCTTGCGGTTGTGGCCGTAGGCGGAAAGATAGTTGTCGGAGTGCTTGATGATGATCAGCTCGCCGTAGCCGATCAGGCCGTTGCCGCTGTACACCACCGTGCCGTCGGCCGCGGCGCGCACCGGATCGCCCGCGTTGCCGGCGATGTCCAGGCCGGCATCGCTGCCGCTGATCACCGCGCCATCGGCCGGCCATTGCCAGGTGATGCCGTCCACGGTGCGGGTGCGGCCGGAAGCCGCGTTCGACAAGGGCTGGGGATTGGCGGCCGGTGCAGCGGCCACGCTCGCCGCCGGCGCCGGCATCGTGGCGACCGCGGATGCTTGCGGCGGCGCGCCCGGGCCGGTTGTCGTCTGCGCGGGGGTGCGGCCGGGTTGCGGCGTCACCGTCGGCATGGTCGTAGCCGATGGCGCGGGCATCGTGCCGGACGCGGCGGTTTCTTCCGGCGTACTTTCCACCGAACCGAACACGGGTGCGTTGTGGCCCGGTGCTGGCCTGGTTGCCGCGACGGCCGGCGCGCGGGGCGTTTCAACGCGCGTTGCGTTTTCCGCGGATTCGTCGCCCAGCCGCAGCACCTGCCCCGGATGGATCGTGTACGGCGGCGCGATGCCGTTGCGCGCGGCCAGCGCGCGGTAATCCATGCCGTGGGTGAACGCGATGCTGTACAACGTGTCGCCGCGCGCGACCACGTAGCCCTTGTTGGTCAGGCTGCCGCCGGCATGTCCGGCCGCGCGCGGCTGCGCGGCCGCAGCCGGAGCGGTGGCCTGCGGCGCCGCACTTCCCGTCGATCGATCCACCACCGGTGCGGGCGCGGTAGCGCAGCCGGCGAGCAATGCGCCGGCCAGGATGGGGATCAAAAGCGAAATCGGAATACGCATGGCGCCCAAGGATAACCGACTCGTGTCATGTTCCGGACTCACCGCAACCACAACCAGGCCACCAGCGCCACGATCAACGCGCTGATCACCCAGCCCGCGGTTTCGATGTGCTTGTGCAGGGCGCGTTCGGCGCGCTCGCCGCCGAGGCGGATCGCACCGGCGACCAGGAACACGCGCTTGCCGCGGCCGATGAACATGCCCGCCGTGAAAGGAACGATCGGCATGCCGACGATGCCGCACGCCCAGGTGGAAACCTTCAACGGGATCGGCACGAATCCCGCCGCGACCAGCAGCCAGAACGCCTTCCACGGATGCGACTGCGCATCGGCGCCGAGTTCCCGCACCAGCGCTTCCAGGTGCGGAAGCCAGCCGATGCTCGCCAGCAGCGGTTTCAGCGCGCCGAAGGCGTAGTGGCCCAGCGCGTAACCGACGAACGAACCGGCGAGCGAACCGGCCAGGCTGATCGACGCGAACAACCACCACTTTTTCGGGCGCGCCAGCGTCATCGGCGCCAGCATGATTTCCGGCGCGACCGGAAAGATGAAGGCTTCGAAGAAGCTCAGCGCCGCCAGCCAGATTTCGGCAAGGGGATTGCCCGCCCACGCCAGCGCGCGTTCGTACAGCGGCCGGAAGATCTTCATGCGCGACGCATCACGCGACGCCGCCGAGCAACGGCACGAAACTGACGTCTGCCAGTTCGTCGCTTGCGAACGCGTCGCCCTCGCGCCGCAGGCGCGTGAGTTTCTGTTTGCCGGAAGGCCCGAGCGGCGCGACCAGCACGCCTTGCGGCGACAACTGATCGAGCAGCTTGCGCGGCACGGATTCGCCGGCGGCGGTCAGCACGATCGCGTCGAACGGCGCCTCACCGGGCCAGCCGATGTTGCCGTCGTCGTGGCGCGTGCGGATGTTTTCCAGTTTCATGTTGCGGAAACGCCGGCGTGCCTGGCGCAACAGTTCGTCGAGGCGTTCGACGGTGTAAACCGTTTCGACCAGCGCCGACAACACCGCGGCCTGGTAGCCCGAACCGGTGCCGATTTCCAGCACGCGTTTCGGGATGCCGCGCTCGATCAGCAATTCGGTCATGCGCGCCACCACCCACGGCTGCGAGATCGTCTGGCCAAGGCCGATCGGCAGCGCGACGTCTTCGTACGCGCGCGGCGCCAGGGCTTCGTCGATGAACAGATGCCGCGGGGTGGTGCGGATCACGTCGAGCACGCGCGGATCCTTGATGCCTTCCTCGCGCAGCCGCGCGACCAGCCGATCGCGCGCGCGCTGCGAAGTCATGCCGCTGCCGCCGCGATCGTGCGCGACGCCGGACAGCACGCTCATGCCGCCTGCTCCCCGCCGACGGACGCGTCGAGTTCGCGGGTCAGCCCGCCCACCCATTGCGCGACCTTGTCCAGCGCCTGATAACGGGTGAGGTCGACGTGGATCGGCGTCACCGAAACGTAACCGTTGCGCACCGCGTGGAAATCCGTGCCCGGGCCATCGTCCTCGGCATCGCCGGAGGGACCGATCCAGTACACCACCCGGCCACGCGGGTCCTTCTGCGGAATGCACGGCTCGGCGCGATGGCGGCGGCCGAGGCGGGTGACCTCGAAGCCGCGGATCTCGTGCCAATCGCGATCCGGCACGTTGACGTTGAGGATCGTGTCGGCGGGCAGCGGATCGACCAGCAGGCGCCTGGTCAACAGCAGCACCGCGCGCGCGGCGGATTCGTAATGCATGCCGCGGCGATCGTCGGTCGCGAGCGAAATCGCGATCGCCGGAAGGCCGAGGAAACGGCCTTCCATCGCCGCCGAAACGGTGCCCGAGTAGATCACGTCGTCGCCGAGGTTGGCCGAGTTGTTGATGCCGGAAACCACGATGTCCGGTTCGTGTTCCAGCAGGCCGGACAGCGCCAGATGCACGCAATCGGTGGGCGTGCCGAACACGCGGAAACGGCCGTCCGGCAATTTCTGCAGGCGTATCGGCTGATCCAGCGTCAGCGAGTTGCTGGAACCGGAACGATCGCGATCCGGCGCCACCACGATGACTTCACCAAGCTCGGCAAGCTGCTCTGCGAGTACGCGCAAGCCGGGCGCTTCCACACCATCGTCGTTGCTGACCAGAACGCGCATTGCCCTTCCGTCGATTCGTTGCACGAAGCGGCACGCGCCATGGCGCCGCAACCGGCGAAGTTTAGCCGATCCGGTCCGCGATGCCGTCATCCATGGCACGGCGAACCCGCCGCTGACCCCGGATCGGCGCGGCCCGGGCGATATCGCATGCCGGCTGTGGCAAGCTGCTTCCATGCCACGAGGAACGCCCCGGAGACCGCCGTCCATCGAGGACGAAGATTCGCGCCTGTTCCGCGAGTCGATCGGCGCGGTGCGTCCGCTGGCGCGCAAGCCCGAAGCGCCGCCCGCGCGGAGGGCCCCGCCCGCGCCGCACCCCGCGCAGTTCGAGCGCGACGAAGCCGCGGTGCGCGACGAACTGCTGGATTCGGCGATCGATCCGGCGATACACGAAGTCGGCGAAGAGCTGCTGTACCTGCGCGAGGGCCACTCGCCGCAATTGCTGAAACGATTGCGGCGCGGCGTTTTCAGCGTCGAGGACGAAATCGACCTGCACCAGATGGACGGACGCAGCGCGCGCGCCGTGCTGGATGCCTTCCTCGCCGATTGCCAGCGACGCGGCGTGCGCTGCGTGCGCATCGTGCACGGCAAGGGCTTGCGTTCGGGCAGCGCCGGCCCGGTGTTGAAACGCATGACCGATCGCGTGCTGCGCCGCCGCGGCGACGTGCTGGCCTTTGCGTCCGCGCGGCCCGCGCAGGGCGGAACGGGCGCGACGGTGGTGCTGTTGCGCAGCAAACGCTGACGCCCGATCGCGGCGTGCGATGATGCCGGGCATGTCCCCGCGCCGCCCGCAGGTGCTTCCCGACGTTCTGGCGCCCGACCTGCGCGTGGTGTTCTGCGGCACCGCCGCGGGCACGCGCTCGGCGCGCGATGGCGCGTACTACGCGCATCCGGGCAACTATTTCTGGCGCACGCTGTTCGAAACCGGACTGACGCCGCGCAGGTTGTCGCCGCACGAATTCCCGCGCGTGCCGGAATTCGGCATCGGGCTGACCGATCTCGCCAAACGCCATTTCGGCGCCGACCACGAACTGCCGCGCGACGCCTTCGATGCCGCGTCACTGCAACGGAAGATCGCACGCTGCAAACCGCGCATCATCGCCTTCACCAGCAAGAACGCCGCATACGGCTATTTCGGCCGCGTGCTTGCCTATGGCGAGCAGGACGAGCGCGTGGCAACGAGCCGCGTCTTCGTGCTGCCCTCGCCTTCCGGCCAGGCGCGCAAGTTCTGGGACATCGAGCCATGGCATGAACTGGCCCGTGCGGTTCGACCAACCAGCCGGCGCGGCGCTCACGCCTGACGCTTGCGCCGGCGCCGTCGGCGCCACGCGCGCGTCACGCGCACGATCGCCACGCGAACGGGCAAGCGCAGGAACGGCACGTCGAGGGCCAGCAGTACCAGACCGGGTATCACCATCCAGAACCCGAGCACGGGAAGAAATCCCAGCATCCCGGCGGCAAGAAAAAGCAGCCCGACGGGAATCCGCACCCAGCGCGAAGACGGTTTGCGCAGCCAGTCCGACACCCGCGCCAGCCATCGCGGGATCCTGCCCTGCCAGCGATCCAGATAGAGATTCAGTCGTCGCTTGTGTCTGTCGATGGTGAACTCCGATCGCGTCCGGCCGGCATGCCCCCGGCTGCACGAACCGCGCCGCGGCTTGCCGGCGATCGCATGGAAAAGCCGTTGAGCCTTGCATGCCGCGGGCATGCCCGCAACGATACCGGCCGTTGCCGGAAAGCCGCCGCCGCGATGGGTTTGCCCGCCGTGGAAATCAACGCAAGCCGGCGTTGATCTTCTCCAGCGCCGCGGAACCCGGGCACAGCTCGCGCTCGCCGAGCGTGTTGAATGCGACCGGCGCGGTGTCGAGATGCGCGTGCAGGTCGGGCGCCAGCTCGTCGACGTACAGCAGGCCGGTGACGATTTCGCCGCGCGCTTCGCACTGGTGCAGGTAATTCATCGCGGCGACGCGATCGCCGGCGTCGTGGCTGTCGGGCAGCTTGCGCAGGCGCAGCGTGCTGCCGTCGTGCTGGTGCACTTCCTTCATTTCGCCGGGTGCGTAGTCGGTGGTGATCTCCGCGCAGGCCGGGATGAAATCCAGCCGGTTCAGCGCGTGGTTGTGCTCGCGCACGTAGTCGTAGCTCTTGGTGCTGCCCGCGTGGTTGTTGAAGGCGACGCAGGGGCTGATCACGTCCACGAAGGCCGCGCCCTTGTGCGTCATCGCCGCCTTCAGCAGCGGCACCAGTTGCGCCTTGTCGCCGGAGAACCCGCGCGCCACGAAACTCGCGCCCAGTTGCAGGGCGAGCCCCACCATGTCCACCGGCGAGTCGGTGTTGACCGCGCCCTTCTTGGATTTGGAGCCTGTGTCCGCGGTCGCCGAGAACTGGCCCTTGGTCAGCCCGTACACGCCGTTGTTCTCGACGATGTAGACCATGTCCACGCCGCGCCGGATCGCGTGCACGAACTGGCCGATGCCGATGGACGCGGAATCGCCGTCGCCCGACACGCCCAGATACAGCAATTCGCGGTTGGCGAGATTGGCGCCGGTCAGCACACTGGGCATGCGTCCGTGCACGGTGTTGAAGCCGTGCGACGCGCTGAGGAAATAGGTCGGCGTCTTGCTGCTGCAACCGATGCCGGACAATTTCGCCACGCGATGCGGCTCGATGTCCAGTTCCCAGCAGGCCTGGATGATCGCCGCGGAAATCGAATCGTGCCCGCAGCCCGCGCACAGCGTGCTGACCGCGCCTTCGTAATCGCGGCGCGTGTAGCCGACGCGGTTCTTCGTCAGCGAGGGATGGTGCAGTTTGGGTTTGGCGAGGTAGGTCATCTTATCTTCTCATTCGCGATTCACTAACTTCCCAATCCAAACAATTCAATCGAAGCAACAATCACCACAGCACCACCACAAATCGTCTCCATTGCCACCGATATCCAAAAGCCAATCGGATTTGTCGAACGGTTGCTTTTTAAATAGCTAAATACCGAATTTCCGATTCGAACATCCAATGCGGCAGCGGCAAGAACACAAAATCCGAGGATTAGAAATGTGCAACTACTATCAAACTCATTCCAGTGCGTGCCATAGAAATTCCATATGAGCACAGTAACAATCACGACGGCCCACAAGAGGGCTCGCACGCTCGGCCACATTTGCCAGCCGTGATTATCTCGCGCAGCGTCGTTCATAAGAAGCTCATGCCACCTTGCCATCCCTTATCGGCAGCACATTCGCAGATTGCATGCGTTTTCCGATCTCGCCGGCAATGAACCGCGCGGTGATCGGCGTGCCGTCGTAGTGCAGGACCGGGATCAGCCGCGCGGGATCGAGGTCGAATTGCTCGATCAGCAGGGTGCGCAACTGCGCATCGCGGTTCTGCTCGACCACGAATACATGCTCGTGCGTTGCCACGAACTCCTTCACCGAATCGGGGAAGGGATAGCCGCGCACGCGCAGCGTATCCAGATGCAGGCCTTCGTCGTCGAACATCGCGCGGGTTTCGGCCATCGCCGGCGAGGTCGAGCCGAAATAGATCGCGCCAAACACGGCTTTCGCCTTCGCGGCGTGCGCGATCGGCTGCGGCAGCAAGGATTTCGCCGTCTCGAACTTGCGTTGCAGGCGTTGCATGTTCTCGACGTAATCTTCGCCCTTTTCCGAATACTTGGCGTCCGCGTTCTTGCTGGTGCCGCGGGTGAAGAAACCCCCGCGCGTGGGATGGGTGCCGGGCCAGGTGCGATACGGAATGCCGTCGCCGTCCACGTCGCGGTAGCGGCCGAACGGCACGCCCGCTTGCAGTTGCTCCGCCGTCAACACCTTGCCGCGGTCGTAACGGCGCGCCTCGTCCCATGCGAACGGTTCGCACAAGCGGTGGTTCATGCCGATGTCCAGGTCGCTCATCACGAACACCGGCGTCTGCAGGCGATCGGCGAGATCGAGCGCGGTGGCTGCGAATTCGAAGCATTCGTGCGGGTCTTCCGGGAACAGCAGCACGTGGCTGGTGTCGCCGTGCGAAGCGTGTGCGCACAGCAGCACGTCCGACTGCTGCGTGCGCGTGGGCATGCCGGTGGAGGGCCCGCCACGCTGCACGTCCACGATGGTCACCGGAATTTCGGCGAAGTACGCCAGTCCGATGAACTCGTTCATCAGCGAGATGCCCGGGCCGGACGTGGTCGTGAACGCGCGCGCGCCGTTCCAGCCCGCGCCGG
>JAFEEJ010000192.1 GCA_018241145.1 Pseudomonadota bacterium | reverse complement strand
TGATCTTGATCATTGATCCCCGGAAGCCGATCATCCGCGCCATGTCATCCCGCGGCACAGTAAAGCTGGAAAGTCCGTACGGGTTTGCCGACACCGTGCAGCGGCTGCTCGCCGCTTTCGCAGTGAAGGGCATCAAGGTCTTCGCGACCATCGATCAACAAGC
This sequence comes from Pseudomonadota bacterium, assembly GCA_018241145.1. GTDB lineage: Bacteria > Pseudomonadota > Gammaproteobacteria > Xanthomonadales > Rhodanobacteraceae > 66-474. Next base: position 3,950 of record JAFEEJ010000192.1, on the reverse strand, counting down.
CGAAGCCCGGGCCGTCGGCCTGGCGATGCCACCGACCACGCTGATTGTTTTCGGCAATCCCAAGGCGGGTACGCCGCTGATGCTCGCCAATCCGCAAGTCGGCCTCGATCTGCCGTTGAAGGTGCTGGTCTGCGAGCCCGAGCCCGGCGAGGTCGTGGTGTTCTTCACCGCTGCGTCGGAGATCATCGATCGCTACTCGCTCCCACCCGGGCTGGAATCCAACCTGACGCCTGCCGAGCACCTTGTGGCAAACGTCCTAGGCCGGACCACGGGCAGCTGACTGCCCGTTCCCGCGCCGCGGGCCCTGCGCGCGACTTCATGCCGCCGAAACGCGGGGATTCTGTCATCCACGCCAATCTGCATGGAATGCCGGATCGAACGGTTTGCCGAACTCGTGCACGCCCAACGCCACCCGCGCGGGCTTGCGCATCATCGCGCCAGCCTGGACTCCAGCAGGCGCTTCACGTCGGGCCATTCGGCGGCGACGATGCTGTAGGCCACCGTGTCGCGCACGCTGCCGTCGGCGCGCAGGCGGTGCGAACGCAGGATGCCGTCGCGCTGCGCGCCCAGCCGTTCGATCGCGCGTTGCGAGGCATGGTTGTATCGGTCCGTGCAGAACTGCACCGCGAGGCATTGCAGCGTTTCGAAAGCATGCGCCAACAGCAATCGTTTGCAGGCGGTGTTGACGCAGGTGCGCTGGCGGCTGGCGGCGTACCAGGTGTAGCCGATTTCCACGCGCGGCAATTCGGGCTCGAAGTCGAAAAGACGGGTGCTGCCGACGATCGCGCCGTCGCGCTTGTCGCGCACGGCGAACGGCAAGGCGTTGCCCTGCGTCCGGGCATCGATCGCGGCTTCGACGTAGGCGCGCATGGCGCCGGGCGCGGGCACCGAGGTGAACCACAATTTCCACAGTTCGCCATCCGCCGCCGCGCGCTCCAGCGCGTCGACGTGATCGAGCCCAAGCGGTTCCAGCGCGACGTGATGGTCTTGCAGGATTACCGGTTGCAGGCGCATGTCGGGCATGTGAAAACCTCGGGAAATGGGTCGCGGCCTGCCATGGCGTCACCACGTTCGTCATTGCGGGTGCAGCGAAGTTGCGATCCGGAACCGGTTCTTCGCGTACCCGGGAGCAAGGGCAGATTCCGGGTTCCGGCCTTCGGCCGGCCCCGGAATGACGACGAGGTATTTTTCGCCTTCCGCCTTCCGCCTCTGTGTTCCGGCTTTCGGCGGACCCCGGAATGACGATGAGGTATTTTTCGCCTTCCGCCTTCCGCCTCTGTGTTCCGGCTTTCAGTGGATCACGGGATGACGACCAGGTATTTTCGCCTCCCGCCTCTCGGCTCTCGGCTCACGCCTTCCACTCACGCATCGAGATCCGGGATCAGCTTGCTCTCGAAGTAGGCGATCATGTCCTTCAATTTCAGCTTGCGCTTCTTCAGCCGCGTCAGTTGCAGCTGGTCGCAGGAGGGGCTGCCGGACATGCGGGCGATCGCCGCATCCAGGTCGCGGTGTTCCTCGCGCAGCTCGGTCAACCGGCGCGCCAGTGCGGCCGGATCGGGCGAAATCATGCGGGCAGTGTAGCGCCGCACGACGACGCCGGAGCAAGGTGTGCGCGCTCGAAGGCGACGCTAGAATCGCAGGTTCCGTCGATCGAATGCAGCCATGCACGCCCTTCCCGCCACCGCCGACGTACGCAAGCGCGAACACGAAGCCGCGCGCCTTGCCGGGCGCCTGCGTCATCAGGTCGGACGCGCGATCGCGGATTTCAACATGATCCAGGAAGGCGACCGGGTGATGGCGTGCCTGTCGGGCGGCAAGGATTCCTGGACGATGCTGGACCTTCTGCTTTCCCTGCAGGCGAAGGCGCCCGTGCGTTTCGAACTGGTCGCGGTGAATCTGGATCAGAAACAGCCGGACTTTCCGGCGCACGTGATCCCGGACTACCTGAAGTCGCGCGGCGTGCCGTACCACATGCTGGAACAGGACACCTACCGTGTGGTGAAACGGGTGATCCCCGAAGGCAAGACGCTGTGCAGCCTGTGTTCGCGGCTGCGCCGCGGCGCGCTGTATGCCTTCGCCGAACGCGAAGGTTTCACCCGCATCGCGCTCGGTCACCATCGCGACGACATCCTCGCCACCTTTTTCCTCAATCTCTTCCACGGCGGCACGCTCAAGGCGATGCCGCCGAAATTGCAGTCGGACGACGGCAGGCACATCGTCATCCGGCCGCTCGCCTATTGCCGCGAGGACGAGATCGCCGACTACGCGCAGCAGCGCGGCTTCCCGATCATTCCGTGCAACCTGTGCGGTTCGCAGGAAAACCTGCAACGCAAACAGGTACGCAAGATGCTCGATCAGTGGGAGCGCGAACAACCCGGACGCAGCGAGAGCATGTTCCGCGCACTGATGCACGTCGCGCCCTCGCAACTGGCGGATCGACGACTGTTCGACTTCGCTTCGCTGGGCGTGCGCGACGATGTGAAGCGCGCGGATGCGCATGGGTGGCTGGGCGGGGAGAAGGGAGACGGGAGACGGGAGGCGGGAGGAGTAGCAACCGAACAGAACACCTTGCTCTTTCGCCTCCCACCTCCCTCCTCACACCTCCCGGCCTTGCATGTTCTTCCGCAATCTCACCCTGTTCCGTTTTTCACCCGCCGTCGCCGAATCGTTGTCCGAACTGGAGCACGCGCTCGCCAAAGCGGCCTTGCGGCCTTGCGGGCCGCTGGAGACGATCACGCGCGGTTTCGTCTCGCCGTTCGGCCCGGAAAGCGAAGCGCTGACCCTGAAAATCGGCCATGCCACCCTGTTCACGCTGGGCAGCGAGGAAAAGCTGCTGCCGGCAGCCGTGGTCCATGCCGAGCTGGCGACCCGGCTGCGCAAGCTGGCCGGACGGCGCGGGCGGCCGGTCGGTGGTCGCGAGCGCAAACGCCTGAAGGCCGAGGTGCTGGACGAGCTGCTGCCGCGCGCCTTCGTCCGGCCTTCCCGGCTAAATGCCTATGTGGACACGAAAAACGGCTGGCTGGTGCTGGACACGGCCAGCCGCAAGACGGCCGAGGCCGCCCTGACCGCGCTGCGGCAGGCGCTGGGCAGCTTTCCGGCGGTGCCGCTGGCGCCCTCGGAAACCCCTCGCGGCCTGATGACCGGATGGCTGACACGTGGCAAGCTAGCCGGTGGCTTGGTGTTCGGCGACGAATGCGAACTGCGCGACCCGGCCGGTGGCGCGGTGGCGCGTTGTCGGCGCCAACCGCTGGAAAGCAGCGAGGTGAAGGAACACCTCAAGCGCGGCAAGCAGGTGTTCCAGCTCGGGCTGGTGTTCGACGATCGCATCGCGTTCGTGCTCGGCGAAGACCTGACGATCCGCAAGCTGCGCTTCCTGGATGTCGTGCAGGACGCGCTGGACGCGGACGGGCGCGACTCCGCCGCGGCGGAGGTCGATGCGCGCTTCGCCTTGATGAGCGGCGAGCTGGAACGATTGCTGCACGGTTTGACGGAATGGTTCGGTTTGAAGGATTCCGGCGACGACGATTGAAACGCATCGTCGCCGGGCACGAGAGAACGACGATGGCGACGACGGGCGATTGGCTTGAGCTTGCGACGGTGCGCGGCAGCACGATCAAGGTGCTGAAGAGCATGCATCCGCGCGCACGCAGGTTGCGGCTCACGGTCACGCCGCGCGGCGCGCGCGTGTCGTATCCGCGCGGCACGCATCCGGCGCAGGTGTACGCCTTCCTGCGCGAACACAGCGACTGGCTGGAACGCAAGCTGGGTGAACTGCACGTGCCGCGGCGCGGACCGCCGCCGCTGCGCGTGGGCGTGCCGACGCTGATCCCGCTGCGCGGCGAGAGCGTCGAACTGACCTGGCGCGAAGGCGAGTATCCGCGCATCGAGGACCGCGGCGACGAGTTGCGCGTGCACGTGCCGCGTCCGTTCGCGCAGGCGCTGCCGATCGC
>JAFEEJ010000191.1 GCA_018241145.1 Pseudomonadota bacterium | reverse complement strand
TTGGGAGGGCGGGGCCGACATGCTGATGAATCTCGCGAAAATCGAGGCGCAACTCGAGCATGCCAACAAGGCGGTGCCGATCCTGGATTCGCTGGTTTCGACCGACCACGGCGGCACGATCTCGATCGCGACCGTGCGCACCGACGTGGACTACGACCCGATCCGCAATACGCCCGGGTTCAAGCAACTGTTGCAGAAGTATGCCAACGTGCACTATTGAACTGCGCGATCGTTCAAACGGTTTCGCGTCGGACCATCCACGCATCGATCACGGACTTGGGCAGCGGGAAGTAGCCGTTGGTGACGTGCGGATCGGTCGCGCCCGCATCCGGCGTCAAATGCACGTGCCATGTGCCGATCCGCGCGACCTGCAGGCAATCGTCGATGTCGTGCAGGTCGTCCTTGTGGATCTCGTCGCATCCTTGCAGCAGCGTGCGCTTGGCTTGCGCCTTCGCGTCGGCCTTGTTCGGCGCGCCGAAGAATCCCCATGCGTGTTGTTCGCCGAACCGGCCGGGCCGGTAGCCGCCGATGTTGATGAAGTAGAGATGCAGGCCGTTGTCCGCGGGCGTGTGCGCGAGTTGCACGCGATAGCCTTCCACGCTGTCGAGGAAGCACCACGCATCGACGTGCAGGCCGCGCGGATCGCCGAACCAGCCTGCGAGCAGTTGCCCGTGCGCGGCTTCCAGCGAATCGCCGACGGCGAATGCCACGTCGTGCAACTCGGTGCGCGCGCGCGGCGCGGTGCCGCCCAGCACGCAGGCGATCAAACGGTCGGTCATGGCATTCCGGGCGCCGTCGTGTCACGTGCCAGTATGCCCGAAACGCCGCGCGGTCCGCGGATACCGGCATTCCGTTGCCGTTGTGCCTGCGGTCGTAGCATGGCCTTGCCAGAAAAAGGAGCACGCAATGGCCGATGAAAACGTCAAAACGCAACTCGACCAGGTCGGCGACACGCTGACGCAGCTCAAGGAAATGCACCACTACGCGAAGAACAACGTCGAACGCCTGACCGCGATCTGGTTGCTGTTCGATGGCGAACTGTCGAAGTTGAAGCAGACCGGCAAGATCGACGACCTGATGAATCGCCAGGGCCAGTTGCACGACGCGCTGGAGCAGGTGATCGCCGACCTGGAGGAGTTGCAGCAGAAACTGCAACCGCCGCCGGAGGAACCGGCCGCGTAGTGCGGATCCGCCGCGGGACGGCGCGACCCGCGCAAGCATCCATGGCGGATCGCGCGCCCGCGGCGCAAGCCCGTTCCGGAATCAGGCGGCCTTCGCCTCGTCCTTCAGCGTCTGCATGTCGATCACGAAGCGGTATTTCACGTCGCTCTTCAGCATGCGTTCGTAAGCGTCGTTGATGTCGCGCATCGCGATCATCTCGATGTCGCTGACGATGCCGTGCTTCGCGCAGAAATCCAGCATCTCCTGGGTTTCGCGGATGCCGCCGATCAGGGAACCGGCCAGCGCGCGGCGCTTCATGATGAGGTTGAACACGGTGGGCGAGGGATGCGGATGTTCCGGCGCGCCGACCAGGCACATGGCGCCGTCGCGCTTGAGCAGTTCCAGATAGGCGTCGAGATTGTGCGAGGCCGCGACGGTGTTGAGGATGAAATCGAAACTGCCCGCGTGCTTCGCCATTTGCGCCGGGTCTTTCGAGATCACGACTTCGTCGGCTCCGAGGCGCTTGCCGTCGGCGATCTTGTCCGGCGAGGTGGTGAACAGCACCACGTGCGCGCCCATCGCGTGCGCGAGCTTGACGCCCATGTGGCCGAGGCCGCCCAGACCCACGATGCCGATCTTCTTGCCCGGGCCGGCGCCCCAATGGCGCAGCGGCGAATACGTGGTGATGCCCGCGCACAGCAGCGGCGCGACCGCGGCGAGCTCGCTCTCGTGGGTGATGCGCAGCACGAACTTCTCGTCGACGACGATGTTGCCGGAGTAACCGCCGTAGGTGTTGCCGTGATCCTCCTGCGTCGGCCCGTTGTAGGTGCCGGTGAAGCCGTTCTCGCAGTAGTTTTCCTCGCCGGCCTTGCAGGAATCGCAATGCCCGCAACTGTCCACCATGCATCCGACGCCGACGGTGTCGCCGACCTTGAAGCCTTGCACGTCCTTGCCGACCGCGGTGACGGTGCCGACGATTTCATGGCCGGGCACCGAAGGGTACAGCGTGTTGTTCCATTCGTTGCGCGCGGTGTGCAGGTCCGAATGACAGACGCCGCAGTACCTGATGTCGATGGCGACGTCGTGCACGCCGGGCGCGCGACGTTCGATGGCGTGCGGACGCAGCGGTTTGTCGGCGGCTTGCGTGGCGTAGGCGGGTGTGCGGGTCATGCGTTCCTCCGGTTGCAATGAGATTGCTCGTCGGTCCGGGACGCTCCGCAGGAGCGCACCCGGAATCCAGTGGCTGTTCCCGGAATCTGCCCGAAGCCGGATTCCGGGTTCCCTCGCCGATGGAACCGGCGACGCCCCCGGAATGACGACAGGCACAGGGATTGCCGGGCGTTTATCCGGTGGTCTGTTCCCGCACCGGCAACTTCCAGTCGGGGCGGATGAAGTGGCAGGTGTAGCCGTCGGGGATGCGTTCCAGGTAATCCTGATGCTCGGGTTCGGCTTCCCAGAAATCGCCCGCGGGTGCAACTTCCGTCACCACCTTGCCGGGCCACAACCCGGACGCTTCCACGTCCGCGATCGTGTCTTCGGCGATGCGCTTCTGTTCGTCGTTCGTGTGGAAAATCGCCGAACGGTAGCTGCTGCCGGTGTCGTTGCCCTGGCGGTTGTGGGTGGTCGGGTCGTGGATCTGGAAGAAGAATTCCAGCAGGCGGCGGTAGCTGATGCGCGCCGGATCGAACACGATCTCGATCGCTTCGGCGTGCGTGCCGTGGTGGCGATAGGTGGCGTTTTTCACGTCGCCGCCCGAATAGCCCACGCGGGTGGAGACCACGCCGGGCTGCTTGCGGATCAGGTCCTGCATGCCCCAGAAGCAGCCGCCGGCGAGGATGGCGCGTTCGGTGTTCATGGTTTCGGTTCCTCGAAATATCCACGGTACTCGCCGTAGCCGGCGATTTCCAGATCGGCGAGCGGGACGAAGCGCAGACTTGCGGAATTGATGCAGTAACGCAAGCCGCCGCGATCGCGCGGCCCATCGTCGAACACGTGTCCCAGGTGGCTGTCGCCGTGCTTCGAACGCACTTCGGTGCGGCTCATGCCGTGGCTGCCGTCGTGGCTCTCGATCACGTTGGCGGATTCGACCGGCTTGCTGAAACTCGGCCAGCCGCACCCGCTGTCGAATTTGTCCAGCGAGGTGAACAGCGGTTCGCCCGAAACGATGTCCACGTACAAGCCCGCGCGCTTGTTGGCGTTGAATTCGTTGTCGAACGGACGTTCCGTGGCGGCTTCCTGCGTGACGCGGTGTTGCAGCGGCGTGAGCCGGGCGAGGGCTTCGGGCGTCTTGCGGTAATCGGTCATTGCGGTCTCCATGCGATGCGCCGGCGCGCGGCGGGCGTGCCGGCACCGGAGAAAATGGGGTTGCGGGATGCGGCGGACAAGAGCGGCAGGCGCCGTGCCGTCATGCCGGAGACCGGGGCATGGCACGATCGATTGCACGCGCCGCCACGGTTTCGCCCGATCCGCGGCTGCGCGCCGTCCGCATTGCCCGCCATGCTCGGCGTCGTGCATCATCCATCGCAGGAGCCTCCATGAAGCGCCGTGAACTGTTGAAGGGCGCCGCGTTCGGCGCGATCGCGCTTTCCGTTTCGCCGCGCTCGCTCGCGATGCAGGCGCGCGGCGCGACCGCGCGCCTCGCGGTATTGGAACACCAGCGCGGAGGCCGTCTCGGCGTCGCCATCCTCGACACCGGCAACGGCGCGCGCGTGGCGTGGCGTGGCGGCGAACGTTTCCTGATGTGCAGCACCTTCAAGCTGCTGCTGGTCGCCGCGGTGCTGGAGCGCGTGGATCGGGGCAGCGAGAGACTCGATCGCCGCGTCGTGTTCGGCAAGGAGGCGCTGCTGGAATACGCGCCGGTCACGCGGCAGCACGTCGGGCCGCCCGGCATGACCATCGCGCAATTGTGCGAGGCGGCCATCACCTTGAGCGACAACACCGCGGCCAACCTGCTGGTGGCGACGCTGGGCGGCCCGTCCGGCGTCACGCGATACGCGCGCGCGCTCGGCGATACGCTCACCCGGCTGGACCACGTCGAACCGGAACTCAATCGCGCGAACGGCGATGACGACACCACCACGCCGGACGCGATGCTCGGCGACCTGCGCCAACTGTTGCTGGGCGATGCGCTGTCGCAAAGCGCGCGCGAACGGTTGACGCGCTGGCTGCTGGCGAACCAGACCGGCGGCGATTCGCTGCGCGCGGGCCTGCCCGCGGACTGGCGCGAAGGCGACAAGACCGGCTCGGGCCACACCGCCAACAACGACGTCGCGATCCTGTGGCCGCCCAACCGCAAACCGTTGCTGGTCGCCGCGTACTACGACCATGCAGGCGTGGACGTCCGCTCGCGCAAGGCCGTGCTGGCGGAAGTGGGGCGCATCGTCGCGACGATGTGAATATCCGTTGCGCATGGTTTCCGGTCCGGTGAATCGATGCGGCAAGGAAGGGTCGTTCGTCGATTCCGGTCCATGTTATGGTGAACATTTCCGCAGGGAGGAATGGATCATGCGCAAGCTGCTCCTGGCGATTGTGTCCTTGTCCGCATCGTTCCTCCTGCCGTTGCCGGCGTTGGCGGCGTTGCAAGTCACCCTGACTCCTTCGGTGGCTTCTCCCCAGCCGGTCGGTACAGCCGTCAACCTGACGGCTGCGGCGTCCGACTCGAACCCGGGCACGTTGACGTATCGCTATTCGATCAGCTACGGCGGCGTAACGCGCATCGTGCGGGATTTCAGCCAAGACAACAGTTTCGACTGGGCGGGGGCCGTGTCCGACGGCCGTTACGTCGTGCAGGTGACGGCGCGCAACAACACGACACAACAGACTGCGCAGAAGAGCATGCTGTTCCAGCTCACCTCGCGCGCTTCGGGTGCCACGCCGGTCGTGACGGCCAGCGCCAATCCGCTGGTCGCGTTGTTGAGCGCGCCGGCCTGCCAGAAAGGCAACAAGATGCGGGTGCGCTTCGGCCTGCCGGGCGGCGCTTTCGTCGTGACCGATTGGCGCGCGTGCAACCCGCCTTCGAGCATGAACATCTATGTCGCCGGGATGCGCGCGAATACGCGGTATGTGATGGCCGCGCAAACCATCGGCCGCGGCGGAATCACCACGAGCCCTGCGGTCTCGTTCACGACCGGCGACGTCCCGGCGAATATTCCGGTCGTCGTGCCGGTGGTTCCGGCCAATTCGCATTCCAGCCTTGCGGACAAGGTGCTGGTCAGCGGTTTCGTCGGCCAGCAATCGGTTGCGGTTGCGTATCCGGAGGCGACCGATCTCTCGGGCAACCCGCTTTGGTATTACGCGGCATTCAATGACCCCACGCAAACCCGCGGCCTCCTTACCCGGGTACTCCCCGGGGGAACCATGCTGGTGCTCGCCAACGGAGTGAATTCGCAGGACGCGACAACGCAATTGCAGATCCTGCGCGAGATCGATCTGGCGGGCAATTCGTTGCGCGAGACCAACGCCACGCGCATCCGCGAACAGCTCAACGCGATGGGACTGGTTTCGAACTGCACGGTCGGCGGCTCGATCTGCGCGGTCACCGCCTTTCATCACGATGCGATTCGCCTGCCGAATGGGCACACGCTCGTCCTCGGCACCGAAGAACGCATGTATCCGACCGGCACCCAGGGCGCCACCTCGCCGGTGGACATCCTGGGTGATGTCGTCGTCGATCTGGATGAGAACCTGCAGGTCGCATGGTTCTGGGATGCCTTCCCGAACCTGGACGTCAATCGCGCGGCCATCCTCGGCGAGACCTGCGCGCCCGGGCTGCGGGCCTGCCCGCCGCTGTTCCTTGCGCCGATCGCCAACGATTGGCTGCATTGCAACAGCATCCAGTACACGACCGATCACAACCTCATCATTTCCATGCGTCACCAGGACTGGGTCATCAAGGTCGATTACCAGGATGGCACGGGCGATGGCCATGTGATCTGGCGCCTGGGTGCCGGCGGCGACTTCTCGATCGTGTCGAACGACCCGTACCCGTGGTTCAGCCATCAGCACGAAGCGGCGTTCGAATCGGATGGCACCTTCAGCGTGTTCGACAACGGCAATACCCGCGTCGCGGACAATCCCGGAACGGTCGAAAACAGCCGCGGGCAGATCTACCAGATCGACGAGAACAGCCTCACCGCCACGCTGCTCGTCAATTCGGATCTGGGCGTCTATTCATCGGCGCTCGGCAGCGCGCAATTGCTGAGCAACGGCAACTATCATTTCCTGTCTGGCCACATCGATTCGGGGCCGCCGTTCAGCCAGTCGATCGAGGTGCTTCCGGACGGTACGATCAACTCGCGGTTGCAGGCCGCACCGCCTGCCTATCGCAGCTTCCGCATGCCGAGCCTGTACGCGCCGCCCAGCAGTTGATCCCGGCCAGGGGTTCCCGCTCCGTTGAACTCTCCGTCAGGGTTTTTCGAAGACGACCTGGGTGAGGGGGATTTCCTGTTGCAGGAACCCGGTGTCGTGCACGTAGGTGACGTATTGCACCTGGCCGTTGCCGGTCGAGAATTCCGGATGCGCGAACGCGGCGTAGTCGAAGTTGTCGTCCCAGCCCGGTTCGCCGGTGAAGAGCAGCCCGGCATCCGACCACGGTCCCCAGGGCTGGTTCGCCACGCGAACCATGATGTCGTTGGTGAAGGGCTGCGCGTAGATCGCCATGTATTCGCCCAGGTACGCGTTGTAGAAAACGCTGTTGCCCGCGGCACCGCCCTGGAACACCGTGACGGCATCGGCTTCATTCGCGCTCCAGCTGCCGTCGGCCGCGTAGTAACTCCATTGCGATTTGTCCAGCGCGTTCGCCAGCGGCACGCGCGCGACATTGCAATCCATCGCCACCCAGTCCGGGATGCACTTGTAGGAATACAGCGTGTCGGCCACGACGACCGAGCCGTCGATGTAGCCGTCGTCGCCGTTGTCCCACATCAACTGCGGCGTGCCTGAATCCGGGTTTTCGATCGGACGGGTGACCTTGCCGTTCGGCGTCATCACGGCGATGCCGGCGCCCACGGCCTTCCAGTTCGGCTGGCCGCTGACGCGCCAGATTTCGACGTAGAACAACAGCAGGCGATTGCGCGCCTCGTCCGGCACGACCTGCTGCGCCCACATCGCGTACTCGGCGCCGCACGGCGTTTTCGTGCAGTGGGCCTTGTCGTGCGTGTAGTTGTATTGCGCTTCGGCACGCGTGTAGGGCAGGAATTCCCGCGGCGCGCCGGTCGAGTCGACGAGATCGTGGTCGAGCCTGATGCCGCCGGAGGCATCGAGGTTGTTCGTCCAGGAAAGCGAATTGTCGTCCCAGTAGGTGCCCTTCGCGCCGGGCACCGACATCGAGGTGTCGCCGAAGGTCCAGATGGACTTGCCCTTGAACAGCGCGCTCTCGGCGTTGTCGCGGGCATTGACCACCGGGTTCTGCTGCACGATGCCGAGCGGCGTGACCGATTGCACCAGCGGCAGCGGTGGCGGATCGTCGTTCGTGCCGGCGGCAAAAACCCATGGGGTCGCAAAGAGGGTCATGCCGATGAAGGCAAAAAGTTTTGGAATTCCCCGCAAAGCTGTCATGTGGTTTCCTGTCATCGACAATGATTCGAATCGCGCGCCACACGACGGGCGAACGCAACCGGGGCGTCATCGGTCGCCGCGGAACTCCGGCAGGGTCGTGATCCTCACGGTCCGCACCATTGATTCGCTTTCGTCACAGGCACCAACGAAGTCACGTCGAAATCGACATAGCTGGGAGGGTCGATACCGGGCGAGGGTGTCGTCTCGAAATCGCCGTA
>JAFEEJ010000190.1 GCA_018241145.1 Pseudomonadota bacterium | reverse complement strand
TTCCTCGCCGCGGTCGCGGCCGGCACGCTGATCGGCGGCCCGATCGGCGATCGCATCGGGCGCAAGACGGTGATCTGGGTTTCGATCCTGGGCGTGGCGCCTTTCACGTTGCTGCTGCCGCACGTCGGACTCGCCGCGACGACGATGCTGAGCGTGGTGATCGGCGTGGGCATTGCCTCGGCCTTCCCGGCGATCATCGTGTACGCGCAGGACATGCTGCCGCACCGGATCGGCGTGGTGTCGGGGCTGTTCTACGGATTGTCGTTCGGCATGGGCGGCATCGGCGCCGCGGTGCTCGGCGCGCTGGCCGACCGCTACGGCATCGTGTTCGTGTACGACGCCTGCGCCTTCCTGCCGCTGCTCGGCCTGCTTGCGGCGTTGCTTCCGGACATCCGCCCGCCTTCGCGAAAACCCGCTTGATTGGAACCTGTCTCGAATAAGGAAACGCATCGGTAGCAGCAAAGTCATTCCCGCGCAAGCGGGAATCGAGTGACTCCCATGCATTGAAAGCAAAGGCGCTGGATTCCGGATCGCCGCTGCGCGGCGTCCGGAATGACGAGCGGGGAATCAGGGTTTCCATTTCGAGACAGGTTCGAGGTATTGCAGGCAAGGCATTGAAGAAATCGCGGCTGCCTGCGGAACACGCCGCGACGCTGTGGTTCGATCCGTTCCTAGCAATGGTCGAGTCCGGCTGTGCGAAGTTTGCCGATGCCCCACGACCATTGCGCGCGCCGTGCGCAGGGCGTACTTTGCAAGACACAGGGGCGTTTCGGGGAAGTATCTGCTTGGGAAGAGCGCAGTCCCTGGCACTCGCGTCAACGGCCGTGCGCATCTCGCAAGCTTTGCTTCTGCCTGCCCTGATCCAGCAATCTCGACCAGGAGGATGAGTGATGCAATCCCAACGCGATTCAAGGTTTCGCGGAGTGCTGCTGGCTGCAACCTTTGCGCTGGCGGTGCTTGCAAGCGGCGCGCAGGCGCAGACCTACAACCTGCGGGTGCTGCATCGTTTTACCGGCGCAACGAATGCCGGTAAGGAACCCGCTACCGGAGTGCGGTTCGACAGCGCCGGCAATCTATACGGGACGACCGACGGAGACAACGTTGGCAATTATGAGACTATTTTCAAGATCGCAACCGATGGAACCTATAGCGTCATTCACTCCTTTGATAACGGTGCCGGCGCGACTGGCGGCTGGCTTCCCAACGGCCTGACGATCGATCCGGTGACCGGCGACATCTATGGGACGACCACTTTTGGCGGCGATTCAATCTGCTTCGCAGGCTACGGCAGCGTCGGCGACGGGTGTGGCGTGCTTTACAAGCTGGCCGCGGACGGAACCTTCACGGTGCTGCACACCTTTGAAGGCCAGTTCGATGGGGCTAATCCGCTAACGGACCTGACCCACGATGCGCAGAGCAATGTGTACGGTACGACTAACTCGGGTGGTACCGGATTCAGGGGCACCGTGTTCGAATACCGTGCGGACGGCACCTACATCGTGCTGTACACCTTCACCACGGGCGGATGCTATGCTACAACTCCCGTAATTCCCGACGACGCCGGCAACCTCTATGGTGGCGCGTTTTGTGGTCAAGGTGGCGCGATTTACAAGCTGAAACCGGACGGACCTCTGACCATCCTGCATCGATTTTCCGAGGGGTTTCCCGTCAGTCTGGTCGCTGGCCATGATGGCAGCCTGTACGGTACGACCGAGTCTTTATCCTTATCCGACGACGGCACTGTATTCAAGCTTGCCCGCGGCGGCGCATTCACGACGCTTTACCAATTTACGGGTGAAGCCGATGGCATTTTTTCGAACACCGTGCTGCCAGTCGGTGATGACCTTTACGGTACGGAGGGCTACAACGGGCTGGGCAAGATCTTCAAAATCGCATCGGACGGCAGCTTCACGACGGTGTATGACATGACGCCGGACAGCGGCACTTATCCCGCAGGACGCCTTACCCTGAAAAACGGTCGTTTGTACGGCACGGCCGAAGGCGGTGGTTTTCCGCGGGCAGATGCCGGCACGGTCTACAGCGTCGGCATTGCCGGCCCGTAGCTGTTATACCTTCGGCGCGCCTTCGTGATGATCGAAGGCGCGCCGGTGCGGTTTTCATCGCCGGAAAACCGCTGCGCGGTCTTCCGGCTTGCTGCGGGCTTCAGTGCTTTGGCGGGGTCGGGCCCTGCACCACCTGCGCCATGTTCGCCGGCCGCAGGTATTTCCTGTAGGCGTCACGCACTTCTTCCGGCGTCAGGCTGAGGTAGTACTTCGCCGCCACCATCGGCTGGTCGAGCGGTTCGCCCTTGTAGCTCCAGTTCAGCAGTTGCCGGGCGATGCGATCGACCGAAGACACGCTCACCGGGATCGAGCGGATTTCGTACTGGCGCGCGTTGTCCAGTTCGGGCTTGGTGACCAGCGTGTCCTGCATCGCCTTGAGGTTCTCCTGCACCAATGCATCGACCGGCGCGACCTTGCCCGGGTCGCTGCCGTATCGCACGAAGAACAGCGAACGCGAGCGGTCGAACTGCATGCCGGAACCCGCGCCGTACGCATAGCCGTGCTTGACGCGGATGTCGACCATCAGGCGCGAGGCGAAGCCGTTGCCGCCGAGCACGTCGTTGCCGAGTTCGAGCGCATAGCGATCCGGATTGTGCAGGTTGAGGTCCAGCGACTGGCCCATCATCACCTGGTCCTGCGAGGCGAACGGATTGGCCACCACCGTATAGGACGGCGGATTCAGCGGCACCGGTTTCGGGATCACGTCCGGCTTCGGGCCGGAGGCTTTCCAGGCGCCGAAGTATTTCTGCACCACCGACTTCGCCTGTTCCGGCGTGACGTGTCCGACGACGACCACCGTCGTCAAGTCCGGTCGATAGGTCGTCGCGTGGTAGTCCTTCGCGTCCTGCAGGACCAGCTTGCCGACCGTGGCGGGCGTGGCCTCGCGCAGGCCCGGGTCGCCCTTCGGCAACAGGCCCTGCTTCAGCGCGCGCATCATCTTGTAGTCGGGCGATTGCAGTTCGCCGGCCAGCGTGCGCGAGAGCGTCTGCTGCTGCACCGCGAAGGCTTCCTGCGGCAACGCCGGATGGAGTTCGTTGTCGGCCAGCAATTGCATGCCGCGGTCGAAGTCTTCGCTCGGCACCGCAAGGCTGAAATCGCTGCCACCGGTTTCGTTGGCGGCGATCTCGTCCAGCGCCTTGTGGAAGGCGTTGCGGTCCAGCGAGGTGGTGCCGTAGTCGAACAGCGCGCCGAGCAACTGGCCGACGCCGTCCTTGCCTTGCGGTTCCTGCAGGTGGTCGTCGTGGTCGATGTGGCCGACCACGGTGACGGTCTTGCTGACCGATTCCGGTTGCACGATCAGGGTGATGCCGTTGTCGAGCTTCATCGACGTCGGCGCCAGCGTCCAGTGCGGCATTTCCAGCTTGCCCAGCGCCTGCGCGGCCCAGCCCGGCAGCGGCGCGTCCAGCTTGTCGTTGCCGCCGAAGGACTCGGTGCCGCCGAATCCGGAACTGTCAGGCGGCCGCTTGCCGTTCTCGCTCGGCGTCAGCACCACGGTCACGCGCTGGTCGGGTTTCAGGTATTCGCGCGCGACGCGATCGACGTCGTCCACCGTGACGCCGCGGATCTGCTGCTCGGCTTCGGCGGGGGAATTCAATCCCTGCCACGCCAGCGCCTGCGACCACGCGCTGGCCTGCGACACCGCACTGTTCTTGTTGAATTCGAACTGCGCCAGTTCGGATTTCTTCGCGGCTTCCACCAGTTCCGCCGGCACGCCGTTCTTCAGGAGATCGGCGAGCGCGCCGTCCAGATAAGCCTGCGCCTGCCTGCTGTCGCCGCCTTTCGGGAAGCCGGCCTGCACCATGCCGATGCCGCCGCGGCTGAAGGGCTGCGTACCCGCGCCCGCGCTCAGCACCTTGCCCTGCGCGGCCAGCTCGGAAACACCGCTGCGCGGATTGTTGAGCACGTCCATCAGGATCTGCGCGGCGGCGGCGTCTTTCGTCTCCTGGCCCGGAGCGCGGTACAGGAACATCACCGTGCCGGTCGGGTCCGGCGTGCTGCTTTCGATCGTCTGCGCCTTGAAGGCATGCAGGTCCACCGATGCCCGCGCCGGGACATTGCCCTTCGGAATCGAGGCGAACAGGTCCTTGACCTTGGCCAGCGTGGCTTGCGGGTCGACGTCGCCGACGATCACCAGGATCGCGTTGTTGGGCTGGTACCACGCATCGTAGAACTTGCGCAGGGTCGCGCCGGTGGTCTTGTCGAACGACGGGCGCGTGCCCAGCGCGTCCTCGGCATAGCCGGTGCCTGCGTAGAGCAGGCGTTCGGCCTGCATGAAAGCGAGGTAGCCGGGATCGGAAATGTCGCGCGAGACCTCCTGCTCGATCGCGCCTTTCTCCAGATCCCAGTCCTTGTCGGTCAGCATCGCGCCGCGCATGCGCGAGGATTCGATGTGCAGCAGGATGTCGAGATACTGCGCCGGCGCCACGAAGTAGTACTGCGTCGCGTCGTTGGTGGTGAAGGCGTTGTTGTCGCCGCCCATCTTGCCGGTCATCTCGTTGAGTTGCGCGCCCGACATGCCCTTGCTGTCGCGGAACATCATGTGTTCCAGCGCGTGCGCGGTGCCGGGGTAGCCTTCCGGCGCTTCGTAGCTGCCGGCGAGGTAGGTGATCTGCGTGGTCACCATCGGTGCCAGCGTGTCGCGCACGATCACCACGCGCAGGCCGTTGTCGAGGGTGGCGCGCAGCACGTTGTCGCTTTGCGTGGCGGCGGGCGCGTCGGCGGCCATCGCCATCGCGGGCGTGCCGCCCACGGCGGTGCAGGCGAGCAGGATGCCGAATGCAATGGGTTTGAGCTTGCCGTACTGGATCATGCGGTACTCCGGTTGGATGGATGCGTGGCGAGGGAAAACGGACAGCCGAACCGGCCGATGCTAGCGCCGTCGAAGCCGGTTCGCCAGATGGACTTCAGGCAGGCAGGTTTCGGTCATGTGCGCCGATGATCCGCGGCTCGGGTTCGAGCGCCACGTCGAAACGCGCCCGCACGCCCTCGCGCACCCGCTGCGCCAGCGCCCACAATTGCGCGCCCGTCGCGGCGCCATGGTTGACCAGCACCAGTGCGTGGCGTTCCGAGATTCCGGCGTCGCCCTCGCGCACGCCCTTGAAGCCTGCCGCCTCGATCAGCCACGCCGCCGAGAGCTTGGCCTGCGCATCGCCCGATGGCCAGAGCGGCAGGGCAGGGTGCGCGCGTTTCAAGGTTTCCGCATGCCCGCGCGCGATCACCGGATTCTTGAAAAAGCTGCCGGCATTGGGGATCAGCGCGGGATCCGGCAGCTTGCGCGTGCGCAGCCGCACCACGGCTTCGGCGACCTGCATCGGCGTCGGACGGCCCTGGACGCGCATCGCTTCGAGTTCGTCGCGCACGCCGGCATAGCCGAGCACCGGCTCGCGCGATTTCGGCAGTTCCAGTTCCAGCGCGGTGATCAGCCAGCGATCGGGCTCGCGCTTGAAACGCGAATCGCGATAGGCGAATGCACAGTCGGACCTGGCGAAAATCGTGGGCCGTTGTTCGCGCAGGTCGAACGCCTCGACCGCGTGCACGAATTCGTCGAGTTCCACGCCGTAGGCGCCGATGTTCTGCACCGGCGCGGTCCCGGCGCTGCCCGGGATCAGGCTGAGGTTCTCCAGCCCGCACAGGCCGCGCGCCAGCGACCAGCGCACCACGTCGTTCCACGCTTCGCCTGCTGCGATGCGAAGGCGCGCGGCGCGTTCGTCCTCGCCGGTGATTTCGATGCCGCGCATCTTCGGCGTGACCACCAGGCCGTCGAAATCGCCGGTGAACAGCACGTTGCTGCCTTCGCCGAGCACCAGGGCGCGCATGTTTTTCACGGCGGGCCAGGCGAACAACTTCGGCAGTGCCGCGATGTCGCGCACTTCCGCCAGCAGCTTGGCGCGCGCCTGCACCCGCAGCGTGTTGCGCGTGCGCAGCGAGGCGTCCTCGATCAAGGCGTGGCCGCCGAGATCGACGGGCGACTCAGCGGGCATCTTCGTTTCCGTGCTGGCGACGGATTTCCTCGACGCATTCGATGATAAGCCACGGGCCGCGATACACCAGCCCGGTGTAGATCTGCACGAGGCTGGCGCCCGCATCGATTTTTTCCGCCGCATCGCTGCCGCTCAGGATGCCGCCGGCGCCGATCAAGGGGATCTTGCCTTCGAGGCGCTGCGCCATGCCGTGCAGCACGCCGGTGGCGCGCGTGAACAGCGGTTTGCCGGACAGCCCCCCCGGTTCGGCGGAGAGCGGATCGTCGTTCACTCCGGAGCGGTCGAGCGTGGTGTTGGTGCAGATCAGGCCGTCGATGCCGGCATCCAGCGTCGCGCGTGCGATCGCGTCCATCTGCGCATCATCGAGATCGGGCGCGATCTTCAGCAGCACCGGCTTGCGCGCGCCGTGCCGCGCGGCCAGTTGTTCCTGTTTCTCGTGCAACGCGCCGAGCAGGCGCGGCAATTCGCCGGCACCTTGCAAATCCCGCAACCCTTTCGTGTTCGGGGAAGAAATGTTCACCGTGACGTAGCTCGCCAGCGGGTAGATGCGATCGAGGCAGAGCAAATAATCGTCGGCCGCGCGCTCGTTCGGCGTATCCGCGTTCTTGCCGATGTTGATGCCGAGCACACCGCGCCACGCCGCCTTTTCGACATTGCGGGCCAGCGCATCCACGCCGCCGTTGTTGAAGCCGAGCCGGTTGATGACGGCCTCGTGCGCGGGCAGGCGGAACATGCGCGGCCTGGGATTGCCCGGTTGCGGCCTCGGCGTGACGGTGCCGACTTCGAGGAAGCCGAATCCCAGCGCGCCCAGCGCGTCGATGTGTTCGCCGGTCTTGTCCAGTCCCGCGGCAAGCCCGACGGGATTCGGGAATTCGATCCCGAACGCGCGCACCGGCAGATTCGCCGGTGGTGCATGCGCCACGCAGCGCATCAGGCCGCTGCGTTGCGCCACCCCGAGGACGTACAGGGTGAATCCGTGCGCGACTTCCGGATCGAGCGAGAACAGCAGCGGACGCAGGCGCTCGTACACGTATCAATGCATCGCGTGCAGCATCGAGGCGATCCCGCCGAAGAACACCGCGCCGCCGATGAACAGGAAAATGAAGGCGAGCGCGACCACCCAGAGCGCGAGGTGGATCCAGCCGAGGATCAGTCCGGCCAAAGCCATGCCGTCGCCTTCGATCGTGCCCGGCGGCTCGCGGCGGATTTCCGCGCGCGCGGCGTGTCCGCAGATCACCGCGACGATCGCGCCGACGAAGAACAATGCGAACCAGCACAACAAACCGAATACCAGGCTGATCACGGCGAGGCTGCTGGTGCGATGGATGACGGTGTTCATGGCGGTAGCCTCGTTGCAGCGCGCGGCGCAGTGGATCCACGATTGGTCTGAGCGTCCCCGAAAGCGTAGTGCAGCAGCTTTGCGGGTCGCTCAGAAATCGAACTTGATCCCCTGCGCCAACGGCAAGGCATCCGACCAGTTGATGGTGTTGGTCTGCCGGCGCATGTACGCCCGCCACGCATCCGAACCGGATTCGCGGCCGCCGCCGGTTTCCTTCTCGCCGCCGAATGCGCCGCCGATCTCGGCGCCGGAAGTGCCGATGTTGACGTTGGCGATGCCGCAATCCGAGCCGGCACTGGACAGAAATGCCTCGGCCGCCTTCA
>JAFEEJ010000189.1 GCA_018241145.1 Pseudomonadota bacterium | reverse complement strand
GCTGGCGCGCTATGTCGCCGAACACGAGCACGAGCTGGCGTTCCCGTTCCGCCGTTACCAGATGCAGCAGGTGTGGCGGGGCGAGCGCGCGCAGCGCGGGCGTTTCCGCGAGTTCTGGCAGTGCGACATCGACGTGATCGGCAAGGACGCGTTGCCGGTCCGGTTCGACGCGGAGATCCCGGCGGTGATCCACGCGGTGTTCCGCGCGCTCGACATCGGCGCCTTCACCATCCAGCTCAACAACCGCAAATTGATGCGCGGTTTTTTCGAGGGGCTCGGCATCGCCGATCCGGAAGCGCAGACCCTGGTTTTGCGGGAAGTGGACAAGCTGGACAAGCGCGGATCGGAAGCCGTGCACGCAACGCTGACGGGCGAGGGCTTCGCGTTGCCGGCGGAAACCGCGCAACGGATCA
The DNA here is from genome assembly GCA_018241145.1 of Pseudomonadota bacterium. GTDB lineage: Bacteria > Pseudomonadota > Gammaproteobacteria > Xanthomonadales > Rhodanobacteraceae > 66-474. The sequence goes on along the minus strand of JAFEEJ010000189.1, from coordinate 23,988 downwards.
TGCAGTTCGTGCAGGTGCGCTCGACTTCCCTGGCCGATGCGCACGCCAGACTCGATGCGCTCGGCAATGGCTCGGAAACCTTCGAACAGGGCAGGGCGGAACTGCGCGAAGTGCTCGATGCGGTCGCGGCCTTCGGCGTGCCGGAATCCGCGTTCGCGTTGAACCTGTCGATCGCGCGCGGCCTGGATTACTACACGGGCACCGTGTACGAAACCACGTTGAACGACCATCCGCAGATCGGCTCGATCTGTTCCGGCGGACGCTACGACAATCTGGCGGCGCAATACACGAAATCGAAGCTGCCGGGCGTGGGTATTTCGATCGGACTGACGCGCCTGTTCTGGCAATTGCGCGAAGCCGGCTTGCTGCGCGATGCGGCGGGCGGCGTCGAAGTGCTGGTGACGCAGATGGATCAGGCGCGCTGGCCCGTATGCATGGCGATCGCGCGGGAATTGCGCGACGCCGGCATCCGCACCGAACTGGTGCTGGAACCGGGCAAGCTCGGCAGGCAACTGAAATACGCCGACCGCATCGGCGCGCGCTTCGCGCTGGTGATGGGCGAGGACGAAGCCGCGCGCGGCGCGGTGGCGGTCAAGGATCTGCGCAGCGGCGAGCAATCCGAAGTCGCGCGCGAACGGCTGGTGGCGCACCTGCGCGAAGCGTTGACGCGAAATGGAGCCCGGGCATGAATGCGCGGATCGTCTTGGATGGTTCCGGGCTGACGCGCGCGCAGCTGGTGTCGATCGCGCGGCAAGGCGCGGGCGTCGAACTGGATGCGGGGCAATTGCAGGCGGTGCAACGCGCCGCGGAATTCCTCGCCGGCAAGGTGCGTTGCGGCGAACCGATCTATGGCGTCACCACCGGCTTCGGCAGCAATGCCGACAAGCTGCTGGGCGCGCACCGTGCGCGCGACGAATTGCCCGGCGGCAATCCGGCGTCGAACGAAGGCACGCTGCTCGAAGAGCTGCAACACAACCTGATCGTGACGCACGCGGTCTGCGTGGGCGAACCGTTGGCGATCCCGACGGTGCGCGCCATGCTGGCGATCCGCGTGAATACGCTGATGCGAGGGCATTCCGGCATCCGCGTCGACACGCTGCGCGCGCTGGCGGAACTGCTGAACCGCGACGTGATCCCGGTGATCCCGTGCAAGGGCTCGGTCGGCGCCAGCGGCGATCTTGCGCCGCTTTCGCATCTGGCGATCGTCCTGCTCGGCGGCGGCGAGGCGTTCTTCGCGGGTGAGCGCATGCACGGCGCGGAAGCGCTGCGGCGGGCGGGCCTGCAACCGATCACGCTTTCCTACAAGGAAGGGCTCGCGCTCAACAACGGCACCGCGCAGATGCTCGCGACCGCGGTGCTCGCGCTCGATCGCCTCGACTACCTGCTGCGCGTCGCCGATCTTGCCGCCGCGATGACGCTGGATGCCTTCGCCGGCCGCAGCGGCGCCTTGCGCGCGGACGTGCACGCGTTGCGCCCGCATCCCGGGCAGGTCGACGCGGCCGCGCACGTGCGCGAACTGCTGCGCGATTCCACGCTGGTCGACATCCCGTATCACCTCGTGCCGCGTTTCAGGACCTGGACGGCGCAAAGCTGGGGCGATGCGGAAGAGCGCGAACGCAGTTTCGACATCGCCTGGGAATGGGTGCCGCCGAATCAAAGGCACGGACGCGAGGCGTTCTACCGGCGCTTCCTGCCGTTCAAGGGCGGCAAGAAGCATCAGCCGCAGGATGCCTATTGCCTGCGTTGCATGCCGCAGGTGCACGGCGCGGTGCGCGATGCGTGGATGCAGGCCTGCCGCGTGATCGATGTCGAATTGAACGCCGTCACCGACAATCCCCTGATCTTCCCCGACAACGCCGATACGGAACGCGTCGAGCAACAGGTGATCTCGGCGGGGCATTTCCACGGCATGCCGCTGGCGCTGGCGATGAGCTACGTGAAGGCGGCGATCCCGGTGCTGGCGTCGATTTCCGAGCGCCGCCTCAACAAGCTGGTCGATCCGGCGACCAACGACGGGCTGCCGGCGTTCCTGACCGGCAACGAGGACGGCACCGATTCCGGTTTCATGATCGTGCAGTACACCGCGGCCGCGCTGGTCAACGACCTCGCCACGCGCGCGCATCCGGCTTCGGTGTATTCGATCCCGACCTCCGCGAATGCCGAGGACCACGTGTCGATGGGCACCAACGAGGCGCGGCATGTGCTGTCGATGATGGACGATCTCGGCGACGTGCTGGCGCTCGAGTTGTACACCGCCGCGCAGGCGCTGGATTACCGGCAGGAGATGCTGGGCGCGGCGCGGCGCCTGGCCGCGCGCGGCGACTGGCAGGCATTCGCGGACAAGGTCGGCAATGCGCCGCGCGAAGGGGATCCGCAGCAGGCGCAATTCCGGGACGAAGTGCAGGCGCTCGCCGCGCAACTCGCCGCGGCCGTCGGGTTCCGGCCGGGCGCGGCGGTGCACGAGGCGCACGCGCGCATCCGCGAAACGATTCCGTTCATGCCGCGCGATCGCGCCATGGATCGTGACGTGGCCGAAGCCTGCCGCCTGGTGCGCGAGCGGCGGCTGGGCTGATCAGCCGGCGGGGACCAGCGACTGCAACGCCCCGGCGTCCCGATCCAGCGCCGCGAACAGCGCCCACTGGTTGCGGGCGCGCTCGAGATTGTGCGCCGGGTGCGTGATCCGGAAATAGCGGTCGCCGTCGAGATGGTCGGCGAGGAAGCGCAGCGCGATCACGCCGGTGACCAGACGCGCGCCGAACACGAGATGCTCGCGTTCGAGCGGCGTCAGCAGATTGCCGCAGCCCTCGACGTAACCCGCGGCGAGCGCGGCGAAGTGATCCCGGCGCACGCGGACTTCGGCGAGGTCGACGGAATCCTCCGGCACCGGGCTGAGCATGGTGCGCGCCATGTCGCCGAAATCGAACAGCAGCGAGCCCGGCATCACGGTGTCGAGGTCCACCACGCAGGTCGCCTCGCCGCGGTCGTCGAACAGCAGGTTGTTCAACTTGCAATCGTTGTGGGTGATCCGCGATGGCAATCCGCGCCGGATCAGCGCCTGCCACTGCGGCAACAGCCCGGCGAAACGGTCGGCCGATTCGCATTCGGCCACGCATTCCGCGACGCGCCCGGCGCGATCGGCCTGCCGGGCGGTCTGATACGACCGGAAGCGCGAAACGGGATCGTGGAATTCCGGAATCACTTCGCCGATCGAACCGGCCGGCAATCCGGCCAGCGCCGCCGCGAACGCGGCGAAGGCGCGAGCCGCCGCGCGCGTCATCGCGGGATCGTCCGCCGCGTCGCAAGTGTGCGTGTCGGGGACGTGGTCGTACATGCGCCACCAGGTTCCGTCCGGCAATACCAGCGCGGACTCGCCGGCGAGCGTCGGCACGAGTTCCAGCACCGAATAGGCGTAGCGTCCCGCCGCGCGTTCGCGCCCCAGGTGCGAGGTGACGGCGCGGCAGTTGCGCATGACCATGGCGGGATCGGGAAACACGTTCGCGTTGAGGCATTGCAGGACGCGTTGCCTGCCGTCCTCGTCGCGCATCAGCAGGGTGCGATTGATCAGGCCGTTGCCGAGCGGCGAGAATTGCGCGCGCGGGCTTAGGCCCCACGCAACCGCCAGCGCGCCGCGGACGGCTTGCAGCGGATCATCGCGACTATCGTCCATCGGGCCTCCACAGCGGCGTGCGATACAGGCCCGCAGCATGCATCGCGGCCAGGCGCTCCGCCACCCGCGGCCGGTCCTGCGGATAAGTGAGCCCCAGCCATTCGTCTTCGCTGCGCAGCACGGCAAGGCGCTGGCCGGTGCGCGCGAGGTGGCGGCCGATTGCATCCGGCAGGAAGTATTCATCCCGGGTTCCCGCGCGCTGCAGGAATTCGATCAGGCCGTCTTCCAGATCGGGGAGCAGATCGGGGAGCAGGCCCCAGCAATTCATCGAAACGATCGCGTCCGGATCGAGGCGCGTTTCGATGCCGGCGGACGAGCGCCCGCGCAACATGTCGCCGTGCCTGCGGATGTCGATGACTTCCTCGATGCCGGACAGATCGCCCCGGCCGTCGACCCGGCAGATGCCGCGATTGACGCCACCGTGCGGCGACAGGGTTTTCTCCAGCCGATAACCGACCATCGCCGGTCCGGCGCGCTCGCGAAAATGCCCGGCGAGCAGATCGAACGATCCGCGTCCGTAAAAGTCATCGGCATTGATCACGGCGAAAGGGCCATCCAGCCGATGCCTGCAACACCAAAGCGCGTGGCCGGTGCCGAGCGGCCTGTCGCGTCCGGCAGGCAGGCGGCAACCCGCCGGGATCCTTTCCGCGGATTGTTCGACCAGATGCAGCTCGCCGCGCCCGCGCAGATGCGGCAGCAGCCGTTGCCGCAGACCTTCGCGCAACGCTGCGCGGATGACCAGCAGCACGCGCGTGAAGCCAGCGGCCAGCGCATCGTGGATGGCGTATTCCAGCAACCACTCGCCGTCCGGGCCCGCGCCGGCGATCTGTTTTTCCTCGCCGTAGCGGCGGCCGATACCCGCCGCGAGGATTACCAGGAGGGGTTTCGTTTCCATCTGGCGCATGCGGGGAAGATCGAACCTGCTGTCCTTGCGACGGGGCTCACGAGCACGGGAATTTTCGAGGATCGGATCGCGATGAGGCATCGCCGGCTCGGTGCGAGCGCAGGATGATAACCGTGTAAGCTGGCGCGCATGGGTGCGATCGAACTGGCGCTTGCGATGCTGCTGGCGGTGCTCGTCAGCGGCTATCTGGTACGCGCACTCCCGGTTTCGCTGCCGTTGCCGATCGTGCAGATCCTCCTGGGCGTCGTGATCGCGGGCGGTTTGCATCACGGCGTCCAGCTCGAGCCCGAAGTTTTTTTCCTGCTGTTCCTTCCGCCCTTGCTGTTCCTGGACGGTTGGCGCATTCCCAAGGATGGCCTGCTGCGCGACAAGGGTGCGATCCTGCAAATGGCGCTCGGGCTGGTCGTGTTCACCGTGGTGGGCGCCGGTTACCTGATCCACTGGATGATTCCGGCGATGCCGCTGGCCGTTTCGTTCGCGCTTGCCGCGATCGTTTCGCCCACGGATCCGGTGGCGGTGTCTTCGATCGCCTCCCGCGCGCCCGTTCCCAAGCGCATGATGCACATCCTGGAAGGCGAATCCCTGCTCAATGACGCCTCCGGCCTGGTGTGTTTCCAGTTCGCGGTGGTCGCGGCGCTGACCGGGACGTTTTCACTGGGTTCGGCGACCCTCGCATTGCTCTGGGTCTCGGTGGCGGGTTTCGCATGCGGCGTGGTGTTCACGCTGGCGATCGCCTCGATGCAGCAATCGCTGACGCGACGGTTCGGGCAAGAGGACGGCTCGCCGATCCTGGTCAACCTGCTGACGCCGTTCGGCGCTTATCTGTTGGCCGGCTACGCCCACGCGTCGGGGATCCTCGCCGCCGTCGCGGCCGGCATCACGATGAGCTATGTCGAACTTTCCGGGCGCAGCATGGCGAAAACCCGCCTCGAGCGCGCCGCGGTCTGGCACACGATCCAGTTTGCGCTCAACGGGATCATGTTCGTGCTGCTGGGAGAACAACTGCCGCGGATACTCAAGGGCGCGACCGCGACGATCCAGCAGAGCGGCCATGGCAATCCATGGTGGCTGCTGGTCTATGCGGGGGCCATCACGCTGGGCCTGGGGGTGTTGCGTTTCGTCTGGGTGTGGCTCTCGCTGCGGGTCTACGTGGTGCTGCGCCGGCGCGCCGGCGATCCGCTGCGGAACACCGGCTGGCGCGTGGTCCTTGCGACGACGCTGGCCGGCGTGCGCGGCGCGATCACGCTCGCCGGCATCCTGACGCTTCCGCTGTTGCTGCCCGATGGCAGGTCGTTTCCGGCGCGCGATCTGGCGATCTTTCTCGCGGCTGCGGTGATCGTGCTGTCGCTGGTCGCCGCCAGCCTCTGGATGCCGCCACTGCTGAGGGGTTTGCGCGCATCGAGCGACCTTGACGTACACGAAGAGGAACATCGCGTGCGCGCTGCGGCGGCGATTGCCGCGATCGAGGCGGTCAGGAAGGTGCGCGGCCAGTTCGAGCATCATGCACCGGACGCGGAGGGAGGCGTCTGGGCGCATGCCGCGAGCCGGGTGATCGCGATCTATCAGCAGCGGATGCGGGAGCGCGACCCCGCCGGCACCGGCGCCGATCAGTTGCGCAAGGCCGACGAGGTGGAACGCAAGCTGCGCCTGGCCGCGATCGAAGGCGAGCGGCACTACATATTGGAGCAGGCGCGCCGCCGCCGCATTCCCGACGAAACCTCCGAGCGTCTGCTGCACGACCTCGACCTGGTCGAGTCGCTGTACCGGTGAAGCGGTGCGAAAACACGCATTGCACTTCGATGACCCGCGATGCAGATGCCTGCGCGGGCAACGCGCGGTTACGCGCTGTCAGTCCGCCTCGAAGGTGAGGAAGCGCAGCCTTCCGTCGCGCTCGACCTGCAAGGCCGCCGGATCCCCGGGCTCGAGCGCGCGCAAGGCGGCCCTCAGATCGTCCATGTCGGTGATCGGCCGGGTGTCCAGCGCATGGATGATGTCGCCTTGCTGCAGGCCGACCTCGCTGGCGCGGTGATCGTTGGTGACCACCGCGACGACGACTCCGGACGGGATTTGCGGCGGCGGGAGGAATCTTGCGACTTCCGCGCCGAGGTCGACTCCGACGATCCCCAGCGGCGGAAGCGTGTTCGTGGCAGGATCGGCGAAATCCACGAGCGTCACCGGGCCGGGTTTGATCTCGACGACCGGGACGTCCACGGACAATTCCCGGTTTCCGCGCACCACGCCCAAGCGGAGATGGTCGCCGTTCTTGCGCAGGTAGATGTCCATCGTGAAACTCGGCACGCCATCGACCGGCGCGCCGTCGATCGATTGGATGCGATCGTAGACTTTCAGTCCGGCGCTTTCGGCGGGCGAGCCGGGCGCGATGTCGGACACGATCACGCCGTTGATGGAGGCTTCCGGCAGGTCGAGCGCCGACGCGAGTTCGGGCGTTATCGCCTGGATGCTGGCACCGATGGAACCGCTGCGAACGTAACCGTACTGGCGGATTTGCCGATAGACGAACTGGGCGATGCCGCTTGGAATGGCGAATCCGATCCCTTCGTTGCCACCGGACTGCGTGATGATGGAGCTGTTGATGCCGACGAGATTGCCATCGACGTCGATCAACGCACCGCCGCTGTTGCCGGGGTTGATGGCGGCGTCGGTCTGGATGTAGACCATCGGGTTTTCGGGATTGTCCTGCCGAAGCACGGAACTGACGACGCCGAGGCTGACGCTGTTCTTGAGTCCTATCGGGCTGCCGATGGCGAGTACGAGCTGGCCTTGGCGAAGGCGTACGTATTTGGCGAACGGAATGGTCGGCAGGCCCGTTGCATCGATCTTCAGGACGGCAAGATCGGCATTCTTGCTGTAGCCGACCACGGTCGCGGGAAGGATGCGCGGGCGAACCCGCAGTGCCGCGGTGGCCTGCGGCTCGCGCGAGTCGCGTGGGGTGATGACCACCCGGACCTTCTGCTGGCCGGCGATGACGTGGTAGTTGGTGACGATGTAGCCGTCCGGGTCGACGATCACGCCGGAACCCTGGCTGTCCTCGTGGCCGATCGGTGCGCCCGGGTCCTGGCTCTCGGGGTCATCCGGCCCATAACCGCTCACCAGGATTTCCACCACCGCGGGTGAAATCCGGCTGGTCAGCGATTCGAGCGCATCGCTCATCAGGCGCAGCGTATTGCCTGCTTGCGGTGCCGTATCGGCATGCACGTTCGCGCATGACAAGCCGATGGTCGAGCCCAGGATGGCCGACAACAATGCGCGGCTTGCAACGCGAACCTTTTTCACGCCCGCTCGTGGCATGCGTTTCTCCCGCCGTGTGCATCCAAATGCCCCGGGGGCTGCCACTCCGGAGGACCTTCCGTCCAATCGTTGGCTGCCGGATCCGGCCCGGATCAACCCTTCTTGCGATAGTTCGAGTCGGTGCTCACGACATGGATCCCCTTGCCCTGTGCATCGAGTGTCGTGCGGGAGGGATGGTTCGTGCCGTCCGGAAGGCTGGCGAACTCCACCGAAAGCGTCACGGCATCCTGCGGCGAATCCAGCCAGGTCCTGACTTTCAGCGAGCGGATCTTGCGACTGGCGATGTCGAAATCGATCGTCATCGAATCGCCGCGTTGCGCATAGTCCTTGAACACCAGGTCGGCCTGTCCGTTGCCGTGCCCGAAGGAAACCTTTTGCGCCTCGAACGCCTGCTGCATCTTTTGCGGATCGGGTGGTACGTAGAGTGCGATGACGCGACCGACTTGTTGCATGTAATCGGTCATTTCGGTCTTCTTCTTCTCCACAACGCGCTGCATGATCCGGCCACCGCGATTGCCTTCCGACGCGTCCGTGGAACCGCCCACGGGAATTTTCTGGATCTTGCCGTCGGGTCCGTAGGAGCAGCTGGATTCCTTCGGCGGCATTTCGCGGCCGTTGACGGTGATGTTGGACGTTTCCGTCCAGGTGTAGCCGCGCAGCTTCCGCTGGTTTTCGGAAGCGGATGCCTTGATGGCCGCAAGCTTTTCCTTGAGCAAACCCTGCGCCATGCCCCCTTCACCCGCCTGCTGCGCGAAAAGCGGGCCGGAAAGCAAAGCGGCAATGAGACCATAGAGTGCGGCGCGGGCGAACAGCCGCGCAAACCCGCGTGTTGCGTGCGTCATGGGAACCTCCCGGCAGTGTCGCCCCGGACGGAGCGGCAGGTGGAACCACGAACAGCTGCAATTTCCCCGAATGGCTGGATTCGCCCCGCGGCGAGCATAGACGATCCGCGGAATCACCTGCAACACGCGGCATTTTTGCCGCACGATTCTTTTCGCACGATGCAGCACCTGCGCGCACATGGACGACACATGCTGCCATCGTTTCTGCCGCGCGAGCGCTTTCCCGGGTTTTGTTGACAGCCTTGCACAAGACGACTAGGCTCCGCCGTGCGTCCGCGGCGGGGCTTCCGCGGAATCTCGCATGCAGCTTGTCCATCAAGCACGGGAGTGGGGAATGCGTGCACTGATCGTGGGCTTGTTCGTGGCCGTGCTCGGCTTTTCCGGGGTTGCGGCCGCGGCCGATCCGGGCGACGCAATCGTCGGCACCTGGCTGACCAATGACGGCTCATCCAAGGTGCAAATCTCCAACGTGCAGGGCGTCTACGGCGGCCAGGTCGTCTGGTTGAAGGAGCCGCGGTTTCCCGCGGACGATCGCCAGGGCATGGCAGGCCAGCCGAAGGTCGATCGCCTCAATCCCGATGCCGCGCTCCGCAACCGTCCGGTAATGGGACTGGCGATACTCACGGGTCTGCATTTCGCCGGCGGCAACAGCTGGAACGGCGGCACGATCTATTCGCCTGCCAATGGCAAATCGTTTCCCTGCAAGCTCACGCTCGCGCCGGATGGCACGTTGAACGTCAGCGCGGGCGGTTCGGTGTTCGGACGCACCGTTGTCTGGACACGCGGTTAGCCGGCAATCGATTTTCTCACCCGATTCGCTTCCGGAAGGCGAGATCCATGAAAAGCATCCTCCGCGTGCTGATGATGTGTGCGACATGCCTGGTGCTCGCGGCTTGCGCGACGACCACCGCGGAGATGCTGGCAAGGCCCGGCGGCGTGTACGGCCCGTCCGCGGGGCCGGATTTCGGTCTGGTCCGCTATCTGGCCGACGGCAGCGCCGCGGACGTGGATGCGCGGCAGCAGGATGCCAACCGCATGATCTACGACGCCTGCAGCGGGCATTACCGGATCCTCTCGAAAGGCTCCCGCAGTGAGCTGCAACTGGAACCCGGCGGCCGTTTCGGCCGCACCGTGACAGCCAACGACGAGAATTACATCTACATCAAATTCGTTTGCACGCGGCTGTAGATGCGAACCATTCCATGCGGGCATGAAGTCGTACCCACATGGCGGGAGTCGGCGCATGAACCGCGAGCTTGACTCCTCGACCCCTGCCGTGGCGATCTTCCGACCGTCCGGCTGGCGCACCGAACGGCCGTATCTGCTTCCAAGAGGATGATGCATGCGGCACGCGGCGCTTGCTGGGTTGGCAATGGCGATGGCCCTGTCGGGGTGCAGCCACAAACCGCCGCCCGCCGAAGACGTGCGGCCGGTGCAGACCATGGTGGCGAGTCGGGTGTCCGCTGCGCTGGGCGCAACCTATTCCGGCGCCATCGTCGCCCGCAACCAGAGCAACCAGGCATTTCGCGTCGGCGGTACCGTCGTGAAACGGCTGGTCGAAGTCGGCCAGCACGTCGCGGTCGACCAGGCATTGATTCAACTGGATCCTGCGAACCTCGACCTGAACCGGCAGGCCGCCAAGGCCCAACTGGATGCTGCGCGCAGCAAAGCCGCGCAGTCGAAGGTGAACCTGGATCGCGATGCCGAGCTGTTGAAACAGGAGTTCATCAGCCAGGCCGAATACGATCGCGACAAGGTCGATCTCGACACCGCCACGTCGCAGATGCAGATGGCGCAGGCCCAGTACGACGAGGGCACCAACCAGGCCGGTTACGGAACCCTGCGGGCGGCGGTGCCCGGCATCGTCACCGCCATCAACGTGGACGTGGGGCAGGTGGTGAACACGGCCACGGCCGCGGTCAGCATCGCGCGGGATGGAGACCGGGAAGTGGTGGTCAACGTGCCCGAATCGCGCGTGCAGCAGTTGCGCGATGCGAAAAACCCGACCATCACCCTGTGGGCGAACCCGGGCAGGGAATACCGCGCAAGATTGCGGCGAATCGACCCGGATACGGATCCCACCACCCGCACCTACGACGCCTACGTCACGGTGCTCGATCCGGATGCCGCGGTGTTGCTCGGCATGACCGCGTACGTGCACCTGCCGGAGATCAATCAGGGAACGGCCTTCACGCTTCCACTGACGGCGATCGTCGAAAAGCCGGATGGCGCCTACGTGTGGCTGGTGGACCGCGGCACTTCGACCGTGTCCCTGCACCCGGTCAGGGTTTCGGCGATCCAGGGCGACGTCGCGTTGATCGGCGCGGGCCTGGCGGACGGCGAAGTGGTGGTGACCGCGGGCGTGAACCTGCTGCACCCGGACCAGAAGGTGCGGCCGGCAGGGACCTACGGCTTGCGGGGCTCGTGATCCATGCCCGCCACGAATCTTTCCGCCTGGGCGCTCAAGCACCAGCAGTTCATCCTCTTCACGATCATCATCCTGCTCATCGGCGGTATTTACGCCTATACGCACCTTGGCCAGGAGGAGGATCCGGGGTTCACCGTCCGCAGCATGGTCGTGCAGGCCTACTGGCCCGGCGCCACCATCGACCAGATGCAGGAACAGGTCACCGACAAGCTCGAAAAGAAATTGCAGAGCGTCGGCGAGATCGACTTCGTGAAAAGCTTCGTGCAGGCCGGGCAGACGCAGCTTACCGTCACGCTGCGTGACGACACGCCGCCCGAGCGGGTTCCGGAAGTCTGGTACCAGGTCCGCAAGAAGATCGGCGACATCGGCTACTCGCTGCCTCAGGGCGTGCGGGGCCCGTTCTTCAATGACGAGTTCGGCACCACTTTCGGCAACGTCTACGCGCTCTCGGCCGACGGGTTCAGCTATACGCAAATGAAGGACTTCGCGGAAACGGCGCGCGACGGGTTCCTGCGCGTCCCCGATGTGGACCAGGTCAATCTCATCGGCACGCAGGACCAGCGCATCTACATCGAGTATTCCAACGCGAAGCTGTCGACGCTGGGCATCAATCCGGATCAGATCATCGCCACCGTCAAGATGATCAACGGCGTCGAGCCCGCGGGAGTGGTCCAGACCAGCGCCGAGCAGATCCAGTTGCGTGTCAGCGGCGATTTCGATTCCATACAGAGCATTCGCAACATCGGCATCTACGCGAACGAACACATGTTCCGGCTCGGCGACGTCGCCACGGTGAAGCGCGGATACGTGGACCCGCCGCAGCTGAAGATGTTCTTCAACGGCCAACCCGCGATCGGCTTGGCCATCAGCATGCGCACGGGCGGCGACGTGCTGCGCCTCGGGAAGCAGCTCGGCGTTGCGGCCGCGCGGCTGGAGAGCGGGTTTCCCGTGGGGGTGAAGCTCAATACCGTTTCGGATCAGCCGAAAGTGGTGAAGTCTGCGGTGGCCGAGTTCTCCGACAGCCTCTATGAAGCCGTCGGCATCGTGCTGCTGGTGTGTTTCCTGTCGCTCGGGTTGCGCACCGGGTTCGTGGTGGCCTTGTGCATTCCGTTCGTGCTGGCGGTCGTGTTCCTCGTGATGTACCTGCTGGGCATCGATCTGCAGCGCATTTCGCTCGGTGCGCTCATCATCGCGCTCGGGTTGCTGGTGGACGACGCCATCATCTCCGTGGAAATGATGGTGCTGAAACTCGAGGAAGGCTGGGATCATGTCCGCGCGGCGACTTTCGCCTACACGGCAACCGCGTTCCCGATGCTCACCGGCACGCTGATCACGTTGATCGGTTTCCTTCCGGTCGCCATTTCCCGATCCGGTTCGGCGGAATACACGCGCTCCCTGTTCGAAGTGGTCGGCATCGCGCTGGTCGTTTCGTGGTTCGTCGCGGTGCTGGTCACGCCCTACCTCGGCTACAAGTTGTTGCCGGATTTCAAGAGAAAGGCGGGTCAGGAGGCCGATGTGTACCAGCGTCCTTTCTACCGCTGGTTTCGGCGCCGCGTCAGCTGGTGCCTGGATCACCGCGTGCCGGTGATTGCCGTGACCGCGGCCCTGTTCGTCGCCTCGCTTGCGCTGTTCCGGGTCATTCCCCAGCAGTTCTTCCCTTCCTCGGACCGCCCGGAATTGATGGTGGACCTCTGGTTGCCGCAATCGGCGAGCTTTGGCGAGATCCAGCAGCAGGCGGAGGCAATGCAAAGAGACCTGCGAGGTGATCCGGATGTCGTTTCGGTCACCGGCTATGTCGGCGGCGGCAGCCCGCGTTTTTATCTGCCGCTGAACGTGCAGACGCAGAACAACCTGGCGGAACTCGTGGTTATGACGCGCGGTTATGAGCAGCGCGAAGCGGTGCTGGACAGGATCCAGTCGCTGTTCGCGAACGGGTTCCCTGCCGTGCGTGGCCGTGTGACCCGGCTGGAAAACGGTCCGCCCGTGGGCTACCCGGTGCAATTCCGCGTCAGCGGCGGCGACGAGAAAGTGCTCAGGAACCTCGCGGACAAGGTCATGGCCATCGTGCGCGCCAATCCGGACGCCCGCGGCGTCAACATGGATTGGGGCGAACGGATCAAGGTCCTGGAAGTGAACATCGACCAGGACAAGGCGCGGGTGCTGGGCGTGAGTTCCAACGGCGTGTCGCAGGCGCTGCAGGCATCGCTCAGCGGTTACGACATCACGCAGTACCTGGAGAATACCGACAGCATCGGCGTCTATGCGCGCCTTCCCGCATCGGAACGAACCGACCTCAACAACCTCAAGGATTTGAAGATCCAGACCAGGGGCGGCCAATTCGTGCCGTTGTCGCAGATCGCGACGCTGGGGCTGGCGAGTGAAGACAGCCTGCGCTGGCGCCGCAACCGCATTTCCACGATCACCATCCAGGCGGACGTGGCCAAGGGTGCGCAAGGCAACGACGTGGAGCATGCGTTGTCGCCTGCGATCGACGCGCTTCAATCGACATTGCCGGCGGGATACGAAATCGAGGTCGGTGGATCGCTGGAATCGAGCAGCAAATCGCAGAAGGCCATCAAGGCGGTGATGCCGCTGGTGATCGTGCTGGTGCTGTTCATGCTGATGATCCAGTTGCAGGACATGCGCAAGATGGCGCTGGTGCTGTTGACGGCGCCGCTGGGCATCATCGGCGTCACCGCGATCATGCTGGTGTTCCGCATACCGTTCGGCTTCGTGGCGCTGCTCGGCACCATCGCGTTGTTCGGCATGATCATCCGCAATTCGGTCATATTGATCGTGCAGATCGACCACGCGCTCGGCGAAGGCGCGACCATGCGCGACGCCATCATCGAATCCACCGTGCATCGCTTCCGGCCGATCCTCCTGACCGCGGCTGCCGCCGTGCTGGCGATGGTTCCGCTGACGCGATCGGTGTTCTGGGGGCCGATGGCGTGGGCCATCATGGGTGGATTGACGATCGCGACGCTGCTCACGCTGTTGTTCCTGCCGACCGCCTACGCGGTGTGGTTCAAGGCCGGGAAACCGGGGGAACCCCATGCGCACTGAGCGCTTCCTTTGCGCTGCGGAAATCCGGATGTGCGCTGCATGCGGATTGCTGCTGGCGATGGCGGCCCCGCACGCCATGGATTTCCGGACGGCCGTGCACAAGGCGCAGGCTTTCGACCCCACCACGCAGGCTGCGCAGTATGCATTCCGGGCCGGCATGGAGAAGCGCACGCAAGGCAATGCGCTGTATTTCCCGCAGATCAATGCCACGGCCAACTACAACCGCCTGCACATTGATTCGGAATCCACGCTGGACCTGCCGCCGGTGTTTCCAACCGACGTGCTGATCGGCAACGCCAGCGGCTACCTGCACGGTTTCGGCGTGACGCTGGTGCAGCCGATCTACAACGCAGCCGTTTTCGCCGGCGCTGCGGAACTGAAGGACCAGGCGGAGCTTGCCGGCCTGCAGAAACAGGGCGCCGATGCGAACCTGATACTGCGCGTGGCGCAGGCGTATTTCGGCGTGCTGATGGCGCGCGACAACCTGGAGTTGACGCGTGAGCAGAAGGTTGCGATAGCGCAGCAACTGGCGAGCGCACAGGCACGGTTCAAGGCCGGCAAGACCAATATCACCGACGTGCGCGACGCCCAGGCCCGTTATCAGGGAATCCTGGCGGAAGAGCTTTCCGCCATCAACAACCTGGCCGTGCAGCAGGATCAGTTCGCAAGCATCGTCGGGGAAGAACCCAGGTCCCTTTCCAGACCGTCCGATGCGTTCGAGCCGAGTGCCCCGGAACCCGATGACCTGGGTAAATGGGTCGCATGGGGGCGGCAGGACAACCTCAACGTGCAGAGCGCGCGCGTCCAGCTCGAGGTCAACAATCACGAAGTCGACAAATACCGCCTGCGCAGTCGACCGCAATTGAACCTTGTCGCCAGCTACCAGGACCTGCGCCAGAACGGCACGCTTCCGATTCTGGTGGCACCCGACCACAGCAAGCAGACCATGGTCGGCTTGCAGCTTTCCGTGCCGCTGTTCGCGGGAGGTACCTACAATTCGAAGTATCGTGAAGCAGTGGCCGAAAGCGGGGAAGCGACCTACCAGTTGCAGGCCGCAGTCGCGAACACCGACGTGCAGGTCAAGCAGCAGTTCCTCAATGTCAGGATCGGCACGCAGCAAATCGCCGCGCTCGGGCAGGCGGTGGTTGCGGCGAAATCGTCGCTGGACGCCACGACGCTTGGCCTGAAAGTCGGAAAGCGCACCACTCTCGACGTGTTGAACGCCCAGCAGCAATATTTTTCATCGCTGCTGAATCTCGACGCGGCCCGTTATCAATACCTGCTTTCCAGGCTGAACCTGGCCGCGCTGGTCAACAAGCTCGGCGAGGACGATGTGAAGGCCATCAATGCCTATCTGACGGCGGTTTCCCAGGTCGATGCGGACGCCGGCATTGCCGGCGGCAGCGATGTCGATCCTGGGGCGCCCGCCGAAGGCGTGCCTCGGTAAACCAGGAACGATCGGATGGATCGCGTGCAGGCCGACGGTGCCGGCACGCGGCATTTTTCGGACAGATGCAAGGCCGCGGAATTGGCGGGTTATTCCGGTCGAGCCGTGCTCGACGCCGGTGCAAACGGGATGGCCGCGCCCGGCGCGAAACCGCCGCGCCACTTCCCGAGTTGCGCAGCGATGCCTTCGCCGGCGGAAATCTGCGGATCGGAGGGTTGGTAGTCGTCGCGCTTTTCCCAGGCCGCGACCTGTTGTCGTGCAAGCCCGAATGCGTCCCGGAAATTCGCGGTCCTGTTCAATGCATCGACGAGGAAGGCGTGGCCGAACCAGGTGAGTTGCGACTGTTCGCCGCAACCGAACGAGGATCGGTCGCTGCGCGCGGCGGTGATCACCATGGTTCCGTTGCCGCGCAAGGGCGGGATGAAGCCGCCGGAATAGCAGGCGTTGACCACCACCACTCTGTACCGGAACGGGTGCTCGGCGAGGATGCCGGGCAGATCGCTGGCGCCGATCTGGTCGAGCGGCAGCGGGTCCATGTCCACCAGCAGGGTATGGTCCTCGCTGCCGTGCGTGGTGAGGTACAGCAGCAGGATGTCCTGCTTCGGGTCCATTTTCTCCGCCATCGCATCCAGTGCGGATTCCAGGTTGCTCCAGTCCGCCAGCGGGCGCGTGGCGAGCGTCGACGGATTGTTCTCCAGCACCAGCACGTGGCCGGCCGCATCGAAACGCGCGGCGAAAAGACGTTGCAGGTATTCGGCCTCGTTGCGGAACACGTTCTCGCTGCCGTCCCCGGCGAAGGCGATGGCATACAGGTTGACCTTGCCGGGCGTACGCGGATGCAATTGCGCGATGGCCTTGTCCAGAAGATCCGACTGCGAATAGATCACCTGTTCCGGCGTCGGCGCATCGTGTGGCCAGCCTCGATCGGACAACGTGCCGGACGAATCTTCCTGCGTGGCCGATGTGGTTTCCGCGGTGGCGGGAACGGTAAGCGCGGGTGCAGGTGATTTCGACACGCTGCGGTCCACGGCAACGTGATGCGGAGCGGGAGCCGGACGGAAGTGCCACGCCTGCCAGACTGCCATCGTGCCGAGGCCGAGCAGGAACGCGAGCAGGGCGGTGAGGGCGATGCGCATCATGCGATCTCGATCCGGTCGAAATCCTCCACGCACGGATGCCGCGCGTCCGTTCGGCAATGCTCCGGCGGGCGGCAAAGCTGCGTCGTCTGCATCGATGCCGCACGCGCCGCGTCCAGCTCGGCTTCGATGTCGGACAGGAACAGGATGCGGCCGGGTTGCGTTCCGATCGCCTGCGCGATGCGGCGGTAGGAATCGGTCTCGCGCTTGCCGCCGATGCCCGTATCGAAAAATCCGTCGAACAAGGCCGTCAGGTCGCCCGCATCGGAATGGCCGAAGAACAGTTCCTGCGCCTGTACCGAGCCGGACGAATACACGTACAGCCGCAAGCCGCGCGCTTTCCATTCACGCAGTTTCCCTGCGACCTCCGGATAAAGGTGCGCGCGGTAGGCGCCGCGTTCGTAGCCGTCCTTCCAGATCATGCCCTGCAGGATTTTCAATGGAGCAACCTTGCGATCCTCGTCGATCCAGCGCAGCAGCGTGTCCGCGATGGCGCGATGGTCGGCTTCGGCGATCCCGGCTTCGCGTGCGGCATCGCGCAGGCAACGCCGTACCCCGGGATCGCCGGCGTGCGTGGCGAGGAACGCCGGAAGATGCGCGCGCGAGTAGGGAAACAGGACATCCCTGACGAAGGCGAGGGAACTGGTGGTGCCTTCGATATCGGTGAGGATGGCCTCGAGACCGGAGATCGCGTTCACGCCGAGGCGCCCGTGCGCATGCTGTCCGCGTATTGCGAATAGGCCGTTTCGATGGCGCGCTTGACGCCGATGGGATCGCCCAGCCGTTCGAGGAGCATCGCGGTTTCGCCGCGGCCGGTGATTTCGATGTCGGCATAGCCGAGCACGCGTCCCCAGAACGATTGCTTCAGGTCCACCGTCTCGATGGAAGCCAGCCGCAGTTCGGTGGAATGGCGGCTGACCACGCCGGTCTTGCGGATCACGCGATGGTTGGTCACGCCTTGCTCGATCGAACGCAGCACCAGCCACGCGTACAGGGCGATCGCGAGCGTAACCAGCGCGACGATCAAGGCCGCCCAGCCGTATCCGCCGCCGCTTCCTTCGGCCGAGGACAAATCCAGCGACAGCAACGCGGCCACGATGATCGCGCCGAGCAGCAGCACGACCCACATCCGCAGCCATGCCAGCCAGTGCAGGCGGAACGTCGCGATGATCTTTTCGCCCGGGGCGAGTGACTGTTCGATGTAGGACATGGTTTTCCCCCGAATGGCTCAACCGGCAAACCGGGCATCGGCCCGCGCTCGGGCGCGAACGAATGCCGAGGATCCCGCTTCGATACCTGCGTTCGTGTTCATTCGCGGATCCGGCGCCAGGCAGTTGTTCAGTTCTCGAGGCGCGGAAAGCGCTGCGCGATCGCGTCGCCGGTGAACTGCGCGACCCAGCCTTCCGGGTTGGTGAACAGGCGGATCGCCACGAAACCGGGGTTCGGCCCCATGTCGAACCAGTGGCGGGTGCCGTCCGGCACGCCGATCAGGTCGCCCTGCGTGCACAGCATCTCGTACACGCGATCGCCGATGTGCAGCGTGAACAGGCCCGATCCCGCGACGAAGAAACGCACCTCGTCCTCGGCATGGGTATGTTCGTTGAGGAACTTCTGCCGCAGCATTTCCTTCTGCGGGTGCGCTGCGTCCAGTGAGATCACGTCCACGGCCCGGTAACCGTGTTCGCGCTGCAGACGATCGATGTCGTGGCGATAGGCCGCGATCACCTTTTCCGGGGGATCCCCGGGAGTCACGGGCGCCGCCGCTTGCCAGCGTTCATAGCGTACGCCAACCTCGCCCAGCGCCTTGGCGATCCGGTCCGGGTCCGTCTGTTCGCGCAGCGGGGCGTCCCCGTGTTGCGCGTCGAAAATCCGCAAACGGCTCATGCGCCCAGCCTCTTCAAGTCCAGCTCGCATGCCAGCATGAATTCCAGCGCCTCCAGATGGCGTTTGGCCTCGTCCATGTCGCGGCCCCAAGTGTAAATGCCATGGCCTTCGATCAGATAGGCATGCAGGGGTTTCCCGCTGCGCAACCAGGCGTCCACGCGCGCTTCCAGTTCCTGCATGTCCTGGGAGTTGGGAAACACCGGGATTTCCATCGTCGCATCGTGGCTTGCCTGGCTGGCGAACGCTTTCAGCAGTTCGTAACCGGACAGCCGGACGGCACCGGATGCCGCGAACAGGCGCGAGGCCACGGTCTGGGTGCGCGAGTGCGTGTGCAGCACGGCATCGACCTGCGGGAACTGTCGATAGATCTGGGCGTGCAACGCGGCTTCCGCCGAAGGTTTCGCCGTGCTGTCGACCGCGCGCGCCTGCATGTCGATCACCATGATGTCGGCCGGCGCCAGCGCGCCCTTGTCGCGGCCGGATACCGTGATCGCGAGGTGGCCTGCATCGAGGCGCATCGAGAAATTGCTGCTTGTGGCAGGTGTCCAGCCACGCGCGGCGAACTCGGAGGCAATCTGCGCGATTTGTCCGGCCGCATCGCGGAAACCGGGACATCCGGTTCCGGACGCGGACAGGATCGCTGTCGGACGTTCGTTCATTGCCTGAATGGTACATGCGGCGGATCGCGCCCGCGTGCGCCACCCGCGCCGCATCGGCGTAGGATGGTGCGCGGTGCCGTTTTCCCGTTCCTTCAATCCAAGAGGAGAAACCTCATGCCTGACAACCATTCTCCCGCACGTCGCCGCGTGCTCGCGCTGTTCGGCGCGGCGGGTGCGACGGCGATGCTGCTCGGTTCGCTGCCGCGCCGCGCGCTGGCCGCCGCGTTGCCGCACCTGAGCACGGCGACCAATGCCACCGCGAAGGCATTGAACTACACCGAGGACGCCAGCAAGGCGCCGGCGCCGCACAAGGCGGGACAGGATTGCTCGAACTGCATGCATTACCAGGGCAAGGCGGGCGAAGCTTACGGGCCGTGCGCCTTGTTCCCCGGACTCGACGTGGACGCAAAGGGTTGGTGCGCGGGTTACGCAGTCAAGTCCTGAGGGCGCGCCGCCGTGGGCGGCACGCATGCCGATGAACCCGGCACGTTGTGTTGGCTGGTCCTTGCGGACGCGATGACCGGAAGGGCGAACACGCGCGGCGTCAGCGGGTTCGTGCGCGGATGAAAGGCCAACGCTTGTCGCGCCGGAAGATCGCTTCCCGTGGCAGACAGTGACCGCAAAAACAATCACCCGGTGCAACAGGCGAGGAGCTGACAACGCCTGCCACACCGGGCGACCATCCGGGGTCCACTGCCAATGGGAAAGCCCGCGGAGGAAGGATCATATCGCGGGCCGGAAGGGTGATCCAATGATTTGTTTTATGCACCGATACGCGGTTTTTTAGAATTGCAATTCATGTAGTTACATAATGTTCTTCATGTAAAGCATGGTTAAAGTTTTGTTGCTCTTTTTCGGGTCCTGCCGGCCGGCAGGACCGGGTCATTTCAGCCCTTGCGCAGACGGCTGTGGCGATAGCCATAGCCGAAATAGATCGTGAAACCGATCAGCGTCCATGCGCCCATCAAGGTCCAGTTGTACCAGTTCTCCCAGTACAACAGCATCAGGCAGCTGAGCACGCCCAACGTGCAGGTGACGCCGGCCCAGGGGACGCGGAACGTGCGAGGCAGGTCCGGTCGCGTGCGGCGCAGGATCAGCACGCCCGCGCAGACCGCAACGAACGCCAGCAGCGTGCCCATCGACACCAGGTCGCCGAGGACGTCCAGCGGGAACACCGCCGCCAGCAGTGCGATGCCCGCGCCGGTGATCAGGGTGTTGATGTGCGGCGTGCGGTGGCGCGGGTGCAGCTTCGAGAAAACCGGCGGCAGCATGCCGTCGCGGCCCATGATCATGAAGATGCGCGGCTGGGCGATGATCATCACCAGCACCACCGACGACAATCCCAGCAACGCGCCGACTTCCACCAGCCAGCGCAGCCAGTTGAGCTGCGGGTGCGCCGCCACCGCGGTCACGACCGGTTCCGACGTACCGAGTTGCGTGTACGGGATCAGTCCGGTCAGCACCGCGGCCATGGCCACGTACAGGATCGTGCAGATCGCCAACGACGCCAGCGTGCCGATCGGCAGGTCGCGCTGCGGATTCTTGGCCTCCTGCGCCGCCGTGGACGTGGCCTCGAAGCCGATGTAGGCGAAGAACACCAGCGTCGCCGCGCGCATGATGCCGCCCCAGCCGTAGGTTTCCGGACCCTTGGCCGGCGGAATGAAGGGGTGCCACAGTTCCGGGTTGACGTAATGCCAGCCCGCCACGATCACGATGATGATCAGGGAAACCTTCAATACGACGATGGCCGTGTTGACCCCGCTCGATTCGCGGATGCCGACGTAGCAAAGCCACGTCAGCAGCAGGACGAGGATCACCGCCGGCAGGTTGAACAGCGCGCCGGTGACCACGAGATGTTTGTCCATGAAGGCGATCGGCGAATTGGTCAGTGCATCCGGCAGGTGCAGCCCCATGTGCGCGAGCAGACTCTTGAAATACCCCGTCCAGCTCACCGCCACGGCCGAAGCCGAAACGCCGTATTCCAGCACCATGTTCCAGCCGATGAACCAGGCCGCGAACTCGCCCAGCGTCGCGTAGGCGTAGGAATACGAACTGCCCGACATCGGGATCAGCGTGGCGAACTCCGCGTAGCACAGTGCGGTGAAGCTGCAGCAGACCGCGGCGATCACGAACGACAGCAGCACCGCGGGGCCGGCGTGTTCGGCCGCGGCCTGTCCCGTGATCACGAAAATGCCGCCGCCGATCACCGCGCCGATGCCCAGCGCGGTCAGCCCCCAGGGCCCCAGCGTGCGGCGCAGTTCGATGCCGGTGGCGGATTCGGCCCCGACGACACCGTCGACGCCGGTGAAATCGGTTTTCCGGGCAAGCAGTCGTTCGAGCATTACGGAACTCCGGAAAAAAACCAGGGCAGCGGGCGCGCCGCGCGATCGCCCGCCGGCGTCACACCACGTCGTCGAGCGCGTGCGTGATCCGCTCGGGCGACATCTGGCTGCGTTTGTAGCCGTACAGGCGGTAGAAGATCAGGCCGATCACGGCCCACACCACGAACACTCCTTTGGCGACGCCGCTGAGGTTGACGAACAGCAGCAGGCAGCCGACCACGGCCAGCGGACACACGATCCACACCAGCGGCGTGCGGAATGGCCGCGTGCGGCCAGGCTGGGTGCGGCGCAGGATCATCACGCCGATCGACACCATCGCGAACGCGAGCAGGGTGCCCGCATTCGACGTGTCGGCCAGTTTGCCGACCGGGAACAGCGCGGCGCACAGCGAAACCACGATGCCGGTGACGTAGGTGATCACGTGCGGCGTGAAAAAGCGCGGGTGCACTTTCGAGAACGCATTGGGCAGCAGGCCGTCGCGCGACATCGTGAAGAAGATGCGGGTCTGGCCGAACATCATCATCAGGATCACCGAAGGCAGCGCCACGATCGCGGCAAGGCCGATCATGTTGGCGATGACCGGATGGCCGAGCATGGTCATGACGTGCGACAGCGGCTCGCGGCTGCACACCAGCGCCTGTGAATTGCCGCAGGCCTTGGCCATTTCGAGCGTGCCCGGGTCGATCGGCACGCCGTTCGGGCCCAGCATCGGCTGTGCGCCGACCGAACCGGCCGCGCCGTAGCCGACCAGCAGGTAGAAGATGGTGCAGATCACCAGCGCGCCGATCAGGCCGATCGGAATGTTGCGGTTGGGATTCTTGGTTTCCTCGGCCGCGGTGGACACCGCGTCGAACCCCACGTAGGCGAAGAAGATGGAGGCCGCCGCGCCCAGCACGCCGATGCCGTTGCTGCCGACCGGGTTGCCCCAGCCGCCGGGCAGGAAGGGGTGCAGGTTGGCGTTCTTGACGGCCGGTATGGCAATGATCACGAAGACGGTCAATGCAACGATCTTGATCGCCACCAGCACCGCATTCACGCGTGCGCTCTTGGAAGTGCCGATCACCAGCAGGCCGGTCACCGCGATGCCGATCAGGAAGGCCAGCAGGTTGAACCCGCCGCCGAGCGTCGGGCCGACCTGCAGCCACGTCGGCAAGGACAGTGCCCCCGGTTTGACCAGCCCGAAGACGCCGCTGTTGAGCAATCCGTTGACGTAGCCTGACCAGCCCACGCACACCGCCGTTGCACCGATCGCGTATTCCAGCACCAGTGCCCAGCCGACGATCCAGGCGATCAGTTCGCCCAACACGCCGTAGGTGTACGTGTAGGCCGAACCCGATACCGGCACCATCGCGGCGAGTTCCGCATACGCCAATGCGGCCAGGCCGCATACCACGGCCGCGATCACGAACGAAACCATCATGCCGGGACCGGCCTTCTGCGCCGCTTCGGCGGTCAGCACGAAGATGCCCGTACCGATCACCGCGCCGATGCCGAGCAGGGTCAACTGGATCGGACCCAGCTGGCGTTTCAGCGCCTTCTTTTCGGCGGTTGCGAGAATCAGGTCGAGCGGTTTGATGCGCCAGAAGATCATTGCATGCTCCGAGGCTGTAGCACCCTGCGGGCGGCGAGTCCGTCGCACCCGTGGTGCAGGTTGTCGATCCGTCGGCGCGAAGGACTTGCCGGAAGGCCGCCGCCCTGTACATCGGCGCGTGCCGACGCCGCGCTACCATACGCACGCCGCGCGCAACCGGCAAGAGCCGGAGTGCAGGCCGGAAGCCCCGGACATGGATCCACCCGACGATCGGACATTTTCGCTCGCTTCCGCGCTGGCGCGTTATGCGGACACGATCCGCACCGATGAAGCGCAACTCCGGACGGTGGCCTTGTTCGAATCCTTCCTTGCGCGGCGTCGCGACGCCTTCGAACGCACCTGTGCCTTCGGCCATTTCACCGGTTCCGCCTGGGTGGCGAGCGCCGACGGCGCGCGGGTGCTGCTGACGCACCATCGCAAGCTCGGCCTGTGGCTGCAACCGGGCGGCCACGCCGACGGCGATCGGGATCTTCGACGCGTCGCCCTGCGCGAAGCGGAGGAGGAAACCGGCCTGCGCGGCCTGCGAATCGATCCCGGCATCTTCGACGTGGATCGCCATCGCATCCCGGCGCGCCCCGGCGAACCGGCGCACTGGCATTACGACGTTCGCCATGTCGTGCACGCCGGCGCGGACGAGCGCTTCGTGGTCAGCGAAGAATCCCACGCGCTGGCGTGGCGTTCGATCGCGGAAGTCGCCGCGGAGGAAACCGCCG
>JAFEEJ010000188.1 GCA_018241145.1 Pseudomonadota bacterium | reverse complement strand
TGAACTACGCCGACCACGCCGCGGAATCGGGCCAGCCGGTGCCGGAGCAGCCGGTGATCTTCATGAAGGCGACCAGCGCGATCGTCGGCGCGTGCGACGACGTGGTGATCCCGCCGGGTTCGGAGAAGACCGACTGGGAAGTCGAGCTGGGCGTGGTGATCGGCGATGCCGCGCGCAACGTCTCGCGCGATGCCGCGCTTTCGCACGTTGCGGGTTACCTGATCGTCAACGACGTTTCGGAACGCGCCTTCCAGTTCGAGCACGGCGGCCAGTGGGTGAAGGGCAAGGGTTGCGACACCTTCGCGCCGCTCGGTCCGTGGCTGGTGACGCGCGAAGAAATTCCCGATGCGCAGGATCTCGCGATGCACTTGAGCGTGAACGGCCATCGCTATCAGGACGGCAACACCCGCACGATGATTTTCGATGTGGCGACGCTGGTCAGCCACATCAGCCGTTACATGGCGCTGCTGCCGGGCGACGTGATTTCGACCGGCACGCCGCCGGGCGTGGGTCTGGGCCAGAAGCCGCCGGTGTACCTGAAGCCCGGTGACGTGATGGAACTCGGCATCGCCGGGCTGGGCGCGCAGCGCCAGCAGGTCGTCGCGGCCGTGCAGGCTGGGGGCACAGCATGACACGCATCGCCGCACTGGACGCACTGGACATCCGTTTCCCGACCTCGGTGCACCTGGTCGGCGCGGATGCGATGAATCCGGATCCGGATTATTCGGCGAGCTACATCACGCTCGCCACGGACGATCCGGATCTCGCCGGATGCAGCCTGGTCTTCACCATCGGACGAGGCAACGACGTGCAGACCGCCGCGGTGCGCGCGCTGGCGCCGCTGGTGGTGGGGCTCGATGCCGGCGAAGTGCTGGATGACCTCGGCGCGTTCGCGCGCAGCCTGACCGACGATTCGCACCTGCGCTGGCTGGGCCCCGAAAAGGGCGTGATCCACATGGCGATCGGCGGCATCATCAACGCCGCCTGGGACATGGCCGCGCGTCGTGCGGGACTGCCGCTGTGGCGGTTCATCGCGGCGATGACGCCGGAGCAGATCGTGGCGGCGATCGACTTCCATTACCTCGCCGATGCGCTGACGGAAGACGAAGCGCTCGACATCCTGCGTCGTGCGGAACCGGGGAAGGAGCGTCGCATCGCGGAGCTGCTGCACCACGGCTATCCTGCGTACACCACCTCACCCGGTTGGCTCGGCTATTCCGACGGGTTGCTGGCGGAGTTGACGCGCCGCGCGGTGGCGGAGGGCTTCCGCACCATCAAGCTGAAGGTCGGGCTGGACCTCGATGACGACCTGCGCCGACTCGCCATCGCGCGCGCGGCGACGGGCAAGGACATCGCGATCGCAGTGGATGCCAATCAGCGCTGGGACGTGCCGCAGGCGATCGAATGGATCCGCGCGTTGTCGCATTTCGATCTCGCGTGGGTCGAGGAGCCGACGCATCCCGACGACGTGCTCGGCCACGCCGCGATCCGGGCCGCGGTGGCGCCGGTGCCGGTCTCCACCGGCGAGCACACCCACAATCGCGTGATGTTCAAGCAACTTCTGCAGGCACGCGCGGTGGACCTGTTGCACATCGACGCCGCGCGCGTCGGCGGCGTCAACGAGAACCTCGCGATCCTGCTGCTGGCCGCGAAATTCGGGGTGCGGGTGTTTCCGCACGCCGGCGGCGTGGGCCTGTGCGAGATGGTGCAGCACCTGGCGATGGCCGATTACGCCGCGATCAGCGGTGTGATGGAAGACCGCGCGATCGAATTCGTCGATCACCTGCACCAGCACTTCACCGATCCGGTGCATATCCGCGGCGGGCGATATCTGGTTCCGGCCGCGCCGGGATTCTCGACGCGGATGCACGCCTCGTCGTTGCGGGAATACGTGTATCCCGACGGTCCCGCGTGGCGCGGTCAGCGGCAGCCGCCGCCGACCCAGGCGAGGTTGAAGCGCGCGTAGAAAAGATCGCCGTCGCCGTCTTCCCACGCGATTCCGAAGTCGCCGTCGGGCAGGCGCGCCAGCGTCGAGTACATCGACGGCCCCGGTGCGATGACGCGTCCCGCGCTCCAGTGCCGACCGTCGTCGCAGGAAATGCGCAGGGTGAGGTTGCGCCGCGCCCTGGCGTCGTCCGGGTTGCTGAACAACAGCCAATGCGAATCCGGCGCGCTCGCGGGCGCGGCGGGAGCGACGCGCAGGATGGCGGCGTTGACGTGCGGATCGACGAGTCGCGAATCGACGCGGGGCGCATCGAGATGCACACCGCCGTCGTGCGACAGCGCAACCACGCGCGCGTGCACCTGCGCAACGTCGCTGCGGATGTTCTGCATCACGTCGCCATTTGCCAGTTGCACGGCCTTGCTTTCGTCGGTGTCGGGACCGATCGAAGCGCCGTCGTGCCAGTTCGCGCCGTGGTCGTCGCTGTAGATGTCACTTGCGTGGATATGGCCGTCCGCACCGATGTGCACGAGCGGCTGCAGCAGGCGCCCCGCGTGCGGTCCCGTCGCAAGCTGGATGCCG
>JAFEEJ010000018.1 GCA_018241145.1 Pseudomonadota bacterium | reverse complement strand
CGCGAATACCAGGTGCCCGGTTTCCGCGGCGGTCAACGCGAGGCGGATGGTTTCGATGTCGCGCATTTCGCCGACCAGGATGTAATCCGGGTCTTCGCGCAGCGCCGAGCGCAGCGCCTCGTTGAAGCCGTGGGTGTCGCGGTGCACCTCGCGCTGGTTCAACAGGCACTTCTGCGCGGTGTGCACGAATTCGATCGGATCCTCGATGGTGAGGATGTGGCCGTATTCGTTCTTGTTGACGTGGTCCACCATCGCGGCGAGCGTGGTGGACTTGCCCGAACCCGTCGGCCCGGTGACCAGGATCAGGCCTTGCGGCTGGTCGATCAGTTCCTTGAAGATCTTCGGCGCGGCGAGGTCTTCCAGCGTCCAGACTTCCGCCGGAATGGTGCGGAACACCGCCGCGGCGCCGCGGTTCTGGTTGAAGGCGTTGACGCGGAAGCGCGCCAGGCCGGGAATCTCGAACGAGAAATCGACTTCCAGGAATTCCTCGTAATCGCGCCGCTGCTTGTCCGACATGATGTCGTACACCAGCGTGTGCACCTGCTTGTGGTCCAGCGCCGGGATGTTGATGCGGCGGACGTCGCCGTCCACGCGGATCATCGGCGGCAAGCCCGCGGACAGGTGCAGGTCGGAGGCCTTGTTCTTGACCGAGAAGGCCAGCAGTTCCGCGATGTCCATGTGTCACGTCCCCTTTGGTTGCCGTCCGAATCCATCCTTCCATGGCGCGCCTTGCGGGCGCCCTCCATGGACCCTCGGAATCCCGGCTCGCCACGCGGTTCAACGCGTCGCAAACGCCCCCGGCCGCGACCCCGGGGCGAGTATACGCTTGCCGGTGATCCCCGAAACGGGTGTCAAGCACGAAACGCGCCGATGCGCTGGAAGCCTTGCACGCCCGCATCGTGGCGATTTCCGTCGGCCGGAATGTGACGCCGGTCGCGGCTTCCCGATCGCTACCTGCCGCTGCGTTGCGCGAACCGGCCGCTGCGGGTCAGGGCACCCGGAAGAAACCGCGCGCGGGTGGCGTCGGCCCGGCCGCGCGATCTTTCGGAACTCGATCCCGAACCGCGCATGATCGGCCCGCTGCAACCCGACATGCGCGAACGGGCGGCGCGGCTTTCGAGCGGGCAACACCCGGATCGCGAACCGCCGGACGCGCGCCTGGTTTGCCCGGGGACCGGCCGGGCGGCACGGCGTGAAACGGCGTAGAGTGCGCTGCCTTCGCCCTTTGCCGGGCGGAGTTCCGTGGGGAAAGTCCGTAGCAAGTCCGTAGCAAGTCAACCTCAACACGTTCGGAGGGTTTTATGAAGATCCTGACTGCGTGTGTGTGTTCGGCGCTTGCGCTTCCGGCCGTCACCAGCGCGTATGCGGCAGATGCGAACAAGGCGGTAGTCACCCGCGACTGGAGCGATACCGTCGCTCCGGCCGATCAACAGGCCTACGAGGACGGGGTGAAGGCCTACAACCGGTGCCTGCACGACAACGGCGTGAAATACGACGAGGACGCCTATGTGCACGAAACCGGCGACACCTACAAGTATTCGTATGTCATCGGCCCCTACACCTGGGCGGACTTCGACACGCTGAGGACGCAGTCGAAACCCTGCGACGCGGTGTGGCGCACGCAGGCCAATCCGCATCTGAAGGGCGAAACCAGCGCTTTCATGGTGGACCAGCCCGAGATGAGCCACATGCCCGCGGACTGGGTCAGGGGCAAGCTGCGACCGCCGCTGATCCACGTCCTGTATTTCACGTTGAACCCCGGGCACGCCGCCGATGAAGCGTTCACCTCGGTGCTGAAAAAGGCGGCGGCGGCCGCGGACAAGGCCAAGTGGCCGTTCTATTACCGGGTGCTCGCGGTGCAGGGCGGCGACGATGGTTCGCCCGATTACCTCATCGTGATTCCGCACAATCTATGGAAAGACTACGGTGCCGATCCGAATCCGACGTTCTGGAAGATGGTCGCGAACGCTTATG
>JAFEEJ010000187.1 GCA_018241145.1 Pseudomonadota bacterium | reverse complement strand
CGTGAGTTCCCGGAAACCGCGGAAGAAGCGCGAGGCCTCCAGCGCGATCAGCGCCAGCAGGATCGCCACGAAGGCGCCGACCAGCAGCGGATGGTGCGCGATGAATTGCGGGATGCGCGCGAGGATTTCATTCATGGCGGGTGCGTGCGGAAGGACGGCCGCGCATTATCGGCGATGCGCGCGCCTTGGGGTAGCACGATCCAGTCGGCGCGATTCGATCGGCGCGATTCGATCGGCGCGATTCAATGCGGCGTGATATCCGGCAGGCCGGTCTCCAGCCACCAGCGCTTGACGGCGGGATCGTATTGCCAGACCTGGTGATCGACGATGTCGTAGGAAGCCTGGCTTGCCTTGACCACCACGCTGATCTGCGCGGTCTGCTCGATGGTGTTCTCGCCGGTGGCCACCGGACCGTCGGTCTGGTACGCGCCGACTTCGGCCTGGCTGTAGCGGCCCTTCGCGGCGGCGTCCAGCGGATGCGCCTCGCGCACTTTCGGGTCGACGAATTGCCACGCGCTGGCGAAATCGCCGAAGCGCAATGCCGCGGCATATTGCGCGAGCGTCTCGTCGCGCGCTTCGTCCTTGGCATGGCTGCCGAGGCTGGCGCAACCGGCCAGCAGGACGAGCATCGATCCACAGGTCGAGAGAATGATCCGGCGCATGGCACAGCCTCCCCGCAGCGATGGCCGGATTGTGCACCATCGCGCGCCCCGCGATGTGACGTTCATCGTGGCATGGCCACGAAACCGGACTCCAGCGTCGCCGCTTCGCCGTTTTCGCCGGCGACGGCACAGTTCACGGCGATGCGGGCCTTGCCCCGTTGCGACAAGGTTTCCACGAACACGGGAAAGTCGCCGGGATCGGCATGGCGCGCGCTTGCACGCAGCTCGCCATACACCGGCTCGCGGTAACACACATACGAATCGCCGACGTAGATGTCGCAGGCGATGCCGCGCTCACGCAGGTTCAGGTCGATCAGGCCCCAGCTGGCCAGGGTCATCAGCGATGCCAGGCTGCCGCCGAAGGCGCATTGCTTGTCGTTGATGTTGGGCGCCAGCGGCGCGGACATCTCCAGCTGCATGCCGTCGTAGTGCGTCACGCGCAATTGCATCGTGCGTGCGAGCGGGATGTGTTCGAGGATGTAGGCCTGCAGGTACCGGGTGAGGTCGGCGTGTTGGGTCATCGCGCAAGTTTGGCTTGCCGCCGCGCGCGCCACAAGTGCGTCGGGTAGCATCGCCGCATGCGAAGTCGGGATACCAGGCCGCTGCGGGGTGTGCGGGTGGCCATCACGCGTCCCGCGGGCGCAGGCGCCGGCATGGCCCGGCGCCTGCGTGCGCTCGGCGCCGACGCATTTTCCCTGCCCGGATCGAGTCTGCGCGCGGCGGGGAATCCGGAATCGGCGCGGCGAGCGCTGCGCGAGGCACTCGCCGCGGACGTGGTCGTATTCACCAGTCCGGCGGCGGTGCGTTTTGCCGCGAAACTATCGTCGTTGCACACACGGGCGCAGGTATT
Organism: Pseudomonadota bacterium; assembly: GCA_018241145.1. Taxonomy (GTDB): domain Bacteria; phylum Pseudomonadota; class Gammaproteobacteria; order Xanthomonadales; family Rhodanobacteraceae; genus 66-474. The sequence continues at coordinate 19,367 of JAFEEJ010000187.1, read as the reverse complement.
CGCGCCGGGCGCGGGCACCGCCCTCGCGCTGAAGCGTGCAGGCATAGCCGGGGTTTCGGTGCCCGCACGCGCCGACAGCGAGGGCCTGCTGGCGATGCCCGAGTTGCAGCGCTTGCGCGGCCAGCGCGTCGGCCTGGTCGGCGCGGCCGGCGGGCGCGATCTGTTGCGCCATGGCCTGCTGGCGCGCGGAGCGCGCGTGCACGATGCCTTCGTCTATCAGCGCGCGCCGGCGCGGTTGGATCGCCGCCATTTCGACGCGCTGGTGCGCAATCGTTCCCCATTGTTCGTGCCGCTTTCGAGTGCCGCGGCCTTGCGGCATTTGCTGGATGGCTTGCCGCCTCGGGCGCGCGCAAGGCTGCTCGCGGGCATCGCGGTCGCCAGCAGCGCACGCCTGCAACGCGCCGCGCGACAAGCCGGATTCGCGCGGATCCTGCGCGCCGCTTCCGCGCTGGATGCGGATCTGATCGCCGCGATCGCCGCCGCGCGCGCGCGTTGACGTTTGCAGCAGGGCGCGCAACGGCTAGGATGCGGGGCATGGCTGATGAGAACGTTCCCGGGAACGGACGCCGCAAGCGCGGTGGTCCGGCTGCGCTGGCCTTGCTGCTGGCGCTGGCAGCGCTGCTGGTATCGCTGGCGTGCGCTTGGCGGATGTGGCAGTGGAACGCCGCGCGCAATTCGCAGATCGCGGAATCCGCCGCATGGAACGCGCGTCTGCGCGCAGCCGAGCGCGAGGCCGATGCCGCACGCGCGCAGCAGCAGACCCTGCAGGGAGAATGGCAGGACCAGGTGGGCGACCTGCGTGCCTTGCGCGATGCCCAGAATGCGCTGGACCAGAGGACGCGCAACCTGGAAACCGCGCTCGGCCGGATATCCGACCAGCAAACCCAGGGCCGCGACGCATTGCTGCTGGACGACAGCGAGTTCCTGCTGCGCGCCGGCCAGCAGCGCTGGACCCTGTTCCACGATGCCGAAGCGGCTGCGCGCGCCTATGAACTGGCCGACGACGCGCTGGCCCAGGTCGGCGATCCCGCCTTCGCGCCCGTGCGCAGCGCGATCGCCGACGAACGCGCGACGTTGGGCGCGGTCGCGGCACCCGCGCGCATCCATGCGCTGGACACGCTGTCCGCACTGCGCGAGCAGGTGGCGGTCCTGCCGCTGGCGGCGACCGATGGCGCGCGCCGCGGCACCCCCGACGACGGCCTGCTGGCGCGCACCTGGCGTGCACTGAGCGGCGTGTTGCGCGTGGAGCGCGACACCGGGACTTCGGTTCCCGCCGCGAACGCGCGCATCGCGCGCGAATTGCTGGCGCTGGACGTGGCGCAGGCGCAGGCTTCGCTGCTGGCGTTCGACGCGGCGGGTTATCGCGCCGCCGTGCGGCAGTCGGACGCCTTGCTGTCCGCGCGCTTCGACGGCGACGCGCCCGAGGTGCGCGCGATGCGCGCGCAATTGCAGGCGCTCTCGGCGGCCGCCGACGTGCCCGCGCCGCAATTGGGCGGTGCACTCGCGCAACTGCGCACCCTGCGCGCCGCGCATGCCATGCAGCTGATTGCTCCGGCGCCGGCCACGAGCACGGTCAAGCCATGAAACCGTGGCGCTGGCTGCTGGGCTTGATCGTGGTCGCCCTGCTCGGCGCGCTGGCATGGAACTGGCTGGCTGCGGATCCGGGCTACGTGTTGATCCGCATCCGCGGCTGGCGCATCGAGGCGACGGTGGTCGGCGCGCTGCTGGTTCTGGTCGCGCTTTGGATCGTGGTCGCGATCGCGTGGTGGCTGCTGCGCTGGCCGTTCGGTGCACTGTCGCGGCGCAATCGACGCGTCAGCCGCGCGCGGTTGAGCGACGGCCTGATTGCCATGGCCGAGGGACGCAATGCGGAAGCCGGCCGCGCGCTGGAACGCGCCGCGATGCACGCACCGCTGCGGGCGCCGGCCCTGCTGGTGGCGGCGGAAGCCGCGCATCGACGCGGCGAGGCGTCGCGTGCGCTCGAATTGCTGAATGCCGCCGGGCAGGATGCGCCGCAAGCCGCACGCATGGTGCGCGCGCGCATGCTCCGCAACGAAGGCAAGCCCGGGGACGCGCTGGCGCTGCTTTCCACCGAGGCCGACGCCGGCCGCCTGCCGCCCTCGGGCTGGCACGAACTGGTGTTGTCGGCGCTCGACGCGAACCAGCCGCGCCGCGCGCGCATCGCGCTGGAACCTTTGCGCCGCAGCAACGCGCTGGGTGCGCGCGGCTATTCCGCACTGGAAGCGCGCGTGCTGGCGGCGAATCTGGCGGCCGCGACCGACGCCGCGTCGCTGCAGGAAGCGTGGAACGGATACCCGCGGGCGCAGCGGCAGGCGCCGGAAGTCCTGCTCGCGTATGCCGCTGCGGCCGCGCGCACCGGATCGGTTTCGACGGCCATGGATGAATTCGAAGCGGCGTTGCGCCGCGAGTGGTCGCCGTCGCTGCTCAAGGCGTACGCGGAACTGGACGACGAACATCCGCCCGTGCGGTTGCGCGTGGCGGAAGGCTGGCTGGCTGCGCACCCCAACGATGCCGCGTTGCTCGTCGCGCTCGGCCGGCTCGCGCTGCGCGCCGGCCAACCGCTGAAGGCGCGCGATTCCCTGCGCCGCGCGCTGGCGCTCGAACCGCAGGACGCCGCGGGTTGGGAAACGCTGGGCGAAGCGCAGAACGTGCTGGGCGATCACGCCGAGGCGCTGCGAGGTTACGCGAATGCGCTGCGCATCGCGCGCGGACAGCCCGCGGTCGTGGAAGCGCGCGACCGCATCGACACCGGGGTATTGGCCGTGGAGGAACGCGACCAGCATGGCGTTCCGCGCCTGCCGGACCAGCCTGCGCAAACGCGATGAACCTGTCGCGATGGTAGGCTTCGCGCCCATGGTCCGGATGCCGCTGCTGGCCTTTTTCCTGCTCGGTCTCGCGCCGAGCGGCGCCGCATTCGCGCAGGCGCATCCGGGCGAGGCCGCGCTGGTTCGGGAAGTCGCCGCGGAAACCGGGCAGGACGTTGCGCGACTCACCGCCTTGCTGGATGGTGCGCAGTACAAGCAGAGCATCATCGACGCGATCAGCCGCCCGGCGGAAAGCAAACCCTGGAGCGCATACCGGCCGATCTTCGTGAATCCCGCGCGCATCGACGCCGGCATCGATTTCTATCGCGACAACCGCGCATTGCTGGAGCGCATCGGCGCGCAATACCGGGTGCCGCCGCAGTTCCTGGTCGCGATCCTCGGGGTCGAGACCTATTACGGGCGGATCACCGGGCATTACCGCGTGCTGGATGCGCTGGCGACGCTCGCGTTTTATTACCCGCCGCGCGCGGATTATTTCCGCGGGGAATTGAAGACCCTGCTGGAATTGCCGCCCGACAAGCTGGCCGGGCCGATCGATACGTTGCAGGGCTCCTACGCGGGCGCGCAGGGTTGGGGCCAGTTCATGCCCTCGAGCATCCGCGATTACGCGGTCGACGAGGACGGCAACGGCCATATCGACCTCAACGGCTCGTTGCCGGACATCCTCGCCAGCGTCGCCAATTATTTCGAACGACACGGCTGGCAGGCGGGCGCGCCGGTGGCGATGCCGGCCACGCGGGACGCGGATCCCGATGCGGTGGCGGAATACGCCGGCCAGCCGCCCGCGGTGCCGGTCGAGCAATTCGTGGCGGCGGGCTACACGCCGCAAACGGTGGTCGGTGCGGGCACGCCGGCGAGCCTGCTGACACTCGACGGCGACAACGGCAACCAGTATTGGCTGATCTTCAACAATTTCTACGTGATCACGCGTTACAACAAGAGCCCGCGTTACGCGATGGCGGTCACGCAACTGGCCGAGGCGATCGCGCAGGGCGTGGCGGCCGAAACCGCGCAGGCGACGGCGGCGGCGCGATGAGGCGCCGTGGTCTCCTGCCGTTCGCGCTGGCCGCGGCTGCGTTGCTGGCGGGCTGCGCCGGTTCGCCGCCGCGCGGCAGTGCCGCTTCCGGTGCGGGTGATCGATCGCAGGGTTCGCGCGAATTCCGGGACGATCTGCAGCAATCCCAGCAGCGCCGCTACCGCCAGGACCGGGATTCCACGCCGGACGGCGCCGGCATCGACATCGCCGCGCTGCCGGAACCGGTTCCGAAAACCGAACCGCTCTCGCGCTACGGCAACAAATCCCCGTACAGCGTGCTGGGGCGGACCTACTACGTGTTGCCGACCGCGGCCGGATACGACGAGCGCGGCATCGCTTCGTACTACGGCACGAAATTCCACGGCTACATGACGTCGGATCTGGAGAAGTACGACATGTACGCCTTCACCGCGGCGAGCAAGGTGCTGCCGCTGCCGAGTTACGCGCGCGTCACCAACCTCGAGAACGGCAAGAGCGTGGTCGTGCGCATCAACGATCGCGGCCCGTTCGCCGAGAACCGCATCATCGACCTGTCCTATGCCGCCGCGGTGCGCATCGGCGTCTGGCCCGGCGGCACGGGCCTGGTGGAAGTGCAGGGCATCGATCCTGCCCGCGCGGACATGGAACCTGCGCTGCCGCCGGTGGTCACAGCGCAATCGGACGGCAAGCCGAGGCTGTACCTGCAGGTCGGCGCGTTCGGCGATCCCGCGAATGCGCAGCGGCTGGCCGATCAACTGCGCTTGCAGAACGTGGGCACGGTGCGGGTGGTGGGTGCGCAGGTCGGCGGGCGCGCCCTGACGCGCGTGCAGATCGGGCCGCTGGCCGACGTGGACCAGGCCGACCGCGTCACGGCGAAAATCGACGCGCTGGGGTTGCCCCACGCGCAGGTCGCGGTACAGTAGCGGTTTTTGCGCTCGGGCTTGTCGCCGGCGCGCATTCCCGGCACACCTTCGGAATCTCGAATGAAACTCACGCGTCACCTGATCGTCCTCTCCGCGCTGCTGTTCGCCGGCGCGCTCTGCGCCCAGGCGCTGCCGCCGAAACCCTCGTCGCAACTGCCGCCGAAGCCGTCGGCGATCCCGGTGCCGACGTTGCCGCAGGCGCCGATGCCGCCGCCGCCGAGTTTCGATGCGCGCAGCTGGGTGTTGATGGACTACGCCAGCGGGCAGGTCATCGCCTCGCAGAATCCCGACCAGCGCGAGCAGCCGGCCTCGCTCACCAAGATCATGACCGACTACGTGGTCTCGGCCGAACTCGCGGCCGGCAAGGTGCACATGGAGGACCCGGTGTTCATCAGCGAGCACGCCTGGAAGGCGGGCGGCGCGGGCACCGACGGTTCCACCAGTTTTCTCAACGTGAATTCCCGGGTGCCGCTGAAGGACCTGCTGTACGGCATGATCATCCAGTCCGGCAACGACGCCGCGATTGCGCTGGCCGAACACGTGGCGGGCAGCGAGGACACGTTCGCCGCGCTGATGAACGCCTACGCGCAGCGGCTGGGCATGCGCGGCACGCATTTCGTCAACGCGTCCGGCTACCCGGTCGACAACCACTACAGCACCGCTCGCGACATCGCGACCCTCTCGCGGGCGTTGATCCGCGATTTCCCCGACGACTACAGGATTTCCGCGATCAAGGAATTCCAGTGGAACGGGATCACCCAGCACAACCGCAACACGCTGCTGTGGCGCGACCCCAGCGTGGACGGCATCAAGACCGGCCACACCGACGAAGCCGGCTTCTGCCTGGCGGCTTCGGCCAAACGCGGCGATGCGCGGATGATCGCGGTGGTGATGGGTGCGCCCTCCGACCGCGCGCGTTCCGACGATGCGCAGGCGTTGCTGGAATACGGATTCCGTTTCTACGAAACGCACAACCTGTTCCCGGCCGGCAAGCCGCTGGCGACGCCGCGGCTGTGGAAGGGCGAGAACAACACGCTGCCGCTGGGGTTGACGCAGGACGCGGTGGTCACCATCCCGCGCGGCAAGTATCCCGGCCTGAAAGCCGTGCTGGACATCCCGGCGCGGCTGATCGCGCCGTTCAAGCAGGGCCAGCAGATCGGCATGCTGCATGTCACGCTGGAGGGCAAGGCGGTGCTGGACGCGCCGCTGGTGGCCTTGCAGGATGCGCCGCAGGGCGGATTCTTCAAGCGCCTCTGGGATGCGATCCTGTTGTGGTTCCATGGCAGCGGCACCGGCAACACCACCACGAGCGTGCCGACCGGCGCGGTTTCGGTGGCTGCCCCAACGCCAGTTGGCGCGCCCAATACACGGTAATCCGCGAATCACCCATCGCATCGGTGATTGTCACATCGAAGCGGCGGCGAAGCCGCGGAAGTGTGGCCAGGTGGCCACTTTCATCGCTTCCAAAGACCGGAGGATTCCAAATGCAAGAATGCAACCTGGGTCAGCGATCAGGGAAGATCGCATAGAGATGCGGGACCTCGACGATCTCACGCCCAGGGAAGGCCAGGGCTTCCAGTTTCCCGGGAGCTTCGAAATCACCGCGATGGGCGAGGCGGGCGCCAACCTGCGCGAGCGCGTGCCGGAGATCCTGCGCGGACTGGGGCTGAGCGTGCTGGACGCGTCCGTACGCGAGCGCCCTTCGCGCGAAGGCAATTACGTCGCGGTCACGGTGGCCTTCACCTGCCCCTCGCGCGAGAAATACGAAGCTGCGCACAGTGCACTGCGGGCCGACCCGGGAATCCGGTATACGTTGTGAAAGTGAGCGGTGAGCGATGAGCGGCAAAAATCGAATCGATCACTCTTCGGAATATCTGCAACGACCCCATTTATCCGCTTGCATCCATTCAGCGCCGCCGCCTTGATCCCGCTCACCGCTCCCCGCTCACCGCTTTTCGTCCGCCAGCTCGGCCGCCAGCCTTACGTTCCCGTCTGGGAGGCCATGCGCGCATTCACCGATGCGCGCGATGCCGGGACGCCGGACGAACTGTGGCTGCTCGAGCACGACCCGGTGTTCACGCTGGGGCAGGCCGGCAAGCGCGAACACGTGCTGGCGCCGGGCGACATTCCGGTGATTCCGGTGGATCGCGGCGGCCAGGTGACCTACCACGGCCCCGGCCAGATCGTGGCCTATCCGCTGCTGGACCTGCGCCGGCTGGGGGTGGGCGTGCGCGAGCTGGTGCATCGCATCGAGCAGGCGATCATCGACACGCTGGCCGAATGGAACATCGTGGCGGCGCGCCGGGCCGGCGCGCCGGGCGTATACGTGGCGGAGGCCAAGGTCGCCGCGCTGGGCCTGCGGGTGCGGCGCGGCTGCAGTTTCCACGGGCTGGCCTTCAACGTGGCCATGGACCTGGAGCCGTTCCGCCGCATCAATCCTTGCGGCTATGCCGGTTTGCAGGTCACGCAAGTGGTAGACTTGGGCGGTACATCGAAGCTTGCGGACGTCGAAGACGTGCTGGTGCGTGAATTCTGCCGCCAGTTCGGCCTGATGCCGCAAAACGCTGAACCCGTATTGCCCCGCAGGGTCGAAACCGAAGCGGCGGATCCTTCGCCGGATCGCCGCGTACTCGCATGAACGCAAGTTCGAACCGCATTCCCTCCATCCTCGCCGGCGAGAAACTCGCGGGCGAGGACAAGATCGCGCGCAACCGCGCGCAGTTCGATGCCGCGCCGACGCTGCGCAAGCCGTCGTGGATCCGCGTGCGGCTGCCGCAGGGCAACGCCGTGCAGCAGTTGAAGGCGAAGCTGCGCGCGAACGCGCTGGTGACGGTGTGCGAGGAGGCGTCCTGCCCCAACATCCACGAATGCTTTTCCAAGGGCACCGCGACCTTCATGATCCTGGGCGAGGTCTGCACGCGGCGCTGCTCGTTCTGCGATGTCGCGCACGGCCGGCCGAAACCGCCCGATCCGCTTGAGCCGGTGCGCCTGGCGCACACCATCCGCGACATGGGCCTGCGTTACGTCGTGATCACGTCGGTGGACCGCGACGACCTGCGCGACGGCGGCGCGGAACATTTCGCGCAGTGCGTGCGCGAGGCGCGTCGCGCGAATCCCTCGTTGAAGATCGAGGTCCTCACGCCCGATTTCCGCGGCAAGGGCCGGATGGAGCGCGCACTCGATGCGCTGCAGCCCGATCCGCCGGACGTGTTCAACCACAATCTGGAAACCGTGCGCGAGCTGTACCGCGAAGTGCGCCCCGGCGCCGATTACGACTGGTCGCTGCAATTGCTGCGCGCCTTCAAGTCGCGTCATCCGGACGTGCCGACCAAGTCCGGCATCATGCTGGGCCTGGGCGAGACGCACGATCAGGTGCTGGGTGCCTTGCGCGACCTGCGCGCGCACGACGTGGACATGGTCACCATCGGCCAGTACCTGCAACCCTCGCCGCACCATCACCCCGTGCTGCGTTACTGGACGCCGCAGGAATTCGACGCACTGCGCGATGCCGGCATGGCCATGGGGTTCACGCATGTCGCCTCTGGCCCGTTGGTACGCTCCTCGTACCACGCCGACCAGCAGGCGTTCGATGCCGGTTTTGTCGAAGTCGTTGCCCAGGATGCCTGAAGATTTATGAGCAAGCGTTTGCTGTTGATCGCCTTCCTTCTCGCGACCGGCCCCGGCCTCGCGCTGGCCGACGAATCCTGCCCGGCCTCCGCGGCCAGCAGCGCGATCGCCACGCCGGTGCCGACCGACGTGATCACGCAGGCGCCGCTGCTGAAACCCGCGCCGGGGCAGGCCGAGGCGGGCGTGCTGGCCGCGCGCCTGATGACGCGCTTCCACTACAACGCGGTGCCGCTGGACGATGCGATGTCGGCGAAGATCTTCAAGGGCTACTTCGACGCGCTCGACGGCCAGAAGCTGTTCTTCACCCAGGCCGATCTCGACCACTTCGCCGCCGCGCGCACCAAGCTCGACGATGCGATCTGGAACGGCGACCTTTCGGTTCCCTACGCGATTTTCAACCTCTACGAACGGCGCGCCGGCGAGCGCACGCAGTACGCGCTGGATCTGCTGAAGAAAGGCTTCGACTTCAATGTCGAGGAGAGCTACCAGCCCGATCGCGACAAGGCGTCCTGGACGAAGGACACGGCCGCGCTCAACGACATCTGGCGCAAGCGCGTCAAGAACGACTGGATCCGCCTGAAGCTCGCCGGCCAGAAGGACGACGACATCCGCAAGACGCTCGGCAAGCGCTATGCGAGCTTCCTCGACCGCGTCCATCAGCTCGATTCGCAGGACGTGTTCCAGACGTTCATGAACGCGTACGCGATGGCGATCGATCCGCACAGCAATTATTTCGGGCCGCGCGCCTCGGCCAATTTCGACATCGCGATGAAGCTTTCGCTGGACGGCATCGGCGCGGTGCTGGAGCAGCGCGACGACTACACCTTGATCCGGGAGATCGTGCCCGGTGGCCCGGCGTCCGGTTCGGACAAGCTGGCCGTCGGCGACAAGATCGTGGCGGTGGCGCAGGGCGCCTGCGGGGCGTTCACCGATGTCGTCGGCTGGCGCGTCGATGACGTGGTGGACAAGATCCGCGGCCCCAAGGGCACCGTCGTGCGCCTGGAAGTGTTGCCCGCCGATGCGGGGCAGGACGGCAAGCACGTGGTGGTTTCGCTGGTGCGCAAGACGGTGACCATCGCCGAGCAGGCCGCCAAGAAATCGATCATCACGGTGAAGGACGGCGACACCACGCACAGGATCGGCGTGATCACGCTGCCCACGTTCTACGAGGATTTCGACGCGCGCCGCCGCGGCGACCCGGATTACAAGAGCGCCACCCGCGACGTCGCCAAGCTGCTGGGCGAGCTCAAGCAGGCGAAGGTCGACGGCGTGGTGATGGACGTGCGCGACAACGGCGGCGGTTCGCTGGCCGAAGCCACCGAACTCACCGGACTGTTCATCAATACCGGGCCGGTGGTGCAGGTGCGCGATGCGCAGGGCCGCGTCGAGGTGGAAAAGGACACCGACTCGGGCATGGCCTGGAGCGGCCCGCTGGCGGTGCTGGTGAACCGCGGTTCCGCTTCGGCGACCGAAATCTTCGCTGCCGCGATGCAGGATTACGGCCGCGGGCTGATCATCGGCGAACAGACCTTCGGCAAGGGCACGGTGCAGAACCTCACCGATCTCGACCAGCTTGCGCAGAACGAAAAGCCGACGTTCGGCGAACTGAAGATGACCATCGCCGAATTCTTCCGCATCAACGGCGGTTCCACGCAATTGCGCGGCGTGACGCCGGACATCCTGTTCCCGCACAGTGTGGACTTCGCCGACTTCGGCGAATCCTCCTACGACAACGCGCTGCCGTGGACGCACATCCAGCCGGCACAGTACCGGCCGGTGGCCGACCTCAAGCCGCTGGTGCCGCAACTGACGCAGATGCACGGCGCGCGCTCCGCCAAGGATCCGTCCTGGCAGTTGATGCTGTCCGAGATGGCCGCCGCGCAGAAGCTGGCCGACGAGAAGACGATCTCGCTCGACTACGCCAGGCGCGATGCGGAGCGCAAGCAACTCGATGCGCAGGACGCGCAGTTCAAGGCGCGGCGCGAAGCGCTGGGCGATCGCTCCGCGATCAACATCCATCCGGACGACGGCTTGCAACCGGGCGAGCGCAGCCTGCAATCGGACCTGGCCAGCGAGAAAGCCGCGAAGAATGCGCTGGATCCGGAACTCGACGAGACCGCGCACATCCTCGCCGACGAAGTCGACCTGATCCGCGGCAACACCAAGCTCGCCGCGGAAGTGCTGCCGTATCACGGGGTGTTGAACGGCGTGGCGGATACGAACTGATGCCGGATGGCGTCGTTCCGGCGAGCGCCGGGACGAGCCTGCGCGCTTGCACGATGCGTTGATCGCATCGCACGCGCCGGCGAACGCCGCGGCTCGGCGTGCATAGGGGGTCCGGTGCCCTGGTTGCCGCTTTCCGGGAAACGGTCAACCCGCGCTCATCCGTACCGTTCCTGCAGGAACGCAAAGCACGCGCGCAGCGCCTGTGCCTCGCCTCCGCGCGGCTTGCCGGGCCGGTCGGAATCGTTCCAGGCGTAGAGATCGAGGTGCAGCCACGGGGTCGTGGCGGGCACGAAACGCTCGAGGTACAGCGCCGCGGTGATCGCGCCGGCATGGCGCGAAGCGCCGGTGTTGACCACGTCGGCGATGTTCGATGCGAGCATGATGCGGTAGGGATGCCACAGCGGCAGCCGCCACAGCGGGTCGTGTTGCGCGCGGGAGGCGGCGAGCAAGGCATCCGCCGCGTCGTCATGGTTGGCGAACAGCGCCGGAAGATCCGGGCCGAGCGCCACGCGCGCCGCGCCGGTCAGCGTGGCGAAGTCGATCAGCAGGTCGGGCTTTTCTTCCACGCACGCGGCCAGCGCGTCGCACAGGATCAGTCGTCCCTCGGCGTCGGTGTTGTCCACCTCCACCGTGACGCCGGCGCGCGTGCGGATCACCTCGCCGGGTTTCAGCGCGTCGCCGGAAATCGCGTTGTCCACCGTCGGGATGACCAGCAACAGGCGCACCGGCAGGTCCGCGGCCATCACCAGCCGCGCCAGCGCCAATGCGTGCGCCGCTCCGCCCATGTCCTTCTTCATCCAGCGCATGCCGTCCGCGGGCTTGATGTCCAGGCCGCCGGAATCGAAGGTGACGCCCTTGCCGACCAGCGCGAGCAGCGGATCGGAAGCCTTGCCCCAGCGCAGTCGCGCGACGCGCGGCGCCTGCGCGCTGGCGCGGCCGACCGCGTGCACGGTGGGGAATTCGCGCTCGAGCGTCGCGCCTTCGAATACCTTGAATTCCGCGCGATGCCCGCGCGCGGCCTCGCGCACGGCCTCGCACAAATGCGCAGGGTTCATGTCCTGGCTGGGTGTGTTGACCAGGTCGCGCACCTGCGTGATCGCATCCAGCAGCGGCGCCGTTTCGTTCAATACCGCGCGCGGCAGCAGCAGGCGCGGCGGATCTTTCGGCGCGGCGACGTAGCGCGCGTAGCGATACGCGCCCAGCGCCCAGCCCAATGCCGCATCGCGCGGGGCGAGCGTGTCGTTGGCAAGGACGTAATCCGCGCGCGGCAGCAAGGAAGGCAGCGCACCCAGTGCGAAGGGCGGCGAGGCGACGTCCACGCCGGCGAACACGCGCGACAAGTCGCCGCGCGCATCGGCGACCAGGCAGATCTGCCCCGGGGTGCCATCGAAACCGCAACTCGCGGCCCAGCGTTGCTCGCGCGCGGAAAGTTTCTTCTGGCGCGCGCGCCAGTGCGTGCGATCGACCGGTTCCAGCGGAATGCCGCTGCGGCCGCGCGTTGCTTCCGCGAGCGCGTTTTTCACGAGCGCGATCCGGCCATGGCGGGATCGTTCGTCACAGCGGGCCGGACAATTTCAGCACCTGGCCGATGCGCAGGTTGTCGCCCTTCAGGGCGTTCCAGGTGCGCAGGTCGGACACGCTGATCGAGTGCTTGCGCGCGATCGAGGACAGCGTGTCGCCCTTGCTGACCGTGTAACTGCCGTGCGCACCCGCCGCATCCGCCACAGGCTTGATCGGCGTCACCGCCCCGGTGGCGGAAATCATCACCGGGTTGGAAGGTGCTGCGGCTTCCGCCTTTTTCAGCGCAGGGTTGCCGGACGGCTTGGTCGCGGTCTGGTTCGCGGCCTGGACCACGGTGGTGGTCGACGCGCCGGAGGGCGCGGCTGCCAGCACGTCGCCGGTCGGCTTGCCGGTGCTCAGCGAAGCGGCGGGACCGGAAGCCGCAAGGGTCGGTTGCGGGCCCGAGGCGGCCTGCGCGTCGGCGGCCTGCTGCGACTGCGCGCGCGCCTGCATCAGCCGCGCACGCGCCTGCGCCGTGCGTTCCGAGCCCGGCGCCACCGAAACGTCGTGGGAATAGGTCGCACCCGGCGCGCTGACCGGAGTCGGCGTCGAGGCTTGCGCGAGGTTCGCCGGTTGCAGGCCTTCGCTCACCATTTTCGCGTTGATCGCGGCGATCTGCTGGTCGATGGTCAGCGCGTTCAGGGTCGGCGCGTCCGAATACGGCAGCAGGTCGTGCGAACGCGCCAATTGCTTCGCCTTGTCGGTGCCGAGGAAGTCCATGAATTTCGCGATTTCGGCCGCATGCGGGCTGGTCGGGCTGGAAGCCAGGTAGATCGCGAAGTACAACGGGTAACTGCCGTCGGCCACGGTGGCCGGGGTGGGCATGACGCCCTCGATCGGGATGATCTTCACCTGCTTGTTGTCGCGCACGCCCGAAAGGGTGGACAGGCCGAGCGATTTCGGATCCAGCGCGATGCCCTGTTCCAGCGTGCTGACGTTGATGTACATGCGCGGCATCATCACGCGCGCGTCGCCGCTGCCGTACAGCAAACGGCGCAGGCTGTATTCGGCGCCGTCCAGCGGACTGGCGACGGTGTACAGGTCGATCGGTTCGTCCTTGCCGCCCAGATCCTTCCAGTTGGTGATCTCGCCGTAATAGACGTCGCGCAGTTGCTTCAGCGTGATGCTTCCGACCGGATTGTCGGGCGAGGTGATCATCACCAGCGCGTCCCAGGCCACCGGCGTGAAGTTCAGCCCGGCTTCCTGTGCGCGCCCGGAAAAGCCGGGGCGCGCGCTGGCGGCGATGTCGGCGCTGCCGTTGAGCGCGGCGTCGATGCCGGAAAGGGTGTTGAACGGCTGCACGTCGATACGGCCACCGCCGCTGGCTTCGTACGCCTTGGCGATCGCATCGACCAGTCCGCGCGAAGTGACGATGTCGCCGCGCACCACCAGCGCAGGGCCGGTGTCCTTGTGCGAGGACTTGGAGCGGTGGGTGGAATGCTTGGTCGCCGCCGATGCCTGGAAAGCCACCGCGGCGCAACACGACAGGAAGAGGGGAAACAGCGGACGCAACCAACGCGAAAGCATGAGGACGGATTCCGTGGAATGACGCGACCGTCTGGCCGCGGCGCGATTATGGGCGAAGGCGGGCCCTTGTGTGTGAATGCGGTTGCCGCGGAACGGCGAATCGCCGGGATTCGCGATCACCGCTCATGGCGTCGTGGCCGTCGCGGGACTCATTGCAACCGCACCTGTCCCAATTGTCCGCCGCGCGCGATCGTCAACAGCAGGGAACGAGGATGCGCGGCCAGCGCCTGTCGGAATGCGTCCAGCGTGGGCGTGGCGCGATTGTTCACCTGGATCACGATGTCGCCGGGCGCGAGCTGCGCGGCCGCGCGGCTGCCGTCCTGCACGTCGCTGATGCCGACGCCGTTGATGCCTTGCGCGCGCACGTCGGGCGGCAGGTTCACGAACGAGGCGCCGGACAGGCGCGGGTCGAGCACGTCGCCCGACAGGGTGTTGGCGTCGGCGGCCAGCTTCGCGCTGATCGGCACGTGCTTGCCGTCGCGCACGACGTCGAGCGCGAGCGTGCTGCCCAGCGGCTTCAGCCCCTGCGCGTTGCGCAGGTCCTGCGCGTCGTCGATGGGCTTGCCGTCGTCCGCCACCACCAGGTCGCCGGGTTTCATCCCCGCGCGTGCGGCGGGCGAATCGGGCGTCACTTCGGTGATCAACGCGCCGCGCGTGTCCTTGATGCCGAGCGCGGCGGCGATGCGCGGGGAGAGATCCTGCGACTGCACGCCCAGGCTGCCGCGCGCGACGTGCCCGCTCTTGATCAACTGCTGCATCACCGATGCGGCGAGGTCGGACGGAATCGCGAAACCCAGTCCCGCGCTCGCGCCGGAAGGCGAATAGATCATCGAATTGATGCCGACCAGTTCGCCGTCGAGGTTCACCAGCGCGCCGCCGGAATTGCCGGGATTGATCGACGCATCGGTCTGGATGTAGTTCTGGAAACCGCTGTTCCGCAGGCCCTGGCGTTGCAGCGCGGAAATGATGCCGGACGTGGCCGACTGCCCGAGCCCGAACGGGTCGCCGATCGCGACCACGAAATCGCCCACGCGCAGTTTCTTCGAATCGGCCAGCGGCAGCGCGGTGAGGTTCTGGCCGGGGATCTGGATCACCGCGATGTCGGTGGCGGGATCGGTGCCGATCAGTTTGGCCTTGAAGCTGCGCCCGTCGGTGAGGGTTACCTTGATGTCGTCGGCGCCGGCGACCACGTGGTTGTTCGTGAGGATGTATCCCTTGGCGGCATCCACGATCACGCCGGAACCGAGCGACTGCTGGATCGCCTCGCGCGGCGGCGCCATCGGCAGGCCGAAGAACTGGCGCATGATCGGATCGTCGAAGAACGGGTCGCGGATCTTGCGGTGGGTGGTGGACGAGATGTTGACCACCGCCGGCGAGACCTTGCCGAGCATCGGCGCGAGCGACGGCAGCGGCTGGCCGCCCACTGCCGGCGGCAAGGTGCCCGCGTTGCCGCAACCGGCCAGCACCAGCAGTGCCAGCAATCCGCAACGAAGTTGGTGACCACGCGAAAGTCCTGACATGCACGCCTCGTTCTATCGGAAACAACGCCAATGGTTGCCGTCGGTGACCCAGGGCCGGCGGCCGGGAAATCCTCCAGGCTTCGCGCGATCGTGCGTGGCCACGCGAGAGCACTGCGACTATCGACCGCACCGCCGCCGGAAAGTTGGCGCGGCAGGTTCGCGCGCGCCGATCCTTCCTGTGCCGGTGCGCGACGGAGTCGATGTACTCCTCCGCCGATCCTCCTTTTTACACCGCGCCGCGGCGGAATTTCTGGCTGCCAGCTTTACACGCAGCCCGGGGGAGCGTAGGGTTGGCTCCCGGCCGCGATCACAACATCTTGTGCCTCATGCGTGCCGGGGAACCCAATGCTTGGGCTGTCATCCACGGACGGCCCCATCTGAGAAACAGACGCAACCGCAAGGGGAGAGGACAAGAGATGAGCATGCTGCGTGCGGAAAACGTGACGCGGCTGGCGGCGGAAATTCCGCTGCAGCCGGCGTCGTTCGACATCTGGGACAAGAAGTACCGGCTGAAGACCAAGCAGGGCGCGCCGGTGGACCAGGCGGTCGACGACACCTGGCAACGCGTCGCGCGCGCACTCAGCGAGGTCGAAGCCACGCAACCCTTGCGCGAGTTCTGGTACGAGCGTTTCCTGTGGGCGCTGCGTCGCGGCGCGATCCCGGCCGGCCGCATCACGTCCAACGCCGGTGCGCGCGAGCACAAGCCGAAAACCTCCACGATCAATTGCACCGTGTCGGGCACCATCACCGATTCGATGGACGACATCCTCGAGAAGGTGCACGAAGCCGGGCTGACGCTGAAGGCCGGCTGCGGCATCGGCTACGAATTCTCCACGTTGCGCCCGCGCGGCGCGTACGTGTCCGGCGCCGGCGCGTACACGTCCGGCCCGCTGTCCTTCATGGACATCTACGACAAGATGTGTTTCACCGTGTCCTCCGCCGGCGGCCGCCGCGGCGCGCAGATGGGCACCTTCGACGTCTCGCACCCGGACGTGCGCGAATTCATCAAGGCCAAGCGCGAGGATGGACGCCTGCGCCAGTTCAACCTCAGCCTGCTGGTCACCGACGATTTCATGCAGGCGGTGGAATCCGACGGCGACTGGCCGCTGCTGTTCCCGATCCACGTCAAGGAGAAGGAAGAGTTCGACCTGGACGATGCGGCGAACGTCGTCTGGCGCGAATGGCCGGTGCACCAGAATTACGTCGTGCGCGACGACGGCCTGGTCGCCTGCAAGATGTACGGGCACCTCAAGGCCCGGCACCTGTGGGACATGATCATGGTCTCCACCTACGACTATGCCGAGCCCGGTTTCATCCTGATCGACCGCGTCAACGAGATGAACAACAACTGGTGGTGCGAGAACATCCGCGCCACCAATCCCTGCGGCGAGCAGCCGCTGCCGCCGTACGGTTCGTGCCTGCTGGGTTCGGTCAACCTCACCACCTTCGTGCGCGACCCGTTCGGGCCGAAGGCGCGTTTCGACTGGGACGAATACCGCGAAGTGGTGCGCGTGTTCACCCGCATGCTGGACAACGTGGTGGAGATCAACGGGCTGCCGCTGGCGCGGCAACGCGACGAGATCCTGCACAAGCGCCGCCACGGCATGGGATTCCTCGGCCTGGGCTCGACCCTGGCGATGCTGAAGCTGCGCTACGGTTCGGCCGAATCGGTGGCGTTCACCGAAGACGTGGCGCGCGAAATGGCGCTGGCCGGCTGGGAAATCGCATTGGCGCTGGCGCACGAGAAAGGCCCGGCGCCGATCCTGTGCGAGGACTTCGAGGTCACCGGCGAGATGCTGCGCAAGCGCCCCGAAATGGCGGCGGACGGCTACAAGGCGGGCGACCGGATCCCCGGGCGCGTGCTGCACGCGAAATACTCGCGCTACATGCAACGCGTCGCCGCGGTGCGGCCGGAGCTGGTCGATGCGCTGGCCGAGATCGGCGCGCGCTTCACCCACCACACCTCGATCGCGCCCACCGGCACGATCTCGCTGTCGCTGGCCAACAACGCCAGCAACGGCATCGAACCCTCGTTCGCGCACACCTATTCGCGCAACGTCATCCGCGAGGGCCGCAAGACCAAGGAAAAGGTCGAGGTGTGCTCGTACGAATTGCTGGCCTACCGCGCGCTGATCAACGCGGGCGCCGCGCCCGGCGCGGACGATCCGAAAATGCGCTTGCCCGACTACTTCGTGGCCGCCGACGACATCACGCCGACCCAGCACGTGGACATCCAGGCCGCGGCGCAGAAATGGGTGGATTCGTCCATTTCCAAGACCGCCAACGTACCCACCGATTACCCCTTCGATGACTTCAAGGACATCTACTTCCACGCCTACAAGGCGGGCCTCAAGGGCTGCACCACCTTCCGTTTCAACCCGGCCGCGTTCCAGGGCGTGCTGGTGAAGGAGGCCGACCTCGAAAATACCCTCTACCGTTTCGAACTGGAGGACGGTACTGTTGTGCAACTGAAAGGAAACGAGGAAGTCGAGTACGACGGCGAAATGCATACCGCCGCCAATTTGTTCGATGCGTTGAAGGAAGGGTATTACGGCAAGTTCTGATCCCGAGCGTTGCATCGGAAGTTCGATGCGGCGAGGAAGGATCGAGGCAGGTTCCCGTCGCCGCCGCAATCATCGCGGCGGTTCGTCCGAACCGGCCGCAAGTGTCAAGAGTGTCCACTGTCCATTGCTATGAGGGGCTGAAGATGAGCAACGAAACGACGTTCCCGTGGGGCAGCAGCGATCCGATGGCGCCGGCCGCGCCACCTGCACCGGCCGCGCCGGCCGCGAAGAAGCCGGCCAGGAAGAAGGCCGCGAAGAAACCGGCTGCCAAGAAGGCGGCCAAGAAAGCCGCCCCGAAGAAGGCCGCGAAGAAAGCGGCAAAGAAAGGCGCGAAGAAGGCCGCGAAGAAAGCCGCCAAGAAGGGCGCACGCAAGGGCGCGAAGAAAGGCGCACGCAAGGCCGGCAAGAAGCGCGCCGGTGCCCGCAAGGGTGCGAAGAAGGCCGCGAAGAAATCGGCCAGGAAAGGCGCGAAGAAAGCCGCCAGGAAGGGCGCACGGAAAGCGCGCAAGGGCAAGAAGAAATAAGTACGCGACACGACCACGCGCCGGCGTCCGCATGCGAGGCGCCGGCGTGGCATGCGTCCCTGCAACAGCAGCCGGCCACCCATGGCCGGCGATCGACCATCCTCCCCGATGGAAAAAGCAGCCATCCATGGCTGCACTTCCCGTAACAGCACGCATTCACCAGGTTGGCGTTCAAGATGACCACGAAAATCGAAAAGAAGATCAAGGGATACCAGGTGGTCAAGCCGGACCCGCAAGTCGCCCGCGTGGAAGACGCGACGGACGCCGCCGCGCCGCCGGTGGTGGCCGAAGTGATCCAGATGCACGAGAAGGTGGAGCGCCCCGACACCCTGATCGGCGCCACCTACAAGATCAAGTCGCCGCTGTTCGAGCATGCGCTGTACGTCACCATCAACGACATCGTGCTCAACGCCGGCACCGAATACGAACTGCGCCGGCCCTTCGAGATCTTCATCAACTCGAAGAACATGGACCACTTCCAGTGGATCGTGGCGCTCACCCGCATCATGTCCGCGGTGTTCCGCAAGGGCGGCGACGTCACCTTCCTGGTCGAGGAACTGAAAGCCGTGTTCGACCCCAGGGGCGGCTACTTCAAGGCCGGCGGCGTGTACATGCCCTCGATCGTGGCGGAACTGGGCGACATCATCGAGAAGCACCTGAAAGCGATCGGCCTGCTGCACGATCCGGAATTGTCCGATTCCCAACGCATGCTGATCGCCGAGAAGCGCGCGGCCTACGAGGCCGCAATTTCAAAAAAAAACTCTGAGGTAAGCACCGCCGGCGAAATGGGCGGCGCGATGGTCTCTTCCCCGGAAACAGTTCACGCTGAGCCCTTCGACACGCTCAGGACAGGCGGAGTCGAAGCGCAATCGGAATCCTCCGGCAGCTTCCCGCCCGGCGCCCAACTCTGCGGCAAGTGCAACACCGCTGCGCTGGTGCTGCTGGATGGCTGCCAGA
Organism: Pseudomonadota bacterium; assembly: GCA_018241145.1. Classification (GTDB taxonomy): domain Bacteria; phylum Pseudomonadota; class Gammaproteobacteria; order Xanthomonadales; family Rhodanobacteraceae; genus 66-474. Next base: position 78 of record JAFEEJ010000187.1, on the reverse strand, counting down.
CCTGTCTCAACTGCGGATACAGCAAGTGCGGATAATTTTGCTGTGAAGCTCCAAAGCACCTTTAGTCTTCAAGCGGAT